>NZ_JBFBEK010000004.1:0-406333 GCF_040683715.1 Streptomyces sp. NPDC093260
CTGCTGATCCTGTTCCGGCTGGTCCAGGGCTTCTCCACGGGCGGCGAGTACGGCGGCGCCTCCACGTTCACGCCCGAACACCGTGCCTCCCCCCGCCCCGCCGGGCAGGCACAGTCCCCGGTCCCGAACGGGCCGCCCCGCCGGGCGCCCGCGCCCGCGCGTCCCGGCCGCGGGCCCCGGCCCTTTCCCGAGGACGCCGGGCACCTGTCTCCGGACCGGCGGACCGGCGGACCGCCCGAGCGGTCTCGTCGGCCGCCGAGGGCACGCCACCGCCCCGGCCGCCAGGCCCCACCGCCCCGCGCCGGGCGGGCGCGGCGCGGGGCGGGGCGGTGGCGTCAGGTACACCCGTGGCCCGGGGCCGCACCCCCCTGACCCGCGCTCCCGCACCCGGCAGACTGGTCCCGAACCGGGAGGGGTGGGGTCATGCACGGGGTACGGGTGAAGGACGCGCTGGTGGCGGGCGTGCGGGGGCTGGGACTCGCGCTGATGGGCTGGACGGCCTCGCTCGGGCTCCTGCTGCTGGCGGTCCTGTCGATCGCTTTCGTCCCGCTGGGCGTCGGTCTGCTGACCACGCCGCCGGTCCTGTTCCTGGTGCGCTCCCACGCGGAGCGGCGCAGGGCGCTGGCCACCCGCTGGTCGGACGTACGGATCCCCGCCGCCCGGTACCGCCCGCTGCCGCGGTCCGCGGACGGCCGGCCGGCCGCCGGGCCGCGGCTCACCTGGCTGATGCTGGGCGATCCGGCGACCTGGCGGGACCTGCGCTGGCTGTTCGTGGACGAGGTGGCGGGCGCGGCCGTCGCCGTGCTCGCGCCCGGCATGCTCGCCGAGGGCGTGTTGGGCCTCCTGCTGGCGGCAGGGCTGTGGCGGCCGCTGGTGGCCGCGGAGGGCCGGTACTGGTACCAGTTCGTGCCGGTCACCGGGCAGGCCAGCGCCTTGGCCGCGGGCGCCGTCGGCTGCGGCTGGCTCGCCGCCGCGCTGCGCTGGAACCCGGCGCTGGTCCGCGCCCACTTCCGGCTCACGAGGAGCCAGCTCGCCCCCGCGTACGCGGCCGAGCTGACCCGCCGGGTGGAGAAGCTGACCGAGACCCGGCGCGACGCCGTCGACACCTCGGCCGCCGAGCTGCGGCGCATCGAGCGCGATCTGCACGACGGGGCGCAGGCCCGGCTGGTCGTCATGGGCATGGACCTGAGCACCGTGGAGTCGCTGATCGACACGGACCCGGAGCAGGCCCGACGGCTGATCGCGCAGGCCCGCAAGAACTCCGCCGAGGCCCTCGGCGAGCTGCGCGACCTGGTGCGCGGCATCCACCCGCCGGTCCTCGCCGAACGCGGACTGGGCGACGCCGTCCGGGCGCTGGCGCTACGGCTGCCGATCCCCACGGAGGTGAGCGTGGACCTGGCCGGCCGCGCCGACGCGCCGGTGGAGTCGGCGGCGTACTTCGCGGTCAGCGAGGTGCTCACCAACGCCGTCAAGCACTCCGGCGCGGACCGCGTCTGGGTCGATCTGCACCATGCCGACGGCATGCTGCGCATCGCCGTCACCGACAACGGCAGGGGCGGCGCCGCGATCGCGCCGGGCTCGGGGCTCGCGGGGGTCGAGCGGCGGCTCGGTACATTCGACGGCGTCCTGGCCGTCAGCAGTCCCGCGGGCGGTCCCACCATGGCGACCATGGAGATTCCGTGCGCGTTGTCCTAGCCGAAGATCTCTTCCTGCTGCGCGACGGGCTGGTCCGGCTGCTGGAGGCCCATGGCTTCGAGATCGCGGCCGCCGTCGAATCCGGCCCCGAACTCGACCGCGCGCTGGCCGAGTTGGATCCGGACGTGGCGGTGGTCGACGTACGGCTGCCGCCCACGCACACCGACGAGGGGCTCCAGTGCGCGCTGCGCGCCCGCCGGGAGCGGCCGGGGCTGCCGGTACTGGTCCTCTCCCAGCACGTGGAGCAGCTGTACGCACGGGAGTTGCTGGCCGACGGCAGCGGAGCGGTGGGGTACCTGCTGAAGGACCGGGTGTTCGACGCGGCCCAGTTCGTGGACGCGGTACGCCGGGTCGCGGCCGGCGGCACCGCCATGGACCCGCAGGTCATCCAGCAGTTGCTGGCCCGGAGTTCGGACCGGGACCGGCCGCTGTCGCGACTCACCCCGCGCGAGCTGGAGGTGCTGGAGCTGATGGCGCAGGGCCGCTCCAACACGGCGATCGCCGCCCAACTCGTGGTGACGGAACGGGCGATCGCGAAACACACCTCCAACATCTTCGCCAAACTGGGACTCGAGGTCTCGGACGACGACAACCGCCGTGTTCTGGCCGTACTGGCGCATCTCGACCGCGACCGCTGAGCCGGCCGCCGATTCGCGTTTCTGTTGAACACCTCCGAGGCGGCGTCCGTATGGAAGGGGGCCGCTTCACTCCTGTCGGGCGCCTCGATGCTGCCCCGCCAAGGAAGTCAGAGGAGTTCCATGGGACGCAACACACGAAAACGCCGTACGTCGCCGGCCACCAAGGCCATCGCAGCAGCGGCGGCCCTAGCGCTCGGTGGGGGCGGGCTGATCTGGGCGAACTTCTACGCATCCGCCCACGAGTCGCACGACGACGCGTGGGGCAACCGGACCAAGGCAGCCGGCGCGCAGGTGGCGACGATCTCCTGCCCGGACGTCGGCCAGAAGCTCACCGACGTGCCGGGCCGGGCCCGCACCGAGGTCGACGGCGAACTGGCCAATCTCGACCGCCAGATCACCGAGGCCTACCAGCGCCTGGCGACCACGCGGGACGCGCAGGCCCGCGACGCGAGCTTCGTCCAGAACAGCATCCTGGGCCCGCTCAAGGACCGCCGGAAGGTGATCTTCGACCGGATCAGGCTGGAGATCAACCGGGCCGGCGGCACCGCCCCGGGCGACCTGGACAGCCTGACCTCGTGCACCGGATCCCCCGCCGCCGGCAACCAGACGGACGGCGGCGGCGCCCAGCAGGGCGGCGGCCAGAACAGCGGCGGCCAGCAGGACAACGGCGGCATGAACGGCGGTCAGCAGGGTGGCGAGGGCGGCCAGCAGGGCGGCGGCGGCCAGCAGCAGAACAACGGCGGTCAGGCCGGCAACGGCCCCTCCGCCGCGGACTTCGTCGACATCACCAAGGTCCAGGCGAACGTCCCGGCCAAGCCGCGCCGGATGCGCAACGCCTCCACCGGCACGTTCACCACCCGCTGCGGGGTCAACGCCAACGGCAACCACAACACCGACAACGTGATCGTGGCCCCCGGCGTGACCAACGGTGCCCACCACCTGCACGACTACGTCGGGAACCAGAAGGTCAACGCGTTCTCCTCGAACGACACCTTCCTCCAGGGCGGCTCCAGCTGCCAGAACAAGAACGACCTGTCGGCCTACTACTGGCCCGTGGTGCGGGTGCAGGACGGCACGCAGGACTTCGACCAGAACGCCGACGGCGGCGGCAAGGAGGGCAACGTCGGCCGGATCCTGGTCGCCAAGCAGGCGCAGATCAAGTACGTCGGCAACCCCACCGGCAAGGTCGTGGCGATGCCGCAGTTCCTGCGCATCATCACCGGCGACGCCAAGGCCTTCACCAACGGCACGGCGAACGCCAACGCGCACTGGAGCTGCACCGGCTTCGAGAACAAGGTCCAGCTGACCGACAAGTACCCGATCTGCCCGCGCGGCAGCGACGTGGTGCGCACGTTCGCCTTCCAGAGCTGCTGGGACGGCCAGAACGTCGACAGCGCCAACCACCGCACCCACGTCGCCTTCGCCGACGCCTCCGGCCGCTGCCAGAACGGCTTCAAGGCGATCCCGCAGCTGACGATGCGGCTGGTCTACAGCGTGCCGCAGCCGGTGGTCCAGAACGGCCAGGTGAAGAACGCCTACGCCGTCGACGGCTTCCCCGAGCAGTTGCACAAGGCCGTCACCGACCACGACGACTTCATCGCCGTGACCAAGAACGGCCTGGCGAACAAGATCGCCAACTGCCTCAACTCCGGGCGGACGTGCTAGCCGCACCCGGCCGGTACGGCGAGAGGCCGGTGGCGGGAGGACCCGCCACCGGCCTCTCGCGTGCGGTGACGTCAGCCGGTGTGCGCGTGGTGGTCGGCGCCGATCTCCACCTCGCCGCCGAGGGTGCCGCGCAGCGCGTGGACCACGCCGTCGTCGCCGACGGCGACCCACTTGCGGCCGACCAGGTAGAAGCCGCCGTAGTCCTTCGCCTCGTCGATCCACTCGCGCTGGCCGCGGTCGGTGGAGAAGGTGGCGAGGACGAACCTCCCGCCGGAGCCCGCGCAGATCGCCTGGCGGATGGTGTCGGCGTCGGTCTGGATGTCCGGCCTGCACTTCACCTCGGCGGCCAGGCTCTCCAGGCTGCCGGTCGCCGTCGGCGGCACCCTGGCCGCCCCGTCCCCGCCGGCACCGCAGCCCGCCAGCGCCAGCACCGCCGCCGCGCCGGCCACCGCGAGCATCGGCCGTGTCACCCTCATCTGTTCCTCCGCTTTCCGGCGGGTCGCCTCCGGCGGCGCCCGGTTCCCGTCCATGCCGTCCCCCTCCATACGGCCGTGCCGGGCGCCCTGCTCAAACCCATGGGCCCACCGGCACACCTGTGCGAGAGTGGGCCGGTGAACGATGACTGGGAAGACCGCGTGGCCGCCGCCTGGGCCCGCCTCGACGACTACTCCGAGGACCGCGCCGCCGAGTTCCGGGCGGTGATCGACGCGCTGGTCGCCGAGCTGCCGCCCGGCAGCCCCGTCGGCCTGTTCGAGCAGGCCTGCTCCTGGGACTCCACCGGCCACTCGGACCGGGCCGTGCCGCTGTACCGGGCGGCGCTGGACGGCGGGCTCGACGGCTACCGGGGCCGCCGCGCCAGGATCCAGCTCGCCAGCTCGCTGCGCAACACCGGCCGGCCGGAGGAGGGCGTCAAGCTGCTCACCCCCGAACTGGTCGGCCCCTCCGACGAGCTGGACGACGCCGTACGCGCCTTCCTGGCCCTGTGCCTGGCCGACCTAGGCCGCGAACGCGAGGCCCTGTCCCTCACCCTCGGCGCCCTCGCCCCGCACCTGCCCCGCTACCAGCGCTCCACGGCGAACTACGCCCGCCTGCTGGTCGAACCGGAAGGCTGACGGCACCCGGACGGACCGGCCGAGCGCACGGCCGGACGGCACGGCCGAAGGGCACGGCCGAAGGGCTGACGGGCCGCCCCCGGCGGTGACCAACCGCCCATGCGCTCGTTCTGCTGAACGTGCAGTCACAGGATGTCGCCCCGCGCCCCCCGTCCGCCTCCGCGCCGGTCCTCGACGTCGGGCGGGCCGAGGCCGCGCTCGTCGAGCACTACCCGCGGCTCGTCCGGCTCGCCTATCTGCTGCTGCCCCCGGTCCTCGGCCGCGGCCGCCGGGTGCTGACCGCGCACTCCCTGGTCCAGCGCGCCCTGCCGCGGGGCCGCCCCGCCACCGCCGTCACGCCGGACGGCACGGCGGGCCCCGGCGCCGACCCGGCCTACGCGTTCCTGCGCGTCCGTGTGGTCCGTACGGCGCTCGCGGCCGACCCGCTCCGCCGCCGCGCCGCGCGCTCCCGCCGCGTCCACCTGCCTCCGCTGATGCCCCAGGTGTGGGGCCTGAAGCTCTTCCCGCGCTCCGGCGGCGCCGACGAACTCGCCCTGGACCAGCAGCTCGCCGCCCTGTCCGCCCCGGCGCGCGCCGCCTACGTGCTGCGCGGTCTGGAGCAGCTCCCCGAGGACGCCGTGCTCCGGGTGCTGTCGGCAGCGGGCGTCGCCGACCCCGGGGCCGCCGTGCGCCAGGCCGAGCGCGTCCCGGACCGCACCGCGCTGCTCGCCTCACCCGAGTTCGACCCCTGCTCGCTCCAGGCCCGCCCCACCGACCTGCTGCGGCGCAGGCAGCGCGGCAAGGCGGTGCTCGCCGCCGCCGCGGCCGTCGCCGTGTGCGGCACGCTGACCGCGCTGCCCGCCGGCGGCTGGGGCCCGAACGGCGCCGCCGCCCCCGTCTACGCGCGCAACGCCTCCGCCGAGGCCGCCCTCGACCCGGCGAAGCTGATCCGCGTCCCCCCCACCGCGTGGCGGACCTCGGCGCGGCTGGACTTCACCGCGTGGCCCGCGCGCGGCGACCGCACCGGCGACACCGCCCTGCTGCGCCGTGCCCTCGCCGTCTGGGCCCGCCCCGGCGGCGACGTCCGGCTGTCCGCCACCCCCGGCACCGCCACCGGCGGCCCCGCGGGCCCTCCGCAACTGCTGTACGCGGGCGACGTCGACGGCGCCCGCGTCGTCCTGCTCCACGACGGCCTGCGCATCGCCCGCTACGCCGAGCCGAAGGGCTCCGCGTCCGGCGTCGCGCTGGACCTCGCCCGCGTGGACGGAGCGTCCGGGGCGGAGGCCGCCGCGGTGGTGCTGAACCGCGCCGACGGCAACGTCCGCTATCTGACGGCCCCGTGGGTGAAGAAGGCCGCGCGGCAGGATCTGCGCACCGCCGGGTCCGAGCCGGCGGCGCTCACGCTGAAGGACGGCGTCACCGCACCGCTGGCCGGCCCGGCCGCCCGCGCGGGCGCCTGCACCTCCTGGCCCGCGCTGCGCCTCACCGGCGACTTCGGGGCGTACGTCCTCGGCGATCTGGGCGAGTTGACGCCCGCCCGCCTCACCACCGGCCGCCCCACCGCGACGCACGAGGCGTCGAGCGCGGCGGCCGGGCGCACCTGGGCGCCGTTCGCCTGCTCACTGTCGGTGCTGCGCTCCCAGGGGGTGCGGTCGGTCAACGCCTGGCAGTACGCCGAGCAGGACCTGCCCGACGACAGCGGCACGGCCACATGGGTGTGCACCCGCGCCGACACCTGGCGCGGCACGGGCTCCCAGGTGCTCGCCCAGCTCCGCGTCCCCACCGTGCGGTACGGGGCGGCGGTGGCCCGCTCCGCCGATGTCACCGCGTGCGGGGCGCGCGATCCGCAGGTGCTGGCCGGGGCGCTGTGGAAGTCGAAGGCGGGCTCCTGGTACCTGCTGGCCGCCGGCGGCTCCCACACGGAGTCGATCACCGCCTCGAACGGCGTGACCGCGACCGCCCAGGGCAATGTGCTGGCCGTACCCGCGAAGAAGGGTCTGCGGCCGGAGCTGAAGGGAACGCTGGACGACGGCCGGACCGTGCACATGCTGCGCTAGGGCCCGCCCCGTACCGCCCGCACCCCACCGGCCGGTTCCGGTTCCGGCCCTGGTCGGTAGGGTGTCGGTATGACTACCGGGGTCCGCCGCAGAATGGGAGTCGAGGAACGACGGCAGCAGTTGATCGGCGTCGCCCTCGAACTGTTCAGCCGCCGCTCGCCCGACGACGTGTCCATCGACGAGATAGCGGCGGCGGCAGGCATCTCCCGCCCGCTGGTCTACCACTATTTTCCCGGCAAACTCAGCTTGTACGAGGCCGCGTTGAAGCGCGCCTCGGAGGATCTGGCCGGCCGGTTCGTGGAGCCGCACGAGGGTCCGCTGGGGGCGCGGCTGCTGCGGGTGATGCGCCGCTTCTTCGACTTCGTGGACGAACACGGGCCGGGTTTCTCGGCGTTGATGCGCGGCGGCCCGGCGGTCGGCTCCACCACCACCAACGCGCTCATCGACTCGGTCCGGCAGGCCGCCTACGAGCAGATCCTCGCCCATCTCCAGGTCCAGGACCCGCCCGCCCGGCTGGAGGTGGTCGTCCGCTCGTGGATCTCGCTGGCCGAGTCGACGGCGCTGATCTGGCTCGACGGCCGCCGCATCCCGCGCGCCGAGCTGGAGGTCCAGCTGGTGCAGGACTTCGCCGCGCTCGCCGCCGTCGCCGCCGCCCGCGACGAGGAGCTGACCGCGCTGCTGCACCGGGTCTTCGCGACGGAACCGGCCGACAACCCCTTCACGGACCTGGCCGGCCGCCTCATCACCCTCGCGTCCCCCTGACCGCCCGTACCGGCGGGGCGTTACTCTCGCTCGAACTTCCGGTAGGACGGGTCGAGGTCGCTCACCTCGGCCGAGGCGTGCAGCATCGCTTCCCCGCCGGGCTTCACATACCGCCGCAACAGCTCCAGCGCGGCCTCCGTCAGCTCGGCCTTGGTCTCCGGGGTGCGGCCGGCCAGCAGTCCGATGTGCACGTGGACGACGGCGTGCCCGTCGCTGTCGGGACCGACCACGGTCTCCCCGGCCGGGCGGAACAGTGTCTTGCAGGCGGGCGGCCGGGCGCCGGCGATCTCCACGGTGGCCTCGTGCAGCGCCCGCGCGAACCTGGGCCGGTCGAAGGCGTCCGCCAGCTCGGCCGAGTAGTCGACGGTGATCTGGGGCATGGGAGCTCCACTCCTGGTGTTCTGCGGCGTCTGGTGTTCCACGGCGTCGGCCCACCCTAGTTCGCGACCGGAGAAGGGGGGCGGACCGTCTCACGGCCCGCCCCCCTCCACCGCTCCGGTACCTCACGCGCCCCGCGTGAACACCGCCACCGTGCGCGCCGGGACGGTGAACGTGCCGGTCGCCGCCGTGTAGGCGGAGGTCTTCACGACCGGGTCGGCACCCGAGGCCTGCACCGGGTGCAGCCGGTAACCTGCCCCGGCCAGCGCCGCGACGCGCTGTTCCTGCCGCTGGGGCGTCGCGTTGAACACCACGACCAGGTCGCCCAGCCGCATGGTGATCACCCCGGGCGTCTCGTCCTTGCCGGACAGCGGGAAGGACAGCCGGTCCTGCACCTGTGCGGCCGTGGCGAGGGAGAACGCCTGCTCCGTCGTACGGATGCGCAGCAGGTCCCGGTAGGCGGCCGAGGCGCCCCCAATCTGCGGGCAGCCCACCGTGACGGAGGACAGCAGCGGCTTGGCGTAGGGCCACTTGTCCTGGTTGTCGGCGGCCATGGGCAGGCCGCGGCCGAAGCCGTTGCCGTCGGCGCAGTTCCAGTGGATGGCGTTGAACCAGTCGCCGCTGTCGAAGGAGTTGCGGTCCAGCGACTTGGAGCGCAGCAGGTCGGTGCCGGCCTGGGAGAGCGCCGGCCCCTGGGAGAGCGCGGCCGTGGCCATCGCGAGGACCTGCATCCGGGCCCGGTCGGCGGCGGACGTCGAGGCGGGCAGCTTGTAGGTCAGCGCGTCGAACAGCGACTCGTTGTCGTGGGCGTCGGCGTAGGCGAGGGCGTCGCCGGGGGCGTCCGCGTATCCGGCGGGCGCGCCGTTGTAGTCGATCCCGGCGCCGGTGATCTCCTTGCCGTCGCTGTCGGTGAAGCGGTACTCGGCGAGGCTGCCGCTCAGACCGACCTTGATCAGGTCCTGGTAGTGCAGCAGCCGGGCCTTCTGCTCCTCCTTCGTGCCGTTGGCGGTGGAGGAGTTGGGGTCGGTGTAGAGGCCGGAGGCGAAGCCCTGGACGCCGGGGTCGGCGTCGAAGGGGCTGCCGCCGCGCACCGCGTCGCGGGCCCGGTCGGAGAAGGTGGCGATGCCGGTCCCGGCCATGTTCTTCTGGGTGGCCTGGACGAAGCGGGCGTCGTCGGCGACCTCGCCGAAGTTCCAGCCCTCGCCGTACAGGATGATCTTCTTGCCGTCGACGCCGTCCTTCTCCGGGGTGAGCGCGTCGAGGGCCTTGCGGACGGCGAGGATGTTGGCCTTGGGGTGGTGGCCCATGAGGTCGAAGCGGAAGCCGTCGACCTTGTACTCCCTGGCCCAGGTGACGATCGAGTCCACGACGAGCTTGCCCATCATGGTGTTCTCGGTCGCGGTGTTGGCGCAGCAGGTGCTGTTCGCGACCGATCCGTCGGCGAGCAGCCGCTGGTAGTAGCCGGGCACGACCTGGTCGAGGACGGAGGTGTCGTCCTGCCCGCTGGCCGCGGTGTGGTTGTAGACGACGTCCATGACGACGCGCAGGCCGTCCTGGTTGAGGGCCTTGACCATCTGCCGGAACTGCACGGTGCGGGCGGTGCCGTCCGGGTCGGTGGCGTAGGAGCCCTCGGGGACCGTGTAGTGGTAGGGGTCGTAGCCCCAGTTGTAGGCGTCCTTGGCGGCCGTCTTGGCGACGCAGGCCTGCTGCTGGTCGGAGTCGGGGGCGTAGGCGGCGAGGTCGCAGCCGGGGCCGGCCTGGTCGGCCTTCTTCTCGGGGATGGTGGCGATGTCGAAGGCCGGCAGCAGATGCACGTAGGAGGTGCCGGCCCTGGCCAGCTCGCGCAGGTGCTTGCTGCCGTCGCCGCCGGTGTCGGTGAAGGCGAGGTAGGTGCCCCGGTCCCTGGCCGGGACGGTCGGGTCGGCGACGGAGAAGTCGCGGATGTGCAGTTCCTGGATCTGCGCGTCCCGCAGCGGTACGGCCTTGGGCTTGGCGAGGTCCGCCCAGCCGCTGGGGGCGAGGGCCTTGTCGTCCAGGTCGGCGAGGAGGCTGCGCTCGCTGTTCGCGGTGAGGGCGACCGAGTAGGGGTCGGTGACCTTGTTGACGACGATCCTGCGCACGGAGGGCGCCCACACGGTGACGACGTACCGGTACGGCTTGTTCCGCCAGGCGGCCGGGCCGGTGACGGACCAGACGCCGGTGGTGTCGTCGCGGCGCATGGCGACGGTCTTGCCGTCCAGTTCCAGCGCCACGCTCTGCGCGGTCGGCGCCCACACGCTCAGTGTGGGCCGCCCGTCACGGAAGACCGGACCGAGGCTCGCCTTGGCGGCGGCGGTGCCGTAGACGTCGTCGAGGACCCCGGCGAGCTGGACGCCGGTGGCGGTGAGCACGGCCCCTCCCCCGGTGCTCGATGCCTGGGAGGTGCCCCCAGCGGCGCGCTGGGAGGCGACGACCTGGCCGCGCAGGGCCTCGGTGACCCGGGCGCGGTCGCGCGGGTCGACGGAGTAGGCGGTGTAGTCCCTCAGATGCGGGAACCTCGTCTTCTGCGCGTCGGTGAGCGTGGTCTTCTCCAGCCGCAGCCACCGCTCGTCGTCGCTGGTCAGCGTCCCGTCCTTGACGGTGATGGAGCCGTCGCGCGAGTACAGGAGCTGGGTGGAGGCGGCGGCCGCCGAGCCGTTCCACGCGACCGTGTCCCGGTCGATCCAGACCGCCTTGGAGGTGGTCAGGTCCAGGGCGGCGGCGCTGCCCTCGGGCTGCGGCAGCAGGGGCTGCTCCTGCCCGCTCACCAGCCACACCTCGTGGCCGTTCGCCGCCTTGAGGTCGAGGGACCGGTCGGTGGGCAGATCCTTCTCGTCGCCCTTGTGGAGGATGTAGCTGAGTGAGGTGGCACCGTCGGTGAGCGGTACCTCGAAGACCGCGCCATAGGAGTCAGTCTTCACCGGCGCGAGGGGTTTCGCCCAGTCGGTGGGCTCGGCCGCGCCGGTCCACACGTGCAGTCCCCAGCCGTCGTAGTCGCCGTCGGCGCGGTGGTAGTGGAGGACGGCCTTGGCGGTGTCCTGCGCGGGGTAGCCGGCGGGCCGGGTGGTCTGCACGGCGTCCTGGCCCTGCTCGATCCACACCTCGCCCGTCTTGGTGACGTCGATGGACCGGTCGGCGGAGACGTCCTTGTCGCCGTCCTTGTCGATGACGAGGAAGCCGACGTTCGAGGCGCCGGGCTTCAGCTTCACGTAGGCGAAGGCGCCGTAGGCGTCACGGCCGGTGAAGGGGTGGGCGGCGGGCCAGGTGGTCGCCTCGCCGTCGGCGAGGTCGCCCCAGGCGTACAGGCCCCAGCCGTCGTAGTCGCCGTCGGTGCGCCGGTAGTGGACGACCGCGTAGTCGCGGGAGGAGGCGGTGGGGACCTCGGGGGCCGGCGGGGTGCCGGTGGTGGAGGCCGCGGTGGCGCTCGCGGTGCGCCCGGCCGAGTCGACGACGACCGCCTTGTAGCGCAGTGCGGTACCGGCGGGCACGGTCGTGTCGAGGGTCTGGGTGAGCTTGTAGGGGGCGTGGTCGGCGGAGCCGAGGACCTTCCAGGGGCCGTTGCCGACCTGGGCGGCGAAGACGACCCGGTCGAGCTGTCCGCCGGTGACGTCGGCGCTGAGGTCCACGGTGCCGGTGGCGCCCGCGGCGGGCGCGGTCACGGTGAGGGCCGGCTCGGCGGCCGGGGCCTCGAGACGGCCGGTCGCCTTGAGGACGACGGCGGCTCCGGCCGGGACGGTGACGGACACCCCGCGGTCGGCGTCGGAGGCGACGGACGCCTTGGTGCCGTAGACGCCGCGGTAGGTCATGCGCGCGGAGCCGGTGGTGAAGGCGGCGGTCTTCGCCTGGTCGGCGTTGTTGACGGCGACGACGTACTCGGCGCCGCTGCGGGCGTCGGTGCGGGTGAAGGCGTAGACGCCGGGGCCGTCGGCCGCGTACCGCTCGGTCTGGACCCCGTCGGTGAGGGCGGGGTTGTCCTTGCGGAGCTTGGCCAGCCCGGCGATCTGGCGGTACAGCGGCGCCTTGGTGTCGTACGCGTCACTGGCGTGGGTGCGGTCGGTGCCGATCTCGTCGTCGGCGAGGTAGTCGGCGACCTTCGAGGCGAACATGGTCTGGCGGGCGTCCTTGTCGCCGCCGGCGCCGGTGAAGCCCTGTTCGTCGCCGTAGTAGACGACGGGGTTGCCGCGGCTGAGGAACATCAGCTCGTTGGCCAGCTTGTCCTTGGCCAGGAGCTGGGCGTCGGTCGCCTTCGGATTGTCCTGCTTGAGGAAGTACCCGATGCGGCCCATGTCGTGGTTGCCGAGGAAGGTGACCTGCTCGTAGGCGTTGGCCTTGTCGGTCGTGTACTTGTAGTCGTCGCCGAAAACGCTCGCGAGCCTCTTGGCGCTGCCGCCCTGGGAGGCGTAGGCGCGGGCCGCGTCCTGGAAGGGGAAGTCGAGCGTGGCGTCGAGGCGGCCCCGGGTGACGTAGGGCGCGGTGACGGAGGTGTCGGCGGAGTAGACCTCGCCGAACATGAAGAAGTCCTTGCGGCCGTGCCGGGCGGCGTACGCGTCGAGCGCGGTCGCCCACTGCGTCCAGAACTCCATGTTCACGTGCTTGACGGTGTCGATGCGGAAGCCGTCGACGCCGAAGTCCTTCACCCAGCGCTCGTAGATCTTCTCCATGCCGCTGACGACCTCGGGACGCTCGGTCCACAGGTCGTCCAGGCCGGAGAAGTCGCCGTAGGTGGCGTTCTCGCCGCTGTAGGTGGAGTCGCCCCGATTGTGGTACATCGTCGGGTCGTTCAGCCACGCCGGAACCTTGGCGTTCTTCTTCGCGGCCGGGACGGTCGGCGGGTGGGGGAAGGACGAGGGGTCGACGGCGGGGAACTTCTTGTTCCCGTTCGCGTAGTCGGCGTCGTCGAAGGGACGGCCGTCCTCGGTCAGATACGGGAAGGCGCCCTTGGACAGGTACTCGTGGGACCGGTCCGTGTAGTCCACGACGTCGGCGGTGTGGTTGGTGATGACGTCGAAGAAGACCTTCATGCCCTTGGCGTGCGCCTTGGCGATCAGCCTCGTCAGGTCCGCGTTGGTGCCGAAGTGCGGGTCGACCTGCGTGAAGTCGGTGATCCAGTACCCGTGGTAGCCGGCGGAGGCGTCCTTGCCGGCACCCTGCACGGGCTGGTTCCTGAAGATCGGCGCGAGCCAGATGGCCGTGGTGCCGAGGCCCTTGATGTAGTCGAGCCGGTCGGTCAGCCCCTTGAGGTCGCCGCCCTGGTAGAAGCCCTTGTCGGTGGGGTCGTAGCCGGTGGCCAGCCGGGAGCCGGTCAGTCCGCCCCGGTCGTTGGCCCTGTTCCCGTTGGCGAAGCGGTCCGGCATGACGAAGTAGAACTGTTCGCGCGTGGCGTCGTGCCGGGCGGGCTGTGCGGCGAGGTACGCGTCCGACGGGGGCGCGGGCGGGCCGGCCGCCTTCGCGGCCGTCGGCTGGACGAGGGCGGCGGCGAGCGCGGCGACGGCGACGGCCGCGACCCGCCCGCTGTGCCGGCCCCGCCGGCCCGGTCCGCCCTGGGGGTTGCGGCGCCCCGGGGGCGCCGGCCATCTCGGTATCACAGGCGAGAACTCCTTGCGACTACGGCTCGATCGGGTCCGTGCCCGCACCGCGGACGAGGGGCCAGCGGCTTCGCGGCCGGACGCCGGGCGCGACCGTATCGCCGCCGAAACACTTACAGCAAGAGCCTTGCAAAGCACGGCAAGAACTTTCACGAACGGCCACCGGGGCCTCCGCGCGCCCCGTCAAGTGCCGCCCCTCGTACGCCGGTCGGCGCGCTCCCGCGCAGGCGAGGCGTGCAGGAAAGCGGCCGGGGGACCGGTCGGGCGCGCGAACCCGCGCACCGACGGGTTCCCTCCCCCGGTGAATCCGCTACCTTCCTTAGCGCACCTTCGCGCACGACCGTGCCGCACCCCGGCGGCGACGCCCCGCACGAGGGCGGCCGACCCGGACGAGCCCCGCTCCCCGGACCGCCATGGACCGCCACCGGACCACCGGCCGGACCCCGCCGGACGGACCCCGCGCAGGCCAGGACACCTGCCGGTAACGGAAGCGTCACGTCTGCGGGATCTTGCGGAAATTTTCTTGCAACGTCTTTCGCAAGGGATTGCAGCCTTGCTACGTTCCTCCCGCGCCCGGCGGCCGTCGATAGGGACAGACGGCACCCGCGGTCCTCCCAAGGGATGATCCGGGCACCCTCATCTAGGAGTTCATATGCGACGTGGCATATCGATCGCCGCCGCGGTCACCGTGGTCGCCCTCACCGCCTCGGCCTGCGGTGGCTCGGACGACGACTCGTCGAGCAAGCCGAAGGACCCCAAGGAAGTCTCCGGGACGATCACCTACTGGGACACCTCCGACGCGGCGACCGAAGCCCCGACGTACAAGGCCCTGGTCAAGCAGTTCGAGGCCAAGTACCCGAAGATCAAGGTGAACTTCCAGAGCGTCCCGTTCACCGACGTCGAGCAGAAGTTCAAGTCCGCCGCCAAGAGCGGCAAGGGCGCCCCCGACGTCGTGCGCACGGACGTGGGGCTGATGGCCGAGTACGCCTCGCTGGGCTACATCGCCCCGCTCGACGGCACCCCGGCCCTGAAGGACACCTCGGACTTCGCCGCCACGCCGCTGAACACCGCGAAGTACAACGGCAAGACGTACGGCGTCCCCTCGGTCACCGACACCCTCGGCCTCCTCTACAACAAGAAGCTCCTCAAGCAGGCCGGCATCGCCAACCCGCCCGCCACCTGGGACGAGTTCATCGCCGACGCCAAGACCATCAAGGAGAAGACCGGGGCGTACGGCACCTACGTCAACCCGGACTCCTACTTCCTGCTGCCGCTGCTCTACAGCAACGGCGCGGACATGGCCGACCCGTCGGCGAAGAAGATCACGATCAGCGACGACGCCGCGGTGAAGGCCCTCACCACCGCGAAGCAGATCAACGACCAGGCGTCGATGAAGGTCGACTTCGCCAACGCGTACCAGAACATGCAGGCGGCCTTCAAGAACGGCAAGGTCGCCATGCTGATCCAGGGTCCGTGGTCGGTGGCCGACACGCTGTCCGGCACGGCGTTCAAGAGCGACCAGGCCAACCTCGGCTACGCCCCCGTCCCGGCCGGCGCCGGCGGCAGGGCGCAGGCCCCGACCGGCGGCCACAACCTCGCCGTGTACCAGGGCTCGGGCAACCTGGACGCCAGCTACCTGTTCACGCAGTTCATGACGTCCACGGAGAGCCAGGTCGCCATCGCCAAGGGCACCGGCACCCTGCCGACCCGCCAGTCGGCGTACACCTCCGCGGTCACCTCCGACCCGAAGGTCGCCGGCTTCAAGTCGATCCTCGACAAGACCGCCCGGCCGCGCGTGGCCCTGCCGCAGGTCGGCTCGCTGTTCACGCCGCTCCAGCAGAACTACGTGAAGATCCTCCAGGGCGACGAGTCGGTGAAGAACGGCCTCGACGCCACCGCCAAGGAGTTCCAGAAGCTCCTGCCCGGCTACTCCATCGGCTGACCGAAAGGTCAGTAGCCGTACGGCTGCCGTCGGACACCCGGCGGCCCTACGGCAGTTGCAGGACACGCAGCCCCGGGGAAGGACCTCCCCGCTGCCGCCCCGTCCGGGGCTCCCCGGGGCTCGCGGAACCACCCCGACTCCGTCCGCGAAAGAGCCGATGAGGATGACGACCGCAGCGAGCACCGGAACAACGAACAAGACAGCGCGCGGCGACGGTGCGTCGCCGCGCCCCGCACGCGTCTCGGCCCTCAGGCGATCCTGGGACAAGTACTGGTACGCGTGGGCGATGGTGGCCCCGGTGGCCGTCGTCATCACGGTGCTGGTCCTGTATCCGCTGGGCTACGGCTTCTACCAGTCGCTGACGAACGCGAACGAGTCGAACGTCGCCACCACCATCGGCGCCTTCCACCGCCCGGCCACCTACGACTTCGTCGGCCTGGACAACTACTGGCACGTCCTGTCGGGCGCGGACGGCGACTTCTACCCGCGGCTGGTGTGGACGGTCGTGTGGACGGTGTCCTGCGTCGTGCTCCAGGTGGGCCTCGGCATGGCGCTCGCGGTGCTGCTCAACCGCGAGATGCGGCTGCGGGGCTTCTACCGGGCGATGCTGATCCTGCCGTGGGCGGTGCCGTCGTTCATCGGCGTGTTCGCCTGGCGGCTGATGCTCAACTCGCAGTACGGCGTCTTCAACGAGATCATCACGGCTTTCGGCCTGCCGGCGCAGAACTGGCTCGGCACCCCGCTGGCGCAGAAGGTCGCCGTCATCATGGTCAACGTCTGGATCGGCATCCCGTTCAACATGGTGGCGCTGCTCGGCGGGCTCCAGTCCATCCCCAAGGAGCTGTACGAGGCGGCCGAGATGGACGGAGCCTCGCCCTGGCAGCGGTTCGTGAACGTGACGCTGCCGGGCCTGAAGCCGGTGTCGAACACGGTGATCCTGCTCGGCTGCATCTGGACGTTCAACATGTTCAACGTCATCTACCTGCTGCTGGGCAACAACACCACCGGCGACACCGACATCCTGGTCACCTTCGCCTTCCACAAGGCCTTCACCGGAATCTCGGACTACGCGGGAGCGGCGACCTACGGCATCATCATCCTCGCTCTCCTGCTGGCCTTCTCGACCTTCTACCGCCGCAACACCCTGAAGTCCGAGCAGGCGTAAGGAGCCCTCGTCATGACCGCAGCAACGCACGAGTCCGGCGCCGTCACGCCCGCCGCCCCCGCGCGCCCCCTGCCCGCCGCCGCACCCCGCAGGGTGCGCGGCCGCCAGGAGCGCAGCCCCTGGGCCTCGGTCGTCCTGCACTGCACGCTGATCCTGGCCACCGTGATCGCGGCCTTCCCCGTGGTGTGGATCCTGTTCATCTCGCTCGGCCCGAAGAACGCCTGGCAGGAGCCGGGCCAGGTCCTCTCGCATCTGAGCCTGCACAACTACAGCGACGTACTGGCCCATTCGGACCTCGCGAAGTGGTTCCTGAACACCGTCGTCGTGGCGGGCGGCACCACCGTGCTCGGCGTCTTCCTCGCCTCGACCGCCGGGTACGCGGTGTCCCGGATGAAGTTCCCGGGCAGCCGGCAGCTGATGTGGACGTTCCTGGTCACCCAGATGTTCCCGAGCATCGTGCTGATCGTGCCGCTGTACCTGCTGATGTCCGAACTGCACCTGCTCGACAACTACCTCGGGCTGATCCTCGCGTACGCGACCACGGCGGTGCCGTTCTGCGCCTGGATGATGAAGGGCTACTTCGACACCATCCCCAAGGAGATAGACGAGGCGGGCCGGGTGGACGGCCTGACCCCGATCGGCACCTTCTGGCGGCTGATCGTGCCGCTGGCCAGGCCGGGTCTGGCGGTGACCGCGTTCTACAGCTTCCTCACCGCCTGGGGCGAGGTGGCGTACGCGACGCAGTTCATGCAGTCCGACCACTACACGCTCGCCGTCGGCATCCGCACCTTCGCGCAGGACCAGCGCCCCGACTGGGCGTGGACCTCCGCCACGGCGATCATCATCACCATCCCGGCGGCCATCGTCTTCATGCTGGTGCAGCGCAGCCTGGTCTCCGGGCTGACGGCCGGCGGCACCAAGTCCTGACCGCATGAGCGCGCGGCCGCCCGGCCCGCCCCCCTCAGCAAGCGCCTCTGTCGTTCCCCCCGCACCCTTAAGGGAATCCATGACCCAGCACGTCACCGACACCGTCCCCACCGAAGCCGCTGCCGCCGCCTCCGGGCGCCGGGAGTGGTGGCGCGACGCGGTCATCTACCAGGTCTACCCGCGCAGCTTCGCCGACGGCAACGGCGACGGCATGGGCGACCTGCCCGGCATCCGCGCGCGGCTGCCGTACCTGAGGAAGCTGGGTGTCGACGCCGTCTGGCTCTCCCCCTTCTACGCCTCCCCGCAGGCCGACGCGGGCTACGACGTCACCGACTACCGGGCCGTGGACCCGATGTTCGGCACCCTCACCGACGCCGACGACCTGGTCCGCGAGGCGCACGCACTGGGCCTGAGGGTCATCGTGGACCTGGTGCCCAACCACTGCTCCGACCAGCACGAGTGGTTCAAGCAGGCGCTGCGCGAGGGCCCCGGCTCGCCGCTGCGCGAGCGCTTCCACTTCCGCCCCGGCAAGGGCGCGGACGGCGAACTGCCGCCCAACGACTGGGAGTCCATCTTCGGCGGCCCGGCCTGGACCCGGGTGGCCGACGGCGAGTGGTACCTGCACCTGTTCGCGCCCGAGCAGCCCGACTTCAACTGGGACCACCCGGCCGTCCACGACGAGTTCCGCTCCATCCTGCGGTTCTGGCTGGACCTGGGCATCGACGGCTTCCGCATCGACGTGGCGCACGGCCTGGTCAAGGCGGAGGGCCTGCCCGACATCGGCCACGACGAGCAGGTCAAACTGCTGGGCACGCAGGCGGTGCCGTACTTCGACCAGGACGGCGTGCACGAGATCTACCGCAGCTGGCGGCGCATCCTCGACGAGTACACGGGCGAGCGCATCGCGGTCGCCGAGGCGTGGACGCCGACGGTGGAACGCAGTGCCCTGTACCTGCGCCCCGACGAGCTGCACCAGGCGTTCAACTTCTCCTACCTGACGACCGGCTGGAACGCCGCGGACCTGCGCGACGTGATCGACCGCTCGCTGCGGGCGATGAACGCGGTGCACGCCCCGGCCACCTGGGTGCTGTCCAACCACGACGTCGTACGGCACTCCACGCGCCTGGCGGAGGGCGATCCGGCGCGCGGTCTGCGCCGGGCCCGGGCGGCGACGCTGCTGATGCTGGCGCTGCCCGGCTCGGCCTACCTCTACCAGGGCGAGGAGCTGGGCCTGCCGGAGGTGGTGGACCTGCCGGACGAGGTGCGCCAGGACCCGGCGTTCTTCCGCACCTCCGGCCAGGACGGCACCCGCGACGGCTGCCGGGTGCCGATCCCGTGGTCCGGCGAGGCCGCCCCGTTCGGCTTCGGGCCCGTCGAGGGCGGCCCGAGCTGGCTGCCGCAGCCGGCCGACTGGAAGCACCTGACGGTCGAGGCGCAGGAGGGCGACCCGAACTCGACGCTGGAGTTCTACCGCAGCGCGCTCGCCGTCCGCCGCGACCACCCGGCCCTGGGCGCCGGCCGCCAGATCACCTGGCTGGACGCCCCCGAGGGAGTGCTGTCCTTCCGCCGCGACACCCCGGAGGGCTCCTTCGTGTGCACGGTGAACCTGACCGGCGCCCCGGTCCCCCTGCCCACCCCCGGCACCCTCCTGCTGGCGAGCGCACCCGTGGAGCCGGGCGCCACCAGCACCGACCTGCCCGGCGACTCGGCCGTCTGGTGGGCAGTCTGAGATGCAGCCGGTACAGTCCACTCCTGTGACCACACGGCTTGCCGACATCGCTGCCCAGGCGGGGGTGAGCGAAGCGACCGTCAGCCGGGTCCTCAACGGGAAGCCGGGCGTCGCCGCCACCACCCGCCAGTCCGTGCTGGCGGCCCTGGACGTCCTCGGTTACGAGCGTCCGGTACGGCTGCGGCAGCGCAGCGAGGGCCTGGTGGGCCTGATCACCCCGGAGCTGGAGAACCCGATCTTCCCGGCGCTCGCGCAGGTCATCGGCCAGGCCCTCACCCGCCAGGGCTACACCCCGGTGCTGGCCACCCAGACCCCCGGCGGGTCCACGGAGGACGAGCTGACCGAGATGCTGGTGGACCGCGGGGTGGCGGGCATCATCTACGTCTCCGGTCTGCACGCGGACACGACGGCCGACATGGAGCGCTACGAGCGGCTGCGCGCGCAGGGCGTCCCCTACGTCCTGGTCGACGGCTTCTCGCCGAAGGTCCAGGCCCCGTTCATCTCGCCCGACGACCGCGCCGCGATGACGCTGGCCGTCACCCACCTGGCGTCCCTGGGCCACACCCGCATCGGCCTGGCCCTGGGCCCCAAGCGGTTCGTGCCGGTACAGCGCAAGATAGAGGGCTTCGTCCGCGCGATGCGGGACCAACTGGACCTGCCCCCGGAAACCACCGAAACCCAGTTCGTCCAGCACTCCCTCTACACCTTGGAGGGCGGCCAGGCGGCGGCCACCGCGCTCATGGACCGCGACTGCACGGCCGTGGTGTGCGCCAGCGACATGATGGCGCTGGGCGCGATACGCGCGGCCCGCCAGCGCGGCCTGGAGGTCCCGCGCGACTTCTCCGTCGTCGGCTTCGACGACTCGCCCCTGATCGCCTTCACGGACCCGCCGCTGACGACCATCCGCAAGCCGGTGCCCGCGATGGGCCAGGCCGCGGTGCGTACGCTGCTGGAGGAGATCGGCGGCACCCCGGCGCCGCACAGCGAGTTCGTGTTCATGCCGGAACTGGTGGTGCGCGGCTCCACCGCGTCGGCCCCCGGGGACCGCCACCGCGCCTAGAACATGCGGCTCACCCGGGACCGGGGGACGATCGACGGAAGACCGCCGCACTTCTGGCAGACTCTGTGCCCATGGGTGATACGTCCGGAACGCGACCGGAAGGCCCCGAAAAGGCCCTTCCGCACCCGGTCACGGAAACTTCCGCACCGCGCCGCCCGCCGCTGTGGTTCGAGGTGCTGCTGATCGCGGTCAGCTACTGGACGTACGCGCTGATCCGCAACGCGGTCCCGGAACAGCGGGCCGAGGCCCTGCGCAACGCCGACCAGATCTGGCGCGCCGAGCACCGGCTCGGCATCGCCGTGGAGCACACGGTCAACCATGCCGCCGACTCGGCGACTTGGCTGATCGTCGGCATGAACTACTACTACGCCACCTTGCACTTCGCGGCCACCGTGGGCGTCCTGGTGTGGCTCTACCGCAGCCACCCCGGCCGCTACGCGGCGGCCCGCCTGACCCTGTTCGCCACCACGGCCGTAGCCCTCCTCGGCTACTACCTCTACCCCCTGGCCCCACCGCGCCTGATGCCGACGGGCCGCTTCATCGACACGGTCCAGACGCACCACACCTGGGGCTCGATGGCCTCCGGCGACCTCAAACACATGTCGAACCCCTACGCCGCGATGCCGTCGATGCACATCGGCTGGTCCCTGTGGTGCGGCCTGACGGTCTTCACGCTGACGACGATCCCGTGGGCACGGGTGCTGGCGGCGCTGTATCCGGCCGCGACGCTGATCGTCATCGTCGCGACGGCGAACCACTTCTGGCTGGACGCGGTAGGCGGAGCAGGGTGCCTGGCCTTCGGCCTCACGGTGGCGAGAACGTGCTACGGCGCCCTGCCCCACGCACTGCCTCGCACGGCCTGGCAGCCGGCGAGAGCGTAGGGCGCCCTCCCCACAGGGGCGCACCCCCGAGGGGAGGCGCACCACCGTGCCCGCAGCCACGACGGAAGGCCGCCGGACGGCGGAGGGAATCCCGGAGGCGACGACGGCGGGAGGGGGTGGGGTGGTGGGGCCGTACGGGCGCCGCGCACCGCGGTCCCCCCTCGGTCCACGACCCCACTCCGGGCCGTGTGTCCGTGTGCGGCGCCCTGGCCCCACCACCCCGCCACCGCACCCGCACCCGCACCGCACCCAGAGCCTTCACGCCCCGTAGAACAGCTCCTCCACGACCCCCCGGGCCCGCCGAGCGGTCCTCCGATACGCGTCGAGCATGTCCCCCACATGCCCCGGCCCGTACCCCAGATACCGTCCCACCGCAGCCAGCTCCCGTGGCTCCGTGGGAAACGTGTCCCCCGCCCGCCCCCGCACCAGCATCACGGCGTTCCGCACCCGAGTGGCCAGCACCCACGCCTCGTCCAGTGTCGAAGCGTCCTCCGAGGACACCAGCCCCGCCTCCCGAGCCGCCCCCAGCGCCTCCCGAGTCCGAGTCGTCCGCAGCCCGGCGACCTCCGCCCCGTGCCGCAGCTGAAGCAACTGCACGGTCCACTCCACGTCGGACAACCCCCCGGGCCCGAGCTTGGTGTGCAGCTTGGGATCGGCCCCCCGGGGCAACCGCTCCGCCTCCATCCGCGCCTTCAGCCGCCGGATCTCCCGAACGGCCTCCTCCCCCAGGCCGCCCACCGGATACCGCAACGGATCGACCAGTTCCACGAACCGCCGCCCCAGCTCGGCGTCTCCCGCCACCGGCTCGGCCCGCAGCAACGCCTGCGACTCCCACACCAGCGACCACCGCCGGTAGTAGGCGGCGTACGACTTGAGCGTCCGCACGAGCGGCCCGGACTTCCCCTCGGGCCGCAGATCGGCGTCGATCAACAGAGGCGGGTCCGCACTGGACACGGCCAGCAACCGCCGCATCTCGGCGACCACCCGGCCGGCGGCCTGAGAAGCCTCCCGCTCGTCCACCCCGTCCCGGGGCTCGTGCACGAAGAGCACGTCCGCATCGGATCCGTAACCCAGCTCGTGCCCCCCGAACCGCCCCATCCCGATGACGGCGAACCGGGTGGGCAGGGTGTCGCCCCACCCCTCCCGCACCACGGCCCGCAGGGTCCCGGCCAGCGTCGCACCCGTGAGGTCGGACACCGCACCGCCGACGAGGTCCACGAGGGCCCCTTGATCGGCCTCGGCGGGCTGCGCCTCTGTCCCGTAGGACCCGAGGATGTCGGCGGCGGCCGTACGGAACAGCTCCCGCCGCCGCACACCACGCGCGGCGGTCACGCCCTGCTCGGCGCTCTCGGCGCGCCCCACCGCGGCGAGGATCTCCTGCTCCAGCTGGGCGCGCCCGCGCGGCCCGACCCGCCTCCCGCCGCCGCTCCCGTCGCCATCCCCGAGCAGGGCGACGGCCTCGGGCGCGCGCATGAGCAGATCGGGAGCGAGCCGCCCGGCGGACAGCACGCGGGCGAGATTCTCGGCGGCGGCTCCCTCGTCGCGGAGGAGCCGCAGATACCAGGGGGTCTTGCCGAGCGCGTCGGAGACCTTGCGGAAGTTGAGCAGCCCGGCGTCGGGATCGGCGGAGTCGGCGAACCACCCGAGCAGCACGGGCAGCAGCGTCCGCTGGATGGCGGCCTTCCGGGTGACGCCGGAGGCGAGGGCCTCCAGGTGCCGCAGCGCGGCGGCCGGGTCGGCGTATCCGAGGGCGACGAGCCGCTCCCGCGCCGCCTCGGGGCTGAGCCGCGCCTCACCGGGCGCGAGCTGGGCGACGGCGTCGAGCAGCGGCCGGTAGAACAGCTTCTCGTGCAGCCGCCGGACGACGCTGGTGTGCCGCTTCCACTCCCGGGTCAGCTCGGCGGCGGGATCACCGCGCAGCCCGAGCGACCGCCCGAGCCGGCGCAGCCCCGCCTCGTCGTCGGGCAGCAGATGGGTCCGCCGCAGCTGGTGCAGCTGGATCCGGTGCTCGACGAACCGCAGGAAGCGGTACGCCTCGTCGAGCTGGACGGCGTCGGCGCGCCCGACGTACCCGCCGGCGGCGAGGGCCTGCAAGGCGTCGAGCGTCGTACCGCTGCGCAGGGAGGCGTCGGCGCGTCCGTGCACGAGCTGGAGGAGCTGCACGGCGAACTCGACGTCGCGCAGCCCGCCCGGCCCGAGCTTCAGCTCGCGCTCGACCTCGGCGACGGGGATGTTCTCGACGACCCGGCGGCGCATCTTCTGCACGTCGGCGACGAAGTTGTCGCGTTCGGCGGCCTGCCAGACGAGCGGGGCGAGGGCCTCGACGTACCGTTCCCCCAGTTCGGCGTCGCCGGCGACGGGCCGGGCCTTGAGCAGGGCCTGGAACTCCCAGGTCTTGGCCCACCGCTGGTAGTAGGCGAGGTGGCTGCTGAGGGTCCGCACCAGCGGCCCGTTGCGCCCCTCGGGCCGCAGATTGGCGTCGACGGGCCAGATGGAGCCCTCGACGGTGGTCTCGGAGCAGATCCGCATCAGATGGGAGGCGAGCCGGGTGGCGGCGCGCAGCGCGGCGCCCTCGTCGCCGCCCTCGACGGCCTCGCCGACGAAGATGACGTCGACGTCGGAGACGTAGTTCAGCTCGTGGCCGCCGCACTTGCCCATGGCGACGACGGCGAGCCGGCACTGGGCGGCGTCCTCGGGCGCGGCGGCGCCCGCGATGCGCAGCGCGGCGCGCAGGGTGGCGGTGGCGAGGTCGGCGAGTTCGGCGGCGGTCTCGGCGACGCCGGTGGTGCCGCACACGTCGCGGGCGGCGATGGCGAGCAGGCTGCGCCGGTAGGCGATACGCAGGGAGACGGGGTCGTCCGCGTCGGCGAGCCCGCGCTCGAACTCCTCGACCCCGGGGTGCAGGTCGCGCGGCTCGTAGGTGACGAGGACGTGCCAGTCCCCGGGGTGCCGGGCGAGGTGGTCGCCGAGGGCGGCGGACGCGCCGAGCACGCCGAGCAGCCGGTCGCGCAAGGGCTTGGCCGCTATCACGGTGTCGAGGAGTTCCCGCCGGGCGGTGGGCGAGGGCTGCGCCTCCAGCAGCCGGACGAGTCCGCCGAGCGCGAGATCGGGGTCGGCGGTGCCGCCGAGGGCCTCCAGCAGCACGGGGTCGCTGCGGACGGGGGCCAGCTCGGGGCTCTCCAGCAGCCGTTCGGCGGCGGAGGCATCGGTGAAGCCGTGCCGCAGCAGCCGTGTGAAGGTACTGCTCCTGCGCCCCGGCGCCGTCATCCCGGCCTCCCGTCGGATCAAGGTGGTCCTGGCCAGAGCGTAGCCGGACTGCGACCGGACGGCTGCTCCCGGGACCGCCCACCGGCCACCCCGCCCCGCACGGACCAGTTCCCCGAACGCGCACGGCGCCCCCGGCCCAGCACCGGGCACCCGGGAGAACGACAACGCGCCCGGCCCCCGCCCCACGCGAGGCGAGGCCCGGCAGGGCGCGGCGAGGCAAACGACCAGCGAGGCCAGGCGACAGCAGTTCACCCGCTCTTCACCCACCGGGCCGCACACGATGCCCCGCCATCATCTTGGCGTGTGCATGCTCTCCCCGCCCATCCCCACCCCCCACCGTCCATTCCCTTCCCCCTTCTCCCTTCTCCCTTCTCCCCTCCCCGGAGGTAGATGTGTCCGGCAGTTCCGGCAAGTCGGTGCTCCGCCGCGGCCGTACCGCCATGGCGTCCACCGTCGCCCTGGCGGCCGCCGCCGTCGGCCTGTGGACCGGCCTGGGCGGCGGCGCCTCGTCCGCGCGGGCCGCGACCGGGGTGCCCGCCCCGGACCACGTGGTCGTCGTGGTCTTCGAGAACCACGCCTACAACCAGGTGATCGGCTCCTCCAGCGCCCCGTACCTCAACTCGCTGAAGTCGGGCGGCGCGAACCTCACCCAGTCCTACGCGGAGACCCACCCCAGCCAGCCGAACTACTTCGCGCTGTTCTCCGGCTCCACCCAGGGCATCACGGACGACAGCTGCTACACGCCCGGCTTCTCCTCGGCGGCGAACCTGGCCTCCGAGCAGCTGGCGGCGGGCCGTACGTGGGCGAGCTACAACGAGACCCTGCCGAGCCAGGGCTCCACCACGTGCAGCAGCGGCAAGTACGCCCGCAAGCACAACCCGTGGTTCGGGTTCAGCAACGTCCCCACCTCCTCGGCGAAGACGTTCGCGCAGTTCCCGACGGACTACTCGACCCTGCCGCAGTTGTCGTTCGTGATCCCGAACCTGTGCAGCGACATGCACGACTGCTCGGTGTCGACGGGCGACACCTGGCTGAAGAACAGCCTGGGCGCGTACGCGACCTGGGCGAAGACGCACAACAGTCTGCTCGTCGTCACCTTCGACGAGGACGACAGGCTGAGCGGCGATCGCATCCCGACCGTCCTGTACGGCCAGCCGGTCGCGGCCGGGACGACCAGCTCCACCACCTACAACCACTACGACCTGCTGCGCACCCTGGAGGACACGCAGCGCCTGACCACGCACGCGGGCAACGCCGCAGACGCCCACGACATCACCGGCATCTGGGCGTCCTGACATGTACGTAGCGGACTGTCGCGCGAGCACCCGGCGCGGTGCCGCCGGCGCGCAGGCGTCCGTGGAAGGCGCCGTCCGGTCGCACACCGGGCGGCGCCGCGCCGCGGTCGCCCCCCGGTCCTCGCGCTCGGCACGTCAGCCGCAGTCGGAACCTCACCACACCCTGCCTCGACGTCTGATGTCCGCGACGGAGAACGACGGCCGGTGGGGGCGCAGCGGATCATGTCCGCTGCGCCCCCACCGGCCAGTTCTGCTGGAACCCCGTACCTCGCGCCTACAGCACCGGCAGGTGCTTGCGCAGCTCGTACGCGGTGACCTCGCTGCGGTACTCCTCCCACTCCTGCTTCTTGTTGCGCAGGAAGAAATCGAAGACGTGTTCGCCGAGGGTCTCGGCCACCAGGTCGCTGCTTTCCATGAGGGTCAGGGCCTCGCCGAGGTTCTGCGGGAGGGGTTCGATGCCCATCGCGCGGCGTTCGGCGTTGGACAGGGCCCAGACGTCGTCCTCGGCGCCCGGCGGGAGTTCGTAGCCCTCCTCGATGCCCTTCAGGCCGGCGGCCAGGAGGACGGCGTAGGTCAGGTACGGGTTCGCGCCCGAGTCGATCGAGCGGACCTCGACGCGGGCCGAGCCCGTCTTGCCGGGCTTGTACATCGGGACGCGGACCAGCGCGCTGCGGTTGTTGTGGCCCCAGCAGATGTACGACGGCGCCTCGCCGCCCGCGCCCGCCGTGCGCTCCGAGCCGCCCCAGATGCGCTTGTAGGAGTTGACCCACTGGTTGGTCACCGCGCTGATCTCCGCCGCGTGCCGCAGCAGACCCGCGATGAAGGAGCGGCCCACCTTGGAGAGCTGGTACTCCGCGCCGGACTCGTAGAACGCGTTCCGGTCGCCCTCGAAGAGCGACAGGTGCGAGTGCATGCCGGAGCCCGGGTACTCCGAGAACGGCTTCGGCATGAAGGTCGCCTGGAGCCCCTGCTCCAGCGCCACCTGCTTCATGACCAGGCGGAACGTCATGATGTTGTCCGCCGTGGACAGCGCGTCGGCGTAGCGCAGGTCGATCTCCTGCTGGCCCGGCGCGCCCTCGTGGTGGGAGAACTCCACCGAGATCCCCATCGACTCCAGCATGGTGATCGCCTGGCGGCGGAAGTCCATGCCGATGGCCTGCGGGGTGTGGTCGAAGTAGCCGGAGTTGTCCGCGGGGGTGGGGCGGGAGCCGTCCAGCGGGCGGTTCTTCAGCAGGAAGAACTCGATCTCCGGGTGGGTGTAGAAGGTGAAGCCCAGGTCGGAGGTGCGCGCCAGGGCGCGCTTGAGCACGTAGCGCGGGTCCGCGAAGGACGGGGAGCCGTCCGGCATCAGGATGTCGCAGAACATCCGCGCCGTACCGGGGGCCTCCGCCCGCCAGGGCAGGATCTGGAACGTCGACGGATCCGGCTTGGCGATCATGTCGGACTCGTAGACCCGGGCGAAGCCCTCGATGGCCGAGCCGTCGAACCCGATGCCCTCGTCAAAGGCCTGTTCGAGCTCGGCGGGGGCCACGGCGACCGACTTCAGGAAGCCCAGCACGTCCGTGAACCACAGGCGTACGAACCGGATGTCACGCTCCTCCAACGTCCGGAGCACGAACTCCTGCTGCTTGTCCATCTTCCGCTTCCCCATCCTTGCTGGTCAGGCCGCCTGTGTCCGTATGTCGTCACGGGAGGCGGTCGGGCACGCGAGCATCACACCACACCAGGGTTTCACGCGCGTTGCGGACGGCCGTGACCCGGACCGGGTGCGGGCCGGGGTCCGGGTCCCGGCCCTCGTCTCGGACCGGGTTTTTGGCCCTCGCCTCGGACCGGGTCCCGGCTCCGGTCCGGACCCGGCCCCGGCTTCACCCCGGTCCGGGCGGGGCCCGGCCGGAACGTACGTCCGGGCCTGCCGGGACGTGCGGTCGTTCTGGCGTTCGGTCGTCCGCGCGCAGTGGTGCGCTGCTCTGCCGCCCATCTTGCCCCCTGCGCGCCCCCGCCGTAATGGCCGGAGGCCATCGCGCCTGCCGCGGGGCCGGAACCCGCCGCGCAGGCCGCGCGGCCGGAGTCCCTCCGCGGCCTCGCGGGTCGTGGGGGTGTCGGCCTCGCCCGCGTCGGCGAGCCTCATCCGGACGCGCGGCGCCCTGTCGGTGGAGCGCAGCAGCAGCGCATCCCGCCCGCGTGGACAACCGGCATCCGCCGTCCGACTCAACGGCGGGCCGCCGCCCGCCGCCGTCCTCTGCGCGCCCGCCGTGCCGGGCAACCCGCCGTCGATCGCCGCGCTCTCCCCCACACCCCCTCCGCCCCACTACGATCAGCGCGAACCGACCGCCCCGCCTCAGCCCCCTGACCCCGAAGGACCCCCATGGCCTCCGCCCCTCAGCCCGGACCCACCGGCACGACCGGCAGCGACCAGCGCCGGGCCCACATGGAGGAGCTGCGCCGCGCCGAGCAGTCCCGGCAGCGGCGCAACCGCGTGCTCGGCATCGTCGCGAGCGTGGCCGTGGTCGCGGGGCTGACCGTGGGGGGCGTGCTGTTCGTCCACGCGCAGACCGCGCAGTCCGAGAACGGCGGCGCGACGGGCTCCGCCGTCGAGGCGAAGAGCGGCCAGGACGGCAAGAACACGAAGCCCGGCGGCGCGGGTCACTTCACCACCGGCCCCGACGGCGTCCGCACCTGGCAGGGCGCCCTCACCCGCAACCACACCACCGATCCCGTGACGTACCCGATGGAGCCCCCGGTCGGCGGCGACCACAACCCGGTCTGGCAGAACTGCAACGGCGACGTGTACACCGCGCCGATCAGGAACGAGCACGCCGTGCACGCCCTGGAGCACGGCGCGGTCTGGGTGACGTACAACGCCAAGGCGGCCAAGGCGGACGTGGCCGCGCTGGCGGAGAAGGTGCGCCGGACGCCGTACACGCTGATGAGTCCCGTCGCGGACCAGAAGGACCCGATCATGCTGTCGGCGTGGGCGCACCAGCGCAGTGTGAGCAGCGCGAAGGACCCGGACGTCGACAGGTTCCTCGCCGAGTTCGTCCAGGGCCCGCAGACTCCGGAGCCGGGGGCCGCCTGCACGGGCGGTGTGGACCGGTGAGGCCGGCCGGGCTGGTCGCGGCGGCCGCGGTGACCGCGCTGGTGGCGGCCGGCGCCATCACCTACGCGGTCGCCGAGGACGGTGGAGCGCACGCCCATGGCCCCGCGCCCGCCGCGGCGGCCTCCGCGTCCGCCGTCCCGGTCCCCGCCGCCGACTCCGCCGACGCGGGCTTCGCCCGGGACATGGCGGTCCACCACCAGCAGGCGGTGGAGATGTCGTACATCGTGCGCGACCGCACCCGTGACGCCGAAGTGCGCCGTCTCGCCTACGACATCGCGCAGACGCAGGCCAACCAGCGCGGGATGCTACTGGGTTGGCTGGATCTGTGGGAGCTGCCGAAGGTGTCGGCGCAGCCGCCGATGACCTGGATGGGGATGGGCGACGCGGCGGCCGGCAAGGACGGCGCGCTGATGCCCGGCATGGCGACCGACGCGCAGTTGGAGAAGCTGGGCCGACTCAGCGGCCGGCAGGCGGAGATCGCCTACCTCCAGCTGATGACCGCCCACCACAAGGGGGGCCTGCACATGGCGCAGGGGTGCGTCGCCCGGTGCACGGTGGCGGTGGAGAAGCGGCTGGCGCAGAGCATGGTGGACGGGCAGCAGTCGGAGCTGCGGCTCATGGCCGGCATGCTCAAGGAGCGCGGCGCGAAACCTGGTTCGTGAGCGGCGCGGCGCCCGGTTCATGAGCGGGGCGGCGCCCGGTTCGTGAGACGGGCCTCCGGAATCCGGGAACCGAAGCCCTCAATCCGGGGAACGAAGGCCTCAATTCGCCCTGTATGCACCGCACCTGACGGTTCCTTGGCTTTCTCTTGGCTTGCGCATGGCCCTGGCATGAACGGTTCGTCGGGAAGAGTGACCCTCGATCGTGTGATCCATTCATGGGCCATACCGCTCATGGGGCCAAACCGCCGCGGCCGCTTCGCGGATCACGCGTGGTCCGACCACTCATTGCGTTACATGCGATCCGCATCGCAGGGGGTTCTATGAGATCCAACCGCGCCACCGTGCGCGCCGGTGTGAGCCTGGCGGCGACGCTGCCCATGGTCGCCGGCGCGCTCGCGCTCGGCATACCCGCGGCGCACGCCGCGGACCACTCGGGCCGCGGCGCCCTCGCGGGCACCAAGCCCGCGTGGGCGACGGCCAAGGCGGACAAGGGCGCCGCCGCCGACAGCTCCCGGGTCGACGCCCGGGTGTACCTGGCCGGCCGCGACGCCGCCGGCCTCGCGGCGTACGCCAAGGCGGTCGCCGACCCGTCCTCACCCCAGTACGGCAAGTACCTGACCGCCGAGCAGGCGCAGGCCCGTTACGGCGCGACCAAGGCCCAGGTGGCCGCGGTCAGGTCGTGGCTGAAGTCGGCGGGCCTCACGGTCACCTCCGTCACGCCGCACTACATCGCCGTCTCCGGCGATGTCGCCGCCGCCGAGAAGGCGTTCGGCACCCAGCTGCACAACTTCGCCAAGGGCTCGAAGACCTACCGCGCCCCGGCCGCGTCGGCCTCCGTGCCGGCCGAGCTGAAGGGCGCCGTGCTGACCGTCACCGGTCTGGACAACGCCCCGCACAAGGCGAACCACAAGGAGCAGCTGCCGCCGCCGGACGCGGTGTTCAAGAACGCCGGGCCGTTCTCCTCGTACTACGGCTCCACGACCGCGAGCACGCTGCCCTCGGCCTACGGCCAGAAGGTCCCGTACGCCGTCAAGGGCTACACGGGCAAGCAGCTGCGCTCGGCCTACGGCGCCGGCAAGTACACCGGCAAGGGCGTCCGGATCGCGATCACCGACGCGTACGCCTCGCCGACCATCGCCTACGACGCGGCCGACTACGCGAAGCAGAACGGCGACAAGGCCTGGAAGACCAGCCAGCTCCGTCAGGTGCTGCCGGCCGACTACACCAGGACCGAGGAGTGCGGCGCGGCCGGCTGGTACGGCGAGGAGACCCTCGACGTCGAGGCCGTGCACGCCGTCGCGCCCGACGCGAACGTCACCTACGTGGGCGCCGCGTCCTGCTACGACGACGACCTGCTCGACTCACTGAGCAAGATCGTCGACAGCCACCTGGCCGACATCGTCTCCAACTCCTGGGGCGACATCGAGGCCAACCAGACGCCGGACCTGGCCGCCGCCTACGACCAGGTGTTCCAGTTCGGCGCGGTGGAGGGCATCGGCTTCTACTTCTCCTCCGGCGACAACGGCGACGAGGTCGCCAACACCGGTGTCAAGCAGGTCGACACCCCGGCCAACTCGGCGTGGGTGACCGCCGTCGGCGGCACCTCGCTGGCCGTCGGCAAGGGCGACAAGTACCTGTGGGAGACCGGCTGGGGCACCGAGAAGGCCAACCTGTCGGCCGACGGGAAGAGCTGGGCGAACTTCCCGGGCGCCTACACCTCCGGCGCGGGCGGCGGCACCAGCAAGACCGTGCCGCAGCCGTACTACCAGAAGGGCGTCGTGCCCGAGGGGCTGGCCACGGCCAACAACGCGGCCGGCAACCGCGTCGTCCCGGACATCGCGGCGATCGCCGACCCGAACACCGGCTTCCTGGTCGGCCAGACGCAGTCCTTCCCGGACGGCACCCAGCGCTACAGCGAGTACCGCATCGGCGGCACCTCGCTGGCCGCGCCGGTGATCGCGGCCGTGCAGGCCCTCGCCCAGGAGGCCGGCGGCGGCAAGGCGATCGGCTTCGCCAACCCGTCGATCTACTCGAAGTACGGCTCGAAGCTCTACCACGACGTGGTGGACAAGCCGACCGGCAAGGACCTCGCGGTGGCCCGCGTGGACTTCGTCAACGGCATCGACGCCTCCGGCGGTCTGACCTACTCCCTGCGCAGCCTCGGCAAGGACAGCTCGCTCAAGGCCGTCAAGGGCTACGACGACGTGACCGGCGTGGGCTCGCCCGCCACGGGCTACGTCGACTCCTACCGTCGCCACTGACGCACGCACCACCGGCCGTACGGCCCCGGCGCCCGCTTCCTCCTCCGCGAGGGGCGGGCGCCCGCGTGTTCCCCTCCCGAGCCCGCGCCTGGCGGCGGTCGCACGTGTGCCGGGCCACACCCGCGCCGCCGCGCCCGCCCCCCATCGCGTCGCTCTGACGATTACACTGGGCGCGTGCCTCAACTACGTCTCGCCCTGAACCAGATCGACTCCCGCGTCGGCGACCTCGCCGCGAACGCCGAGTCGATCCTCCGCTGGACCCGGCACTCGGCCGAGCAGGGAGCGCATCTCGTCGCGTTCCCGGAGATGGCGCTGACCGGGTACCCCGTCGAGGACCTGGCCCTGAGGTCGTCGTTCGTGACGGCGTCCCGCACCGCGCTGCGCGAGCTGGCCGCCCGCCTCGCCGAGGAGGGCTGCGGCGAGCTGCCGGTCGTCGTCGGCTACCTGGACCGCAGCGAGAGCGCCCAGCCGAAGTACGGCATGCCGGCCGGCGCGCCGCAGAACGCGGCGGCGGTGCTGCACCGCGGCGAGGTGGTGCTGAACTTCGCCAAGCACCACCTGCCGAACTACGGCGTCTTCGACGAGTTCCGCTACTTCGTGCCCGGCGACACCATGCCGGTGCTGCGGGTGCACGGCGTGGACGTCGCCCTCGCCATCTGCGAGGACCTGTGGCAGGACGGCGGCCGGGTCCCGGCGGCGCGCACCGCCCGCGCGGGGCTGCTGCTGTCGGTCAACGCCTCGCCGTACGAGCGGGAGAAGGACGACACCCGCCTGGAGCTGGTCCGCAAGCGGGCCCAGGAGGCCGGCTGCACCACCGCCTACCTGGCCATGACCGGCGGGCAGGACGAGCTGGTCTTCGACGGCGACTCGATCGTCGTCGGCGCGGACGGCGAGGTGATCGCGCGGGCGGCGCAGTTCGAGGAGAGCTGCGTGGTGCTGGACCTGGAGCTGCCGGCCGCCGCCGCGGACGCCCCCTCGGGCGTGGTGGACGACGGGCTGCGCATCGACCGGGTCGTCCTGTCCGAGGAGCCGCTGCCGGCCTACGAGCCGGCGCCGGCCGCCGGATGCGGGGAGCGTCTGGACGACGACGAGGAGGTCTACACGGCGCTGGTCACGGGCCTGCGGGCGTACGTGGTGAAGAACGGCTTCCGGTCGGTGCTGATCGGGCTGTCGGGCGGCATCGACTCCGCGCTGGTCGCGGCGATCGCCTGCGACGCGGTGGGCCCGGAGAACGTGTACGGCGTCTCGATGCCCTCGAAGTACTCCTCGGAGCACTCCAAGGACGACGCGGCGGAGCTGGCCCGGCGCACCGGCCTGAACTTCCGGACGGTGCCGATCGCGCCGATGTTCGACGCGTACATGGACTCGCTCGGGCTGACCGGGCTCGCGGAGGAGAACCTCCAGTCCCGGCTGCGCGGCACGCTGCTGATGGCGCTGTCCAACCAGGAGGGCCACATCGTCCTCGCCCCCGGCAACAAGTCCGAGCTGGCGGTGGGCTACTCGACGCTGTACGGCGACTCGGTGGGGGCGTACGGCCCGATCAAGGACGTCTACAAGACGTCGGTGTTCCGGCTGGCGAAGTGGCGCAACCGGGCGGCGGCCGAGCGCGGCCAGACCCCGCCGATCCCGGAGAACTCCATCTCCAAGCCGCCGAGCGCGGAACTCAGGCCGGGCCAGGTGGACACCGACTCGCTCCCGGACTACCCGGTGCTGGACGCGGTCCTGGAACTGTACGTCGACCGCGACAAGGGCGCCGACGAGATCGTCGCGGCCGGTTACGACCCCGAGCTGGTCGCCCGGACGCTGCGGATGGTGGACACGGCCGAGTACAAGCGCCGCCAGTACCCGCCGGGCACGAAGATCTCCCCCAAGGGCTTCGGCAAGGACCGCCGCCTCCCGATCACGAACGGCTGGCGCGAACACGCGTGACCGCCCCCGCGGCCACAGAACCGCCCCGCCGACGGGGGAAGATCGGCGGGGCTGTTCCGGTGGTGCCGTGGTGGTCCGGTGGGGCGGGGCGGCGGCCCGGTGGGCGGCCGCCCGGTGGTGCGGCGCCCTGAGGGCCGCCCTGGTGGGCGGGGTGCTGAGGGTCCGCCCTAGTGGACGGAGTGCTCCTCCTGCGGGAAGGCGCCGCCGACGACGTCCTCGGCGAAGGACCTGGCCGCGTCGCCCATGATCTGGCGCAGGTCGGCGTACTGCTTGACGAACTTCGGGACGCGGCCGCTCGTGAGGCCGAGCATGTCCGTCCAGACCAGGACCTGCGCGTCGGTCTCCGGGCCGGCGCCGATGCCGACGGTCGGGATGTGCAGGACCCGCGTCACCTCGGCGGCCAGCTCGGCCGGAACCAGTTCGAGGACGACCGCGAAGGCGCCCGCGTCCTGCACCGACTTGGCGTCGCGCAGCAGCTGCTGGGCGGCCTCCTCGCCGCGGCCCTGGACGCGGTAGCCCATGGCGTTGACGGACTGCGGGGTCAGACCGATGTGCGCCATGACCGGGATGCCGGATTCCACCAGGAGCCGGATCTGCTCGTGCGAGCGCTCGCCGCCCTCCAGCTTGACCGCGCCGGCGCCCGCCTCCTTGACCAGCCGGGTGGCCGAGCGCAGCGCCTGCACCGGGCCCTCCTGGTAGGAGCCGAAGGGGAGGTCGGCGACGATCAGGGAGCGCTTGGTGCCGCGGACGACCGCAGCGGACAGCATGGTCATCTCGTCGAGGGTGACGGGCACGGTGGTGTCGTACCCGAGGTGACAGTTGCCGGCGGAGTCGCCGACCAGGATCACCGGGATGCCGGCCTCGTCGAAGACGGAGGCAGTCATCGCGTCGTAGGCGGTGAGCATGGGCCACTTCTCGCCGCGTTCCTTGGCGAGGGCGATGTCGCGGACGGTGATGCGGCGGGTGCCCTTGCCCCCGTACAGCGCCTTGCTGCCGTCGGAGGGCTTGGTGTGGGCAGCCGAAAGCTGCGTCATTGCAACGGCTCCTTCAGTCATCTCGAGGCGCCCTGACGGCGTCCCCGGACTCCCCTCCATGGTGGCACCTCGGCCCGGAGGCGGCCAGAGGGGGTCTGTGTGCGCCGCGTCTCGGGCCTCTCGCCGGCGGTCCCGGCCGGCTCCCGCGCGGGTTCCGGGCGGCTGTCGCGGGCGGTCTTGGCCGGACGTAGCCCGGAAGAGCTCCTTCCGGTACGTCACGGCGCGTAAGTTCTGGGTAAAATACTTCCGATACGAGACGGTCTCGTATCGGAAAGCGCCTAGGCTCGGGGCCATGACTACTCCTGCCGACCACGCCGGGTCCGGCCCACGGATACCGGAGGCGGTGCACCGGCGCCGCTGGGCGATCCTCGGCGTCCTGATGCTGAGCCTGCTGATCGTGGTGCTCGACAACTCGATCCTGAACGTCGCCATCAAGACGATCTCCACCCCTGCCCCGACGGGGCTGGGCGCGACCCAGAGCGAGCTGGAGTGGGCGATCAACGCCTACACGCTCGTCTTCGCGGGTCTGCTGTTCACCGCCGGCCTGATCGGTGACCGGGTGGGCCGCAAGAAGGTCCTGCTCGGCGGTCTCGTCGTGTTCGGCATCGGCTCGGCGCTGGCCGCCGAGTCCGGCTCGCCCGGCCAGCTGATCGCCTTCCGCGCGCTGATGGCGCTGGGCGCCGCGTTCGTCATGCCGGCCACGCTCGCCGTGCTGATGAACGTCTTCGAGCGCGAGGAGCAGCCCAAGGCCATCGGCATCTGGGCCGGCGGCGTGGGTCTGGCCATCGCCATCGGCCCGATCACCGGCGGTCTGCTGCTGGACCACTTCTGGTGGGGCTCGGTCTTCCTCATCAACGTGCCGATCGTGATCCTCGCGCTCGGGCTGATGGTGTGGCTGGTGCCCGACTCCCGCGACCCGCGTCCGGGCCGGCTCGACCCGGTCGGCGTCGTCCTGTCCGTGGTCGGCCTGGTCCTGCTGGTCTACGGCATCATCAAGGGCGGCGAGCTGGCCGACTTCACCGACCCGAAGGTGCTCGCGACGATCATCGCCGGCGTCGTGGTCCTCGCGGCGTTCATCCTGTTCGAGAAGCGCAGCGACCACCCGTCGCTGGACGTGACGTACTTCAAGAACAAGGTCTTCTCGGCCGCCATGGCCGCCATCGCGCTGGTCTTCTTCGCGCTGATGGGCGTGACGTTCTTCTCGGTCTTCTACACCCAGAGCGTGCGCGGCTACTCCCCGCTGGAGTCCGGTCTGCTGATGATCCCGCTGGCCGCCGCGCAGATGATCTTCGCGCCGCGGGCCCGGCTGGTCGTCGACCGGTTCGGCTACAAGGCGACCACCACGGCCGGCCTGGCGTTGCTGGCCGGCATGCTCGGCGCCTTCGCCGCCTTCGACGCGGACACGCCCATCTGGCTGCTGGAGGTCGTGTTCTTCCTGATGGGCGCGGGCATGGCGCACATCATGACGCCGACCAGCGTGGTCATCATGCAGGCCCTGCCGCGGGAGAAGGCCGGTTCGGCGTCCGCGCTGAGCAACACCTTCCGGCAGGTCGGCGGCGCCCTCGGCATCGCCGTCCTCGGCTCGGTGCTCTCCACGGCGTACCGGGACAGCATCGAGGGCAAGCTCGGGATGCTCCCGGCCGGTCTGCGGGACACCGCCGGCGAGTCCATCGAGGCCACCCTGGGCGTCGCCGCGAAGCTCGGCCCGCGCGGACAGGCCCTGGTGGACCCGGCCAACGACGCCTTCCTGCACGCCATGCACGTCACCGCGCTGTGCGGCACCGTGGTCGCGCTGCTCGGCGCGGTCGTGACGGCCGTGTTCCTGCCCGGCAGGCCGCAGCAGCCGCCGCGGCAGGGCGGCGAGGAGGAGCAGGAGCTGGTGGCGGCGATGGACTAGGGCCTCTCGTCCGGATCATGCCGGGCTCGGGGGTTCTGGCACCGCTTCCCCGAGCCCATCGGGCAGGGTCCCACTGCCTGAACGGCGTGCGAGGTGCCCCACGCCGGACCCCGCTCCCTGATCCGGCCTGATCCGGACGGAAGACCCTGGCCGCACGGGGGCACGGGGACGCGGGAGGTCGTCGGGGAGGGGCGAGCACGGGGGCGCAGCGGTCGACGGGGGCGGCCGGCCGGCGGTGGGGGGGACCATCGCCGGTCGCCGGTCACGGTCACCGGGTAGGAGAATTGCCCGGTACGACGAAAGGACGTCTCAAGTGAGTCTCGCCGACAGCCCGGCCTCACCCGCTCCGGAGGCCCCCGCGCGGGGACGCCCCCGCAGCGAGGCGGTGGAACGCGCCATCGTGGAGGGCGTGATGAAGCTGCTGGAGGAGGGCGTGCCGCTCGCCGAACTCTCCATCGAGCGGATCGCCCGGACCGCCGGGGTCGGCAAGGCCACCATCTACCGCCGCTGGAGCGGCAAGGAGGAGCTGTTCGTCGACGTGGTGCGCGCCGCCGAGCCGCCCGATCCGGAACTGCCCGGCACGAGCGTGCGCGACGATCTGGTGGTCCTGCTGGAGCAGTTGCGCATCCGCGGGCTGGCCAGCCGCTCCTCGGCGATCCTGCACAACGTCTACGCACAGATGAAGAGCAGCCCGAAGATCTGGTGCGCCTACCACCAGACGGTGGTGGAACCGCGGCGCAGGCTCCAGATCGAGGTCCTGCGCCGGGGGCAGCAGCGCGGTGAGCTGCGCACGGATCTCGACGTCGAGCTGCTGAACGACGTCTTCGTCGGCCCGATGCTGGTGCGCAGCGTGATGCGCCCGGAGGCCGACCTTCCCGAGGACCTGCCCGAGCAGATCGTGGACGCGCTGCTCGAAGGTCTACGGCCCGTCAGTTCCCCGTCGTAATGTGCACGTTTCGTCACAGACCATGATCACCGCGCGGTAACCGGAACCTCTCGCGCCGACTTGTTCGTCATCGTGCCCGTACGGCCGTCATCGGACGGCGGAACGGAGCCGATCATCCCCTAGGGTCGTAACCCACGGGGTGAACGGTGTGCACGGCAGGCAGTGAGGCGACGGTATGGCGCAGCAGGCGTACATGACGGAGACGGACGACGGCGGCTCGGGGCCCGAGCGCCGGGGGGACCGGCTCCGGCGCCTGGTGCATCGCTTCCTCGCCGCCTGGCGCGGCGACCGGCGGATCTGGCTGCGGGGCATCGTGCTGGCCGTGGTCGCGGTGGCGCTGGCCCTGGTGATGCTGCTGCACTCGCACATCCCGAACCGGATCGGCAACCTCGGCAGTCTCACCGAGACGTTCCTGCCGTGGCTCGGCCTCGCGATCCCCGTGCTGCTGGTGCTGGCGCTGGTGCGCAGGTCGGCGACGGCGCTGCTCGCGGTGGTGCTGCCGGCGGCCGTCTGGCTGAACCTCTTCGGCGGACTGCTGTTCGACAAGTCAGCCGGCGGCGGCGATCTGATGGTGGCCACGCACAACGTCAACGCCGACAATCCGGACCCGTCCGGCACCGCCCGCAAGGTGGCCGCCTCGGGCGCGGACGTACTGGCGCTGGAGGAGCTGAAGGCGTCGGCGGTGCCGGTGTACGAGAAGGCGCTGTCGCCGACGTACCGGTACCACTCGGTGCAGGGCACGGTGGGGCTGTGGAGCAAGTACCCGCTCAGCTCGGTGAAGCCGGTGAACATCCGGCTCGGCTGGACGCGGGCGATGCGGGCCACGGTGGCGACCCCGGAGGGCGCGGTCGCGGTGTACGTGGCGCACATGCCGTCGGTGCGGGTGAAGGTGAACGCCGGGTTCACGGCCTCGCAGCGCGACCAGAGCGCGGACGCGCTGGGCGAGGCGATCGCCGACGAGACGCTGCCGCGGGTGGTGCTGCTGGGCGATCTGAACGGGACGATGAACGACCGTTCGCTCAACGCGGTGACCTCGCAGATGCGTTCGACACAGGGTGCGGTGGGCAACGGCTTCGGGTTCAGCTGGCCGGCGTCGTTCCCGATGGCGCGGATCGACCAGATCATGGTCAAGGGGGTCGAGCCGGAGAGTTCTTGGACGCTGCCGCGCACGGACAGCGACCATCTGCCGGTGGCGGCGCGTGTGAAGGTCACCACATCGGTCACCGGCTCGTAACCCGCTGGAATACGGGACCTGGGAGACTTTGTTCCGCAGCTGAACTTACTGTGGCCACAGCTGCCCGGAACCCACCTCGAAAGGCCCCTTCATGCCCCTGGCCCTGCTCGCCCTCGCCGTGGGCGCCTTCGGCATCGGGACGACCGAGTTCGTGATGATGGGGCTGCTGCCCGATGTCGCGGACGACCTCGGCATCTCGATTCCCACCGCCGGGCACCTGGTCTCGGCGTACGCGCTCGGCGTCGTCATCGGCGCGCCGCTGCTGGCCGCGCTCACCTCGAAACTGTCCCGGCGGCACGTGCTGATCGGCCTGATGGTCCTGTTCGTCGTGGGCAACGCGCTGTCCGCCGTCGCGCCGGGCCACGGCTGGCTGCTGGCCGCCCGCTTCCTGAGCGGTCTGCCGCACGGCGCGTTCTTCGGCGTGGGCGCGGTGGTCGCGACCGGTCTGGTGCCGCCGGAGCGCAAGGCGCGGTCGGTGTCGCTGATGTTCCTCGGGCTCACCGTCGCGAACATCGCGGGGGTGCCCGCCGCGACGCTGATGGGCCAGCACCTGGGCTGGCGGGCCACGTTCCTCGGGGTCTCGGCGATCGGCATCGCGGCGATCGCCGCGCTGGCGCTGCTCATCCCGGCCGACCACGCGGGCGCGGCGCCGGCCGCCGGGCTGCGCGGGGAGCTGGCCGCGCTGCGGCCGCTGCCCGTCTGGCTGGCGCTGCTGACGACGGTGGCGGGCTTCGGGGCGCTGTTCGCGGCGTACAGCTACATCACGCCGATGCTGACGGAGGCGGCGGGCTACGCCGAGGGCAGTGTGACGGTGCTGCTGGCCCTGTTCGGGGTGGGCGCCACCGCCGGCAACCTGCTCGGCGGACGCCTCGCGGACCACTCGCTGCGGGGCACGCTGTTCGGGGGGCTGGGGGCGCTGGCGGTGGTGCTGGCGCTGTTCCCGGTGCTGATGCGGGACGAGTGGGGCGCCGCGGTCGCGGTGGTGCTGCTGGGGACGGCGGCGTTCGTGACCGGGTCGCCGCTGCAGCTGATGGTGATGGAGAAGGCCGCGGCGGCGCCGTCGCTGGCGTCCTCCGCGAACCAGGCGGCGTTCAACCTGGCCAACGCGGGGGGCGCGTGGATCGGCGGCCTGTCCCTGGCCGCCGGGTTCGGGGCGACGTCGCCCGCGGTGGCCGGGGCGGGCCTGGCCGTCCTCGGACTCGGCGTCGCCGGGGCGGCGTACGCGGTGGACCGGCGCAGGGTGAGCGCGCCGACGGGGCGCGTGGTGGTGAGTCACCTGCCGGAGGAGACGAGGGTGCGGGGGCTGGTGGACTGAGGGGCGGGCGGTGGTCGTCCGCGCTCCGGCGGACCGGGACCGTTCCTCCCCCCTTCCGCGCCGTGTGTCCGCGGGCGGCGACCCGACCGCACCCCCACCCCCGGACCCACGACCCCGTAGCCGCACCACCGAGCCGCCGGACCACCACCGAGCCACTCCCTGTCGGCGGGATGTCGGCTGCGCCCCCCGTTTGTAGGCACCGTGTCGGACGTTTGTCGGTGGGAGGTGGAAGTCTCTTCGGCATGACGCGAAACGACGACATCCCCACCGGCGGACGCGCCGCCGTGACCGTACGGGGGCTGGTCAAGCACTACGGCGAGACCAAGGCACTGGACGGCGTCGACCTGGACGTGCGCGAGGGCACCGTGATGGGTGTCCTCGGCCCGAACGGCGCCGGCAAGACCACCCTCGTACGCATCCTGTCCACCCTGATCACCCCCGACGCCGGCCAGGCGACGGTCGCCGGCTACGACGTGGTCCGCCAGCCCCGCCAGCTGCGCCGGGTCATCGGCCTCACCGGCCAGTACGCCTCGGTGGACGAGAAGCTCCCCGGCTGGGAGAACCTCTACATGATCGGCCGCCTGCTCGACCTGCCCCGCAAGCAGGCCCGCGCCCGCGCCGACGAACTCCTGGAGCGCTTCTCCCTCACCGAGGCCGCCCGCCGCCCGGCGAGCACGTACTCCGGCGGCATGCGCCGCCGCCTCGACCTCGCCGCCTCCATGATCGGCCACCCCGCCGTCCTCTACCTGGACGAGCCCACCACCGGCCTCGACCCCCGCACCCGCAACGAGGTGTGGGACGAGGTCAAGGCGATGGTCGGCGAGGGCGTCACGGTCCTGCTCACCACCCAGTACATGGAGGAGGCCGAACAGCTCGCCTCCGAGCTGACGGTGGTGGACCGCGGCAAGGTCATCGCGAACGGCGGCATCGAGGAGCTCAAGGCGAAGGTCGGCGGCCGCACCCTGCGGGTACGCCCGGCCGACCCGCTGGAGCTGCGCCCCCTCGCCGCGATGCTGGACGAACTCGGCATCACCGGCCTCGCGACCACCACCATCGACGCCGAGCGCGGCTCCCTGCTGGTGCCGATCCTCAACGACGAGCAGCTGACCGCCGTGGTCGGCGCCGTCACCGCGCGCGGCATCACGATCTCGTCCATCACGACCGAACTGCCCAGCCTGGACGAGGTCTTCCTGTCCCTCACCGGCCACCGCGCCGGTGTCCCCCAGGACGCCCGGCCCGTCGCCCCCGAGGAGGTCGCCGTATGAGCGCCGTCACCGCACCCGCCGCCACCGATGTGCAGGCGGACGCCCGGATCACGCTGCGCGGCCATCTGCGGCACACCGGCGCGCTGGTCCGCCGCAACCTGCTCTGGATCCGCCAGGACCCGGAGTCGATGTTCGACGCGCTGCTCATGCCGATCGTCTTCACCCTGCTGTTCGTGTACGTCTTCGGCGGCTCGATCGGCATGGCGCTCGGCGGCGGCCAGGAACGCTATGTGCAGTACGTGATCCCGGGCATGCTGGCGATGATGAGCATGACCCTGTCGCAGGGCGTGGGCACCGGCTTCAGCCAGGACTTCAACAGCGGTGTCATGGACCGCTTCCGCTCGCTGCCGATCGGCCGCGGCTCGGTCCTGTTCGCGAAGATCGCGGTCGAGCTGGCGCGGATGCTGTTCTCCACGGTCATCCTGATGATCGTCGCCGTGCTGGTCGGCTTCCACATCACCCACTGGATGGGCCTCGTCGCGACCATGGGCCTGTCCGCGCTGTTCGCCTCGTCCATCATGTGGATCTTCCTGACGCTCGGCGTGGTGCTGAAGAACGCCCAGTCGGTGCAGGCGATGGGCTTCCTGGTGCTGTTCCCGCTCCAGTTCGGTTCGTCGATCTTCGCGCCGACCAACTCGATGCCGGGCTGGCTCCAGCACTTCACCGACTACAACCCGCTCTCGACGCTGGCCGACTCGGCCCGCGCGCTGATGTCGGGCGGTGCGGTGGGCCACAGCGTGTGGGTGACCGTGGCCTGGTCGGTGGCGATCACTGTGGTCATGGCGCCGGTGGCGATCCACAAGTTCCGCACCAAGAGCTGACCCGGCCGTGTGGCCGGGCCGGTCCGCGACGTCACCGTCCGACCAGGGCGGCGGCCTCCTCGGGGGAGAGGCCGCCGCCCTCGGCGTACGCCTCCTGGAAGGACGCCTCGGCCAGCCGGGACAGGACGCGTATGCGCACCTGCTCGTGGGTGTGGCGTTCCACCAGGGTGTTCACGTGGCCCTCCGGCAGCATGGCGTCGGCGGCGCCGAGGCAGCGGGCGGCGTCCCGCGCGCGGCTGCCGCCGTCCACGCCGGCGAGGGCCAGCGCGCCGACGGCGAGGTAGGAGGCCTGCATCTGGGGGGCGACGGCCCGGGAGATCGGGTCTTCGGCCCGGTCCAGCGCCTGGCGGATCCGGTCCAGGGCCTCCCCGGCGCGGCCCTCCAGGGCGGCCAGCCGCGCCTCCGCGCCGAGGATGAAGGCGTCGAAGACCACGAAGTGGGAGAGGGCGAACTCCTCCCGCAGGATGCGCAGTTGCTCGCCCGCCTCGGCCAGCCGGCCGGTGGCGCCGAGCCGGCCGACCAGGCCGAGCCGGGCGAACGGCCGGGCCTCGTTGACCGAGCCGGCCTCGTTGTCGATCACCTCGCGCAGCAGTGCCTCGCCGCGCTCCGGGTCGCCCCCCTCCATCAGCGCGCCGCCGAGCCGGGCGTGCAACACGTTGACCTGCGCGTGCGCGCCGAGACGCTGGGCGTGCTCGACGGCCGCCGAGTAGTCGTCGGCGGCCTGCCGGTAGCGGCCGGCGCGTTCGTGGGCCTCCCCTCGCGCGGAGAGCGCCTCGGCGAGGCCCCAGTCGTCGCCGAGGCGGCGGAAGATCTCCAGCGCCTCGTCGGCGTCGCGGGTGGCGTCGCCCACCCAGTCGGCACGGTTGGCCAGCAGGTTGGCGCGCAGCTGGAGCGCGTTGCCGAGGTCCCACTCGAAGCCGGGGGCGCTGCGGCAGGTGGCCACGGTGGCGTCGACGATCTGCCGGATCCGCTCCGCGTCACCGATCATGATCACGGCGAAGAACCACAGCATGCCGGTGCCCCGGCAGGTCTGCGGCAGGCCGGGCTCGTAGGTCTCGGCGATGACGCCGAGCTTGCGCCGGGCGGCCGGCGTCTGCCAGGCATCCATCTCGGTGTCCATACAGGCGAGATGGGCCAGGTGCAGGCCCCGCCGGGCCTCGGCGAGGACCTCGCCGGTCATCGGCGGCGGGTTCTCGGTGCACCGCTGCCACACCGGGGCGGCCGGGCGCACCGGCTCGGTGAACGGGTCCGGGACGAACGCCATGACCTCGCGGCACCAGTTGCGCGCCTCGACGCGCAGCTCGCGCATCTGCCAGTAGTAGACGAGCGAGAGGACCAGGCACAGGCACTCCTGCTCGTCGCGGGCCGCGACGGCGTGCCGCAGGGCGGTGCGCAGGTTCTCGTACTCCCGCTCGAACCGGTCGATGGCAGCGCGCTGTCCGGGGCCGCGCAGCAACGGGTCGGTGGTGCGGGCGAGTTCGCGGTAGTACGTCAGATGGGCGCGCTCGGCCGGGGTACGGCCACCGGTCTCGTCCAGGCGTTCGGCGGCGTACTCGGCGACGGTCTCCAGGAGCCGGTAGCGCATGCCGCCCTCGCCGTCGGGGGCGGCCACCACCAGGGACTTGTCGACCAGGGAGCCGAGGGCGTCGAAGGCGGCGGGCCCGCACACGGCCTCGGCGGCGGCGAGGTCGCAGCCGCCGGCGAAGACGGAGAGCCGGCTCAGCACCTCACGCTCGGGCTCGTCCAGCAGGTCCCAGGACCAGTCGACCACGGCGCGCAGGGTCTGCTGCCGGGGCAGGACGGTACGGCTGCCGGAGGTGAGCAGGCGGAAGCGGTCGTCCAGGCGGTCGGCGATCTGCCGCGGGGTGAGCATCCGCAGCCGGGCGGCGGCGAGCTCGATGGCCAGCGGGAGGCCGTCGAGGCGGCGGCAGATCTCGGCCGAGGCGGCCGCGGTGTCCTCGTCCGCGTCGATCCGGAAGCCGGGCCGTACGGCCGCGCCCCGGTCGGCGAACAGGCGCAGCGCCACCGGCTCGGGCAGCGGCTCGACGGGCCGCAGCAACTCCCCCGGTACGCCGAGGGGTTCGCGACTGGTGGCGAGGACGGTGAGCTGGGGGCAGCGGGCGAGGAGTTCCGCGGCGAGGTGAGCGGCGGCGTCCACGACGTGTTCGCAGTTGTCGAGCAGGAGCAGCATGCGGCGGCGGGCGCAGTGCTCCACGAGGCGGTCGACGGGGTCGTCGTGCCGGTCGGCGACGGCCACCCGGATCTCCTCGGCGCCGGCGCCGTAGAGCACGGTCTCACGGGCGCCGACGGCGGTCAGCACGGCCTCGGGCACAGCGTCCGGGTCGTCCACGGGGGCCAGCTCGGCGAGCCAGATCCCGTCCGGCTGCGCCGCGCGCACGGCCTCGGCGGCCTCCTGGGACAGCCGGGTCTTGCCGGCTCCGCCGGGCCCGAGCAGCGTGACCAGCCGGGCGGACCCGAGATCGGCCCGGATCGTCGCCAGATCGGCCTCGCGCCCGACGAAGGAGGTGAGGCGGGCGCGGAGGTTGCTGGGCGGCTCGGCGAAGCCGCTCCGAGGCGGAACGGCGTCGGCGGCGGGCCCGACAGCGCCGGAGCCCGTCGTGCCGGGCCACGGGGCGGCGCCCTGACCGGCGCCGGAACCCGAGTCCGGCAGACGGGTGTCGTCACGCGCGACGCGGGGGTCGCCCGAGGCGCGACGACCGACGGAAGCGTGGGCGTCGCCCCGGGACTCCGAGCCACCGCCCGACACGGGACGGCCGTCCGGCAGGGGATCTCGGCCCGGGGCAGGACGGCCGTCCGGGCGCCCGCCCCCGGCGCGATACCCAACCGAGGCGGCATGACCGCCCCCGTGGCAAGGACTGTGGCCCGGGACACCGAGACCCCCGGAGCCGGGACGACCACCCGGGACACCGGAACCGCCCGTGGCAGGACGCCCACCCGGAGCGGAACGCCCACCCGGGACACCGGCACCACCAAGAAGACGCGCACCCTCGCCCGAGACACCCGCACCGCCGTCCGAGGCACTCGTACCGGCACCCGAGAAGCCACCCCCACGCGAGGCGCCCGCACCCCCGCGCGGCGCGCCCGCGCCGCCCTGTGAGGTCTCCGGGGCGCCGGGGCCGCCGCCCGGCTGCCCCCTTCCCAGGAGTTCCGCATGCAGCGCGCGCAGCTCGCCGCCGGGGTCCGAGCCGAGGCGGTCGGCCAGGAGGCGGCGTACGTCCTCGTAGGCGGCCAGGGCCTGGGCGGTGCGGCCGGCGTCGCGCAGGGCGCGCAGGCGCAGCACCTGGAGCGGCTCGTCCAGGGGGTGGGTGTCACACAGGGCGATCAGCTCGGGCAGGGCCTCCTCTGCGCGGCCGAGGGCGAGGGCGGCGCTGAGGCGGGCGCGCCGCGCGTCCAGGTGGCGGGTCTCCCGGCGGGCCGCCTCGGCGGTGCGGTCGGGCAGGTCGGACAGGGCCGGGTCGCGCCACAGGGCGAGGGCGTCGTCGAGGACGGCGGCCGCCTTCTCGGCGTCGCCGTCGGCGAGGGCGGCGAGGCCCTCCCCGGTCAGCCGCTCGAATCGGTGCAGGTCGATGTCGTCGGCGGCGGCGGTGAGCCGGTAGCCGCCCTCGTCGGAGGCGACCGCGTCGGCGCCGAGCGCCCGGCGCAGCCGGCCGACCAGGGCCTGGAGCGCGCCGGTGGCGTCGGCGGGCGGCTCGGCGCCCCAGACCTCGTCCACCAGGACGCGCACCGGGACCGTACGGCCGGGGCGCAGGGCGAGCACGGTCAGCAGGGCGCGCAGACGCGCCCCGCCGACCGGGACGGCGGTGCCGTCGGGGCGGACTGCCTGGGTGGTGCCGAGAATGCGGTAGCGCACGGGGTCCATTGTCTCCGGTGGTCTCACAGGCGGTCACGGGGTTCGGCGGCGGGGCGCGCCGCCCGGCGGCCCCGCGGGGACCGACGGCCTCGCGAGGGCCGGCAGTTCCCCGGGCGCCGACGGCCGTACGGGGCCGGCGGCTCCGCGGCGACCGGCGGCCCCGCGGAGGCCGGGAGGCCGTCCCGGGGCGGTCGGCGCGGGTCGCGCAGGCCATACTCCCCTGGAGCCCCCCGCAGCGCGCGAGACGTTTTTCCCCGCGCCCGGTACGGTCGGGCTCGTTCGCACGGACGTCCACCAGCACAGGAGCCCTCTCGATGACCACCGCCACCAGCCGCCCGGGCGACCGGAGGATCAGTCCGGTCTTCGTGGGGATCCTGGCCGTCACCGCCGTCACGGGCTGGGCCACCTGGACCGGGTTCGCCGAGCAGCCCGGCGTCGCGGTGTTCCTGTTCGTGACGGCGGCCTGGGTGGTCTCGCTGTGCCTGCACGAGTACGCGCACGCCCGTACCGCGCTGCACGGCGGGGACATCACGGTCGGCGCGAAGGGCTATCTCACGCTGAACCCTCTGAAGTACACGCACGCCCTGCTGAGCATCGTCCTGCCGGTGGTGTTCGTGATCATGGGCGGGATCGGTCTGCCCGGCGGTGCGGTGTTCATCGAGCGGGGCCGGATCAGGGGCCGCTGGCGGCACAGTCTGATCTCCGCGGCCGGCCCGCTGACGAACGTGCTGTTCGCCGTCGTGTGCACCGCGCCGTTCTGGCTGGACGCGCTGGACGGGGTGCCCGCCGACTTCCGGTTCGCGCTGGCCTTCCTGGCGCTGCTCCAGGTCACTGCGGCGATCCTGAACTTCCTGCCGGTGCCGGGTCTGGACGGCTACGGGGTGATCGAGCCGTGGCTGTCGTACAACGTCAGGCGCCAGGTGGAGCCGTTCGCGCCGTTCGGGCTGCTGTTCGTCTTCGCGCTGCTGTGGGTGCCGTCGGTGAACAGCGCGTTCTTCGACGTGATCGACTCGATCCTGCGGTCGCTGGGGATCACGGACCTGGACACGTACTGCGGTCAGGGCCTCTACCGCTTCTGGGAGGGCGCGGACGACTTCTGCTCGGCCGTCCGGTGACCGGCCGCCCCGGTCATCCGGTGACCGGGCCGTCCTGCCGCGCCGCCCGGCCGCGGCGGACGTAGTACCAGGTCATGTTGGACGACAGGCCGGCCAGCAGCACCCACACGATGCCCAGCCAGCTGCCCTGCGTGAACGAGACGACGGCCGCGGCCGCGGTGAGGACGCAGACGATCAGGGAGTAGAGGGCGAGGCGGGGCATGGCGGTCGGCTCCTGTCGGGGGCACGGGGACACTGCTGGGTACGGCGCGGTGCTGTCCGGCGCCCCCTGTCCCGCCGGGAGCGCTCCGTCGACCAGTGTCCCCCATGCGGACCCCGCCCCCGTGCCGGGGCCGTGCGCACGCGCGCCCCACGGCCCGCGCACCGCACTGCCCGCACACGCCCGTGCCGCGCGGGCACGTGACCGCCACGGCTCACACGTCGGTGACGCGGAGCCCGGCGTGCGCCTTGTAACGGCGGTTGACGGAGATCAGGTTGGCGACCAGGGACTCGACCTGGTGGGCGTTGCGCAGCCGGCCGGCGAAGACGCCGCGCATGCCGGGGATGCGGCCGGCCAGCGCCTGCACGGTCTCCACGTCGGCGCGGTCCTCGCCGAGGACCATCACGTCGGTGTCGATCCGCTCGACCTCCGGGTCCTGGAGGAGCACGGCCGACAGATGGTGGAAGGCGGCGGTGACCCGCGAGTCGGGCAGCAGGGCGGCGGCCTGCTCGGCGGCGCTGCCCTCCTCGGGCTTGAGGGCGTAGGCGCCCTTCTTGTCGAAGCCGAGCGGGTTGACGCAGTCCACGACGATCTTGCCGGCCAGTTCGGCGCGCAGCGACTCCAGCGTCTTGCCGTGGCCCTCCCAGGGAACGGCGACGATCACGAGGTCGCTGCGGCGGGCGGTCTCGGCGTTGTCGGCGCCCTCGACGCCGTGGCCGATCTCCTCGGCCGCGGCCCGGGCGCGCTCGGCCGCCCGGGAACCGATGATCACCTTCTGGCCGGCCCGGGCGAGGCGGTAGGCGAGGCCCTTGCCCTGCGGGCCGGTCCCGCCGAGCACGCCGACGACGAGCCCGGAGACGTCGGGCAGGTCCCAGGGGTCCTTGGCGGGGGCCTTGTGTGCGCTGTCGCTAGTGGTCATGGGCCGACTCTACGTCCGCGTACGGCCGGCCACCGCTGCGGGTGGGCCGCCCGACGGGGCGGGGGCGGGGTCCCCAGGGCGGGCGAATCGCGGCCGAACTCCGCATCCGGCCGGCTGTTTCGGGGCACGATGCGGTCGTATGGACGCCGTACGGGTCGCGTTGTTGCGTGAAGTGCTCGCCGGGACCGAGTGGCTGGACGCCACCCGGCGGTTCGCGGGGGCGCTGCGGGGGTCGGTGGTCTCGCACGGGGGCGGGCTGCTGCTGGTGGGCACCCCGGAGTACGAGCCGTGGCACCTCGCGGCGCACCTGGTGGACGAGGCCGCCTGGTCGGGCACCCCGGAGCTGGCCCCGACCCTGGTACGGCACGACGCGCGGCCCTCGGACCCGGCGCATCTGGCGGTCGGACTCGGCCGGCTGGAGGCGGCCCGGCGGGGCGAGACGCTGCTCGTGGTGGCGCCCGGGGAGCCGGCGCCGCTGCTGGAGCGGGTGTGCGGGGCGCGGCGGGCCGGGGCGACGGTGCTGGCGCTGGGTACGGGCATGGGCGAGCTGGCGGCGCTGGCGCACGAGGCGCTGGCGGTGCCGGAGGGCGCGGAGCTGGATCTGGACACGGTGCAGCACCTGGTGAGCGCGGCGGCCGGGGAGAACCCGCTGCCGGGGCCGCGGCGGGGCGGACGGCTGCGGGACCGCCTGTCGCGGCTGGCGGAGTCCCTGACCGCGCCGCCGCCGTCGGGGTGGTAGAGGAGCGACCACGGTGCGCCCGGGCACCGCGCCTGGGGCGCTCCCGCCGGCACCCGGCGCTCCCGGGCCCGCGGTCCGCGACCGTCTCGCCGGAGGGCTCGCCCGCCGTCCGCGCCGTCGGGGTGCGGAAATGGATTTGCCCGAGGTGGCGTCTCCCGCCGAGCATGACGCTTCGTGACCGACGACGCTCCTGCGCTTTCCGCCGACGACGCCCCGCCCTCGGGGCTGCGGGCGCTGCTGCCCGATCTCGCCCCGTGGCGGGCCTCCCGTGACTTCCGCAGGCTGTGGGTGTCGGGGCTGATCTCGAACTTCGGCAGCTTCCTCACCTTCGTGGCGCTGCCGGTGCAGATCAAGGACGAGACCGGTTCGGCGGCGGCGGTGGGCGCGATCGGCGCCGTGGAGCTGGTGCCGCTGATCGTGTTCGGGCTGTACGGCGGGGCGCTGGCCGACGCGCTGGACAAGCGGCGGCTGATCGTGTGGACCGAGGTGGGGCTGGCCGTGCTCAGCGCTGGGCTGCTGGGCAACGCGCTGCTGCCCGAGCCGGCGGTGTGGCCGCTGTACGTGGTGGCCGCCCTGTCCTCGGCGCTGACCGCCGTGCAGCGGCCCGCGCTCGACGCGCTGTGGCCGCGGATCGTGGCCCACGACCACCTGCCGGCCGCGACCGCGCTGAACTCGCTGCGCTGGACGGTCGGCGGGGTGGCCGGTCCGGCGGTGGCGGGCGTGATCGTGGCGTACGCGGGCCTCGCGCCCGCCTACGCGGCCGATCTCGGCACCTTCGTGGTGTCGCTGGTGCTGGTGGTGCGGATCGCCGCCCAGCCGGCCGCGCGGGAGGCGGCGAAGCCGTCGCTGCGGGCGATCGCCGAGGGCGCCCGGTACGCGTGGGGCCGCAAGGAGCTGCTGGGGACGTACGCGGTGGACCTGGCGGCGATGTTCCTGGCGATGCCGCTGGCCGTGCTGCCGTTCCTCGCGGACGCGCTGGACGCCCGCTGGTCGCTGGGCCTGATGTACGCGGCGGTGCCGTTCGGGTCGCTGCTGGTGAGCGTGACCAGCGGCTGGACCTCCCGGGTGCACCGGCACGGGCGGATGGTGGTGCTGGCGGCGCTGCTGTGGGGCCTCGCGGTCGCCGCGGCCGGGGTGGTGGGGAACGTGTGGCTGGTGCTGCTGTTCCTGACCGTGGCGGGCGGCTGCGACATGGTCAGCGGGATCTTCCGCGGCGCGATGTGGAACCAGACCATCCCGGACGCCCTGCGCGGCCGGCTCGCCGGGATCGAGCTGTTGTCGTACTCGGTGGGCCCGCAGCTGGGCCAGGTCCGCTCGGGCGGCGTGGCCGCCTGGTGGGGCGTACGGGCGTCGGTGTGGTCGGGCGGGCTGCTGTGCGCGGGCGCGGTGGGGCTGCTCGCGGTGTGCCTGCCGGGCCTGATGGCGTACGACGCCCGGACGAACGAGCACGCCCGGCGGCTGCGCGCGGAACGCGCGGTCGCGGTGCGGGAGGCGGCGTGAGCGGCGCGGGGTGACGCGGCGGGGCCGCCCGGCGCGGCGGCCGGGCCCGGCGGCCCGGCCGCGGGGCGGTCAGCCCTCGTCGGGGCCGCTCGTGGGGGCGTCGTGCCAGCGGGCGTCGTTCTCCCACTCGAGGTTGCGCTCGCGGGCGATCTCCATCGCGTGCCGCGCCTCCTCAGGGGAGGCGTAGGGGCCGAACCGGTCCTTGGCGGGACACTCGGGTCCCTCCTCGACCTTCTTGTGCTCCAGGCAGTAGAACCACTCGCCCGGCTTGCCGACGGTCCGCTTCTTGAACAGGGCCATGACCAGCTCCTCTCGCCACCGACATGTTCCCCCATCGCCCGTGGATAGACTCGCGGGCATGTCTGGCCAGTCGCTGCTCGTTCCCGGGGAGATCTCCCCCACCCGTTCCGTACCCGGAAACATCCGCCGCCCCGAGTACGTCGGCAAGCCCGCGCCGAAGCCGTACACCGGACCGGAGGTGCAGACCCCGGAGACCGTCGAGGCGATGCGCGTCGCCGGGCGGATCGCCGCGCGGGCGATGGCGGAGGCGGCTGAGCACATCGCGCCGGGCGTGACCACGGACGAGCTGGACCGGGTCGCGCACGAGTACCTGTGCGACCACGGCGCCTATCCCTCCACGCTCGGCTACCGCGGCTTCCCGAAGTCGCTGTGCACCTCGGTCAACGAGGTGATCTGCCACGGCATCCCGGACTCGACGGTGCTGCGCGACGGCGACATCGTGAACCTGGACGTGACGGCGTACATCGGCGGGGTGCACGGCGACAACAACGCGACGTACCTGGTCGGCGACGTGGACGAGGAGAGCCGACTGCTGGTCGAGCGGACCCGCGAGTCGCTGAACCGCGCGATCAAGGCGGTCCGGCCGGGCCGGCAGATCAACATCATCGGCCGGGTCATCGAGTCGTACGCCAAGCGCTTCGGGTACGGCGTGGTGCGCGACTTCACCGGACACGGCATCAGCACGGCGTTCCACTCCGGGCTGATCGTGCCGCACTACGACAGCCCGCACGCCACCACGGTGATGCGGCCGGGCATGACCTTCACCATCGAGCCGATGCTGACCCTCGGCACCATCGAGTACGACATCTGGGACGACAACTGGACGGTCGTCACCAAGGACCGCAGGCGCACCGCGCAGTTCGAGCACACGCTCGTGGTCACGGAGACCGGTGCGGAGATCCTCACGCTGCCGTGAGGCCCTGGGCAGCGGATCGCGGCCGAGTGCGAGCGGGCGTTCACCCTGAACACCGAGGTGTTCAGGGCGGTCGGCGAGGAGTTCCCGCTCACCGCCGCGTGAGCGGTCCCGGCGTCCGGGCCGGGTGGGCGTCCGGGTGAAGCAGGCCGCCCGTGGGGGCGTCAGCGCTCCAGGACCACCCGGCCGCCGATCTCCACCCAGCCCTCCGGCTGGGGGGCCGTCAGGATCTGGGAGCCCGCGCCCTGCACGATGTTGAGCGCCCGGCCGAGCCGCGCGGTCAGCAGCAGCGCGGCCGCGCCGGTCGCCTCGTCCTCCTCGATGCCGTCGCCCCGGCCCGGGAAGGCCCTCGCCCGCACCCGGCCGGCCGCCTCGTCCTCCCACGCCCAGGCGTAGACCCACTCCCCGGGCGGCGGGACGGGCAGGTCGTCCACCTCGGCGGCGGTCGCGTACTGCCGCAGGGTGCGCGGCGGCGCCCACTCCGGGCGGGCCTCGATCCAGGTGAACTCGCCGTCCAGGCGGGTGCCGACGGCGCCGGCCGGGGTGACGAGCTCGGGCACGTCCAGCAGCCAGGCCGCGCCCACGCAGGGGTGCCCGGCGAAGGGCAGGCGAAGGGTCGGGGTGCGGATGTCGAGGACGCCGCGCTCCGGGTCGTCCACGAACACCGTTTCGCTGAAGCCGAGTTTGGCGGCGAGGGCCTGGCGCTCGTCCGGGTCCGGAATCGTCGAGCCGTCGCGGACGACACCGAGTTCGTTGCCGTAGCCGCCGTTCGCCGCGCAGAACACGCGCAGCACGTCGTAGTCGGTCACCAGGGCATTGAAGCACCGAAACGGCACGGAGGGCGGCGCGGGCGACCGGGCCGGCGCCGCCCTCCGCAGCGCCCCGGGCCTGCGCGCCCCCGAAGCGCTCCCTTTGGAGCTTCCGTGACCTTCTCTTTAAGGTTCCTTGGGCGGCTCGCGATCAACCCGTGGCCGGGCCCGTCCCGTGAGAGCTGAATCACGGCACGCACGGGTACCAAGCAGGCGCAGGTCCGTTAAGTTAGGCAAGCCTCACCAATACTGTCGGGATCTTCTCAGCCATCCGGGAGCACTTCCATGCGAGCCGTCAGACTCTCCCTCGTCACCGCCGTCGCCACCGCGGCGGCTCTGACCTCCATGACGGCCTGCACCTCCAAGAGCGATGCGGCGGACGGCGACGCGATCCAGGTGACCGCCGCCGACTCCACGTGCGACACCTCGGCCAAGACGGTCCCGGCCGGCCAGGTGACGCTGAAGATAGAGAACAAGGGCTCCAAGGCGACCGAGGTCGAGATCGTCTTCCCGGACGACCGCATCGTCTCCGAGAAGGAGAACATCGGCCCCGGCACCAAGTACACGCTGACCGCGGAGGTCAAGGCCGGCTCCTACGAGATCGCCTGCCGCCCGGGCATGAAGGGCCACGGCGTACGGCAGAAGCTCACGGTGACCGGCTCGAACGCCGCCGCCGAGCGCGACCCCGAGCTGGACCAGGCCGTCGCCCAGTACCGCCAGTACGCGCAGGACCAGGCCGACGGGACCGTGCCGCTGGCCCGGAAGTTCGCCGACGCCGTCAAGGCCGGCGACCTGGAGGCCGCCAAGAAGGCCTACGCCCCCTCCCGTATCGGCTGGGAGCGCACCGAGCCGGTCGCCGAGTCCTTCGGCGACATCGACCCGAAGACCGACACCCGCGCCGACGGCCTGGAGCAGGGCCAGAAGTGGACCGGCTGGCACCGCCTGGAGAAGGCGCTGTGGCAGGACAAGAAGATCGGCGCCGAGGAGAAGACCCTCGCCGACCAGCTCGTGTCCGACCTGAAGAACTGGCAGCAGCGGGTCGGCAAGGCGGAGATCACCCCCACCTCCATGGCCAACGGCGCCAAGGAGCTGCTGGACGAGGTCGCCACCGGCAAGGTCACCGGCGAGGAGGACCGCTACGCGCACACCGACCTCGTCGACTTCAAGGCCAACGTCGAGGGTGCGCAGAAGGCGTACGAGCTGCTCAAGCCGGTCGCCAAGAAGAACGACGCGGCGCTGACCGGTGAGCTGGACAAGCAGTTCGCCGCCCTGAACACGGTGCTGGACAAGTACCGCACGGACAAGGCGTCCTACGACTTCGTGTCCTACGACAAGGTCGGCAAGGACCAGCGCAAGGAGCTCTCGGACGCGGTGAACGCGCTCGCCGAGCCGCTGTCCAAGCTCGCCGCCGCCGTAGCGAAGTGAGCGGGGAGCCACAGATGAGCGAGACGGACACTCCGGAGCCGAGCACCGCCGGTCAGCGGGGCGCCGCCCCCTCCCGGCGCGCCCTGATCGGCTGGGGCGGTGCCGGGCTGGCGCTCGGCGCCGTCGCGGCCGGCGGCGCGGTCGCCCTGGCCAAGGACGACGACGGCGCGGACCACGCGGACACGTCCGGCGCGGTGGAGTTCCACGGCGCCCACCAGGCGGGCATCGCCACGCCCGTCCAGGACCGGCTGCACTTCGCCGCGTTCGACGTGAAGACCGCCGACCGCGCCGAGTTCGTGCAGCTGATGAAGGACTGGACGGCCGCGGCCCGGCGGATGACCGCGGGCCAGGCGGTCGGCGAGGGCGCCTACGGCGGGCTCGTCGAGGCGCCGCCCGACGACACCGGCGAGGCGCTCGGCCTGCCGGCCTCCCGGCTGACCCTCACCGTCGGCTTCGGGCCGTCGCTGTTCGACAAGTTCGGTCTGAAGGACCGGCGGCCGGCGGCTCTGGTGGATCTGCCGCCGTTCCCCGGCGACAACCTCGACCGGTCCCGCACCGGCGGCGACCTGTGCGTGCAGGCCTGCGCGGACGACCCGCAGGTGGCCGTGCACGCGATCCGCAACCTGGCCCGGATCGGCTTCGGCAAGGTCGCCATCCGCTGGTCGCAGCTCGGCTTCGGCAAGACCTCCTCCACCACCCCGGGCGCGCAGACCCCGCGCAACCTGTTCGGCTTCAAGGACGGCACCCGCAACATCGCGGGCACCGAGACCGGCCGGCTGGAGAAGTTCGTGTGGGTCGGCGACGGGGACGGCGGCGCGAAGGACGCCTGGATGCACGGGGGTTCCTACCTCGTCGCCCGGCGCATCCGGATGCAGATCGAGGTGTGGGACCGCACCTCGCTCCAGGAGCAGGAGGACGTCTTCGGCCGGGACAAGGGCGAGGGCGCGCCGGTGGGCAAGGCCAAGGAGCACGACGAGCCGTTCCTGAAGGCCATGAAGCCCGACGCGCACGTGCGCCTCGCGCACCCCGACTCCAACAACGGCATCACCATCCTGCGCCGCGGCTACTCCTTCACGGACGGCACGGACGGGCTGGGCCGGCTGGACGCGGGCCTGTTCTTCCTGGCCTACCAGCGCGACCCGCGCAAGGGGTTCATCCCGCTGCAACGCCGGCTGTCGGCGCAGGACGCGCTCAACGACTACATCCAGCACGTGGGTTCGGCGGTCTTCGCGATCCCGCCCGGTGTCCGCGACGCGCACGACTGGTGGGGCCGCGCCCTGCTGTCCGAGGAGGCGTGAGTCTGTGTTCTCCAACTATCTGATCGGTCTGCGCGAGGGGCTGGAGGCCAGCCTCGTCGTGTGCATCCTGATCGCTTACCTGGTCAAGACCGGCCGCAGGGACGCCCTGAAGCCGATCTGGACGGGCATCGCCATCGCCGTCCTGCTGGCCATGGGCTTCGGCTGCGTGCTGGAGTTCGGCTCGCAGGAGATGACGTTCCAGGCGCAGGAGGCGCTCGGCGGCTCCCTGTCCATCGTGGCGGTGGGCCTGGTGACGTGGATGGTCTTCTGGATGCGGCGCACCGCCCGCCATCTGAAGGCCGAGCTGCACGGCAGGCTGGACCAGGCGCTGGCGATGGGCACCGGCGCGCTGGTGGCGACCGCGTTCCTGGCCGTGGGCCGGGAGGGCCTGGAGACCGCGCTGTTCGTGTGGGCCTCGGTGCACGCCGCCTCCGACGGCACCCCGCGCCCGCTGGTCGGCGTAGCCCTCGGCCTGGCCACCGCGGTCCTGCTGGGCTGGCTGTTCTACCGGGGCGCGCTGCGCATCAACCTCGCCAAGTTCTTCACCTGGACCGGCGCGATGCTGGTGGTGGTCGCCGCCGGCGTGCTGGCGTACGGCGTGCACGACCTCCAGGAGGCCGACCTGGTCCCGGGCCTGACGAACCTCGCCTTCGACATCAGCGGCACCATCGAGCCGGACAGCTGGTACGGCACGCTGCTGAAGGGCGTGTTCAACTTCCAGCCCGACCCGACCGTCCTCCAGGTCACGGTGTGGCTGCTGTACCTGGTCCCGGCGCTCGCACTGTTCTTCGCCCCGGTAGGGTTCGCCTCCGGGAAGGGGAAGGTGACGGTAGCTGATGAGCAGGGTCCGCGGCCCTCGAAGGCTTCGCAGGCTTGAGCGGAAGGTGCTGGCGGCGGCCTCCGTGGCCGCGCTGTCGCTGACGGCGAGCGGCTGTGTGGTGGTGCACGGCGAGCGGGAGGTGCTTCCGGCCACCACGCGCGGCGAGGCGGCGGAGGCGCTCGCCGAGTTCACCGACGCGTACAACAAGGCCGACAAGGCGTACGACAGTTCGCTGGACGCGGCGTACGTCACCGGGGCGCTCGGCGCGATCGACGCGGCGCGGCTGAAGGCCGGGCACGTCAACAGCCCGGGCGGCAACGCCGCGCACACTCCGCTGACGCTGTCCGACGCGAAGTTCACGATCCCGAAGAAGGCGGGCTGGCCCCGCTGGTTCCTCGCCGACGCCGAGGGCGACAAGGGCGGCAGCGCGCGCTGGCTCCTGGTGTTCACCCGGGACGGGTTGGACGCGAAGTGGCGGGCCGCGTATCTGACGCTGGTGGCGCCCGGCGCGGTGCCGAAGTTCCGTACGGACGCGGACGGCTGGGCCGAGGCGGTGCCCGTCGGCGCGGCCGGGCAGGTCGCCCCGCCCGCCGACCTCAGCAAGGACTACGCGGCGTACCTGAAGAACGGCGGCGGCTCCTTCGCCGACGGCGCGTACACCAGTGACTTGCGCGCGCAGCGCGCCAGGACGGCCGTACGGCCCGGTCTGGCCACGCAGTACATCGACGAGCCGCTGACGAACGGCGGCTACGCGCCGCTGGCGCTGCGCACCGCCGACGGGGGCGCGCTGGTGTTCTTCGCCACGCACCACTACCAGAAGCAGACCGCCGCCGCGGGCACCTCTGTGCCGGCGGCGAACCAGAGCGTGCGGGCGCTGACCGAGGGCGAGATCAAGCAGTCGCTGACGATGGAGTTCGTCGCCAACCAGGTCGCCCTCGACCCCGCGGGCGGCGCCGGCGGCAAGATCACCCTGCTGGGCCGTTTGCAGGGGCTCACGGGAGCGCAGGGAGGCTGAGGGGGGCCGCGGCGCGGGGTCGACTCCGCCGCGTGGGGCCGGGTGCGCGGGCGGGCGAGGTTCGCGCCGGGCGCGTGAGGCGGCTGAGGTCCACTGCGCGGGGCCGGGCGCGCGGGGTGACGGGGATTCCCGCCAGGCGGGCGAGACCCGCGCCAGGCGGCGGGAGGTCCTGGAGGTCCGCGCCGGGCGGGTGAGCGGTCCGCGCGCGAGACGGTTCAGGTCGACGCGGGGCGGGTCGGTTCTGCGGCGGGGCGGGAGCGGTGCTGCGGGGCTTCGGTGCGCTCCCGGGTGCCGGGGCAGGTGGTCAGTGGCGCATGGGCCAGGCCGAGCCCACGTGGCCGGGCTCCTCGCCCACGTGGCGGGCGCAGGCGTCGGTGAGGGCTTCCAGGAGGCTGAGCGGGTCGGGCAGCGGATGCTCCGGGCCGCGTACCCACCGCACCGCGCGGCCGTCGTCGCCGGGCAGCCGGGCCGGCGGCACGAGGACGTAGGAGCCGCGGCAGTGCCAGCGCAGGCCCGGATGCTCGTCCATGGTCTCCGGGTGGCAGTCCAGCTCGCACGGCCACCACTCGTCCTCGTCCTCGGGGGTGCCGCGGGTGGAGGTGAAGAACAGCAGCCGGCCGTCGTCGCTCTCGGCGACCGGGCCGACCTCGATCCCGGCGGCGAGCAGCCGGTCCATCGCTTCCCGCCCGGCCTCGAGGGGCACGTCGAGCACGTCGTGCACCATGCCGGTGGCGGTGATGAAGTTCGCCTGCGGCTGGTGCCGGGCCCACCGCTCGATCTGCGCCCGGTCGGTCGTGGACTGGGTCTGCCAGGCGAAGGACACCGGGTGCCGGGCGGGCGTGGGACAGCCGACACGGTCGCAGGAACAGCCGTAGCCGGACCCCGGGTGCGCGGCGGGCGCCAGCGGCAGTCCCGCGGCGGCGGCGGCGAGCAGCAGGGCCTGACGGCCGTCGTCCCCGGCGGCCTCCTTCGGGCGGCGTCCGTGCAGCCACTGGGAGAGTTTGCCCTGCCGGCCGGTGCGGCCGCCGAACTGCGCGCTCATCTATCCCCTCGCCTCGCTGGTGTGGACAGCATGCTCCATGGTCCCACCATCCTGCGCCCCCGGTGGACGGTGCCCGCCCGCGGGGTGGGGGCGGCGGGGAGCAGGAGGGGAGGCAAAGGGCGCACGGCGGGGCTCAGCGGGGGGCGATTCCGTACAGCGCGTAGTCGACCAGGGTGTCCGTGTAGTCGTAGGTGATCGGTCCGGTGTACTGGAGCCAGCGCTGGGCGAGCGGGGAGACGAAGAGTTCCAGGGCGATGCGCGGGTCCACGTCGGGCCGCACCGCGCCCTTGTCCTGGGCGGCGCGCAGCCGCTTCACGTAGAGCTGGAGCTGCGGTTCGAGCAGCTGGGCGACGAACCGGCGGCCGAGCTCCTCGTTCACCAGGCCCTCGGCGGCCAGCGCGCGGGAGGGCGCCTCGAAGCGCGGGTCGAACAGCTGGTCCACGGTGAGGCGCAGGACCGTCTTGAGGTCGGCGGCGAGGTCCCCGGTGTCGGGGATCTCATAGGGCTGCTGCCCGGCCTCCCGGGCGGCCTCCTCGCCGAGGTCGAGGAACGCCTCCAGCAGGACGTCCGCCTTCGACGGCCACCAGCGGTAGATCGTCTGCTTGCCGACTCCGGCGCGGGCCGCGATGCCCTCGACGGTGGTCCTCGGGTAGCCGACCTCGGCGACGAGCGCGAGGGCCGCGTCGTAGATGGCGCGGCGGGATCGTTCGCTGCGGCGGGTGGCGTCGGGGGCGGGCTTGTCGACCATGAGGGCGACGGTAGCAGGCGGGTGAGACGGGACGTCTCGTCGTGGGCGCGGGACGCCTCCGTGGGGGACGCCTCCGCAGGGAGCACCGCCGTGAGGGACCTCCACAGGGGGCGCCTTCCTGGACGGCGCTCCTCGTGCCGGGGCGCGCGTGGGCGCGTCCCGGGGCGCACGCCCGTACGCCACTCACGCGGGCGAAAGGGGCCGTCCGGCCCGCGCGCGACGGGCGCGGGCGGCGCACCATGGTCACCAGGCAACACCGAGCAGCCCCAGCAGCCCTGCGGCACCCGAGGAGCCCGCCTTGGCCCGACCCCGCAGCGCCACGCCCCGGCGCTATCTGATGTGCCCGCCGGCGCACTTCACCGTGCGCTACTCCCTCAACCCGTGGATGGACCCGGCCAAGCCGGTCGACACCCCGCTGGCACAGGCCCAGTGGGAACAGCTGCGCGAGGTGTACCGCTCCCTCGGGCACACCGTGGAGGAACTGGCCCCCGTGCCGGGACTGCCGGACATGGTGTTCACGGCGGACGGCGCTACGGTGGCCGACGGCCGGGTGTTCGGCGCCCGGTTCGCCCACCCGGAGCGGGAGCCGGAGGCGGAGGCGCACCTGGCGTGGTTCGCCGCGCACGGCTACGGGCACCTGCACCTGCCCGTCCACATCAACGAGGGCGAGGGCGACCTCGCGGTCACCGCCCCGTTCCTGCTGGCCGGCCGGGGCTTTCGGACCAATCCGCTGGCGCACGGGGAGGCGCAGGAGTTCTTCGGCCGCCCGGTGATCGGCCTGGAGCTGGTCGACCCCCGCTTCCACCACCTGGACCTGGCGCTGGCCGTGCTGGACGACGCGGCCGGCGAGGTGGCGTACTACCCGCCCGCCTTCTCCCCCGGCAGCCGGGAGGTACTGCGGCGGCTGTTCCCGGACGCGCTGGTCGCGACCGAGGAGGACGCGCTCGCCTTCGGTCTGAACGCCGTCTCCGACGGGCTGCACGTGGTACTGCCGCAGGCGGCGGCCGGGCTGTTCGGCCCGCTGCGCGAACGGGGCTTCGAACCGGTCGGCGTGGACGTGAGCGAGCTGCACCGGGGCGGGGGCAGCGTGAAGTGCTGCTCGCTGGAGCTGCGGGGGTGAGCCGCCGGCCCCCGCGGGTCTCCGGGGGCTCGGGCCGGGGTGCGGTCGGGGGGCCGGCTGAGGTGTCGGGTGGCGCCTCGCGGCGGCGCTACAGGGCTTGCGGGGGCCAGGCGTCGCCCCAGTCGGCGTCGCGGGCCTCCTTGTACACGTCGCCGTGGCGCTTGGTGACGGTACGGCGGCGCAACTGCTCCGGCTGTCCCGGGCGCCCCTCCGCGTCCGGAGCCTCGGCGGGCTCGCACAGGTCCAGCAGGACCTGGCCCTTGCGGATCTGCGGCCGCCGTACGACGCGGGCGGCGGCCGGGGTGACCGGGAAGCGGACCGCGGCGACGTACGAGAACTTCTCGTCCTCGTAGGCGAGGGAGCCGCCCTTGACCTGCCGGTGCAGGGAGGAGCGGCTGACCCGGGCCGAGAAGTGGCACCAGTCGGTGCCCGGCACGATCGGGCAGGCCGCGCTGTGCGGGCAGGGCGCGGCGATCCGGAAGCCCGCCCGGATCAGGCGGTCGCGGGCCTCGATGACCCGGGCGTAGCCGTCGGGCGTGCCCGGCTCCACGACCACGACCGCCTGCGCGGCGGCAGCGGCGGCGTCCACGACCGCGGTGCGGTCGGCCGCCGTCAGCTCGCCGAGGACGTAGGAGACGGTGACGAGGTCGGTGGGGTCGAGGGTGAGCGCCGTGCCGATGCGGGCGCGCTCCCAGCGGGCGTCGGCAAGGGCCCGGTTCGCGGTGGCGATCTCCCGGCCGAGGGCGAGGGCGGGGTCGGCCCAGTCGAGGACGGTGACCGGGCGGGGACCCGGCCAGGTGGCGGTGACGGCCCAGGTGGCGGCGCCGGTGCCGCCGCCCACGTCGGTGTGGCCGGCGGGGCTCCAGTCGGGGGCGGTGTCGGCGAGGGCGGTGAGGGCGGTGTGGACGGCCTCGAAGGTGGCGGGCATGCGGTAGGCCGCGTAGGCGGTGGCGTCGGCCTGGTTGCGGAGGACGGGGGTGTGGGTGGGGGTGGTGCCGCGGTAGTTCTCGATCAGGCGCTCCACGGCGCCCGCGGCCTGCTTCGGCGGGAGGCCGTCGAGGAGGGCGGTCAGGGCGGTACGGAGGGTCTCCGACGGGGGCGCGTGCTCGTTCACCGCGTGATTCTCTCAGCTCCGGGGAGGGCGGGGCGTCACGGGCGCACCCGCGCGGCGGAGCCGCAGATCGGCACAGCCCGCGCCCCTGCCTTCGGAGCCGGGGTATCCGGGCGCGCCCGCGGCCCGCGCCCCCTACGGGGCGCTGCGGACCGCTCTGTACAAGCGGGTCGCCGCTCTTGCCCTCGGGGTGTTGGCCGGGGGGTGGCGGTGGGGGTGGACCTTGTTGGTGAGGAGGATCAGGAAGGTGTCCGTGGCGGGGTCCAGGACCAGGGAGGTGCCGGTGAAGCCGGTGTGGCCCGCCGCGCCGTGACCCGCGAGTTCGCCCATGAACCAGGGCTGGTCCACGGCGAAGCCGAGGCCCGGCGGGGTGAGCAGGAGGTCGACGAAGTCGGGGCCGAGGATGCGGGCGGGGCCGTAGGAGCCGCCGGCCAGCAGGGTGCGGCAGAAGACCGCGAGGTCGGTCGCCGTGGCGAACAGGCCCGCGTGGCCGGCCACCCCGCCCAGCGCCCACGCGTTCTCGTCGTGCACCTCGCCGCGCAGCATGCCCCGGTCCGCCTTGGCCCACGGACGGCGCTGGTCCTCGGTGGCCGCCGCGTCCGGGCAGGGGCCGAACCGCGTCGCGGTCATGCCCAGCGGGCGGGTGATGCCGTCGCGGATCAGGACGTCCAGGGGGCGGCCCGTGATGCGTTCGAGGAGGTGTTGCAGGAGGAGCGGGCCCAGGTCGGAGTAGGTGTACGTGCCGGGCGGAGCCGTCGGGGCCTCCGCGCGCAGCATCGTGATGCGGGCGGCGGCGTCCGGGCAGTCGTACAGCGGGAGTTCAGGCCGCAGGCCGGAGGTGTGGGTGAGCAACTGCCTCACGGTGACGTCGTGTTCGGCGGCGGCGTGGAACTCCGGCAGATACGCCCCGATCCGCGCGTCGATGCCCAGCGTGCCCCGCTCGATCTGCTGCACCACGGCCACCGCCGTGAACAGTTTGGTGAGGGAGGCCAGGTCGAAGGGGGTGTCGACGGTCATCGGCACCTGCTTGCCCGGCGGGAGTTCGACACCGCCGCCGGTGTCGGGATCGTAGGACGCGTACCGTACGGCCCAGCCGGCCGCCTCGGCGACGGCGATCACCGGGCCCCGGCCGGCGACCACGACGGCGCCCGGCGCCCAGGGGCGTTCCCCGGTGGTGAGGACGCGCACCTCGCGGACGAGGCGGCGCAGTTCGGCGGGATCGAGGCCGGCTCGCTCCGGTGTGCCCCGGCGCAGTCTCGGTGCGCTCAGCTTTCCGCTCCCTTACCGGCCGGTGCTCCGTTCCAGGGACGGCACATTCCCACGAAGCAGGCCAGCGCCGCCACCGCGGCCACCAGCTGGACGAGGGCCATGGGGACGGCGGTGTGCTCGCCGGCGACGCCGACCAGCGGGGAGGCCACAGCGCCGACGAGGAAGGACGTGGTGCCGAGCAGCGCGGAGGCGGCGCCGGCGCTGTGCTTGGTGCGCATCAGGGCGAGGGCCTGGGTGTTGGGCATGGTGACGCCCATCGCCGACATCAGCACGAACAGGGCGGCGGCGACCGGCGCGAGGCCGACCGTGCCGAAGACGCCGGTGGCCATCAGCAGCAGCGCGGTCGCCGCGAGGATGACCACGACCAGGCCGACGGCCAGCACCCGGTCCAGCCGCACCCGGCCGACCAGCACCTTGCCGTTGATCTGGCCGACGACGACCAGCCCGACCGAGTTCAGCCCGAACAGCAGGCTGAAGGTCTGCGGGGAGGCGCCGTAGATCTCCTGGATGACGAACGGCGACGCAGATATGTAGGCGAACAGGGACGCGAAGGCGAAGCCGCCGGCGATCATGTAGCCGGTGAACGCGCGGTCGGCGAGCAGCCGCCGCATTCCGCCGAGGGCCTGCCCCACTCCCCCGTCGTGGCGGTCGGCGGGCGGCAGGGTCTCGGGGAGTTTCGTCCACACCACCGCGCCGAGCAGCGCGCCCACCACCGTGAGCACGACGAACACGCCCCGCCAGTCGGTGATCCGCAGGATCTGGCCGCCGATGAGCGGGGCCACGATCGGGGCGACGCCGGAGATCAGCATCAGCGTGGAGAAGAAGCGGGCCATGGCCACGCCGTCGTACAGGTCGCGGACGACGGCGCGGGCGATCACGATGCCGGCCGCGCCCGCCAGACCCTGCGCCAGCCGGAAGGCGACCAGCACCTCGACGTTCGGGGCGAGGGCGCACAGGGCGGTGGCCAGGACGTAGACGGCGAGGCCGGCCAGCAGCGGGCGGCGGCGGCCCCAGCGGTCGCTCATCGGGCCGACGACGAGCTGCCCGAGCGCCATCCCGGCCAGGCAGGCGGTGAGGGTGAGCTGCACGGTCGCGGCGGGCGCGTGCAGGGACCGGGTGACCTCCGGCAGGGAGGGCAGGTACATGTCCATCGCCAGCGGGGGCGTGGCGGTCAGGCCGCCGAGGATCAGGGTGACCAGCAGGCTCGTACGGCGGGCGGCGTCAGGGGCGGACGCCGCTCCGGCTCCGCTCCCGGCCGGTCCCGCCGGGACGGGCGGCGCCGCGTCCGCGGCCGCCGGGGCCGGTGCCGTGGCCGCGGGTGACGCCGCTCCCGCGGCCTGCGCCGGCACCTGTCCCGTCGCCGCCCCGGCCCCCGTACGCGGTACGTGGGGTTCCGCTGTCCCGCCCTCCGACATGTGTCCCTCCCTCTCCGACTGGTCCGCCACCTATGCTCTCAGCTCGTACACCGTGCCGAGGAACGCATGAGCGAGGGTGGGGTCCGGGGATGTCCGGTATGACGGAGCAGAAGGTGCGCTGGGGGATCCTCGCGACCGGTGGTATCGCCGCCGCGTTCACTGCGGACCTGGTGGACCTGCCGGATGCCGAGGTGGTGGCGGTGGCCTCCCGGCGGGCCGAGCCGGCGAAGGCGTTCGCGGAGCGGTTCGGCATCGAGCGCGCCTACGGTTCCTGGGCCGAGCTGGCGCACGACGAGGACGTCGACGTCGTCTACGTGGCCACCCCGCACGTCGCCCACCGCACCGCCGCCGGGCTGTGCCTGGCGGCCGGCCGGAACGTGCTGTGCGAGAAGCCGTTCACGCTGAACGTGCGCGAGGCCGCCGAACTGGTCGCCCTCGCCCGCGAGCACGGCCGCTTCCTGATGGAGGCCATGTGGATGTACTGCAATCCGCTGGTACGGCGGCTCAAGGCGCTGGTCGACGGCGGCGCGATCGGCGAGGTGCGCACCGTGCAGGCCGACTTCGGGCTGGCCGGGCCGTTCCCGCCCGCCCACCGGCTGCGTGACCCGCGCCTCGGCGGCGGCGCGCTGCTCGATCTCGGCGTCTACCCGGTGTCGTTCGCGCAGCTCCTGCTCGGCGAGCCGGCGGACGTCGCGGCGCGGGCGGTGCTCTCGCCGGAGGGCGTGGACCTGCAGACCGGCGCGCTGCTGTCCTGGGAGGACGGCGCCCTGGCCCAACTGCACTGCTCCATCACCGGCGGTACGGCCACCGTCGCCTCCGTCACCGGCTCGAAGGGCCGCATCGACGTGCCGTCGGGCTTCTTCCACCCGGACCGTTTCGTGCTGCACCGCGACGGCCGTGAGCCGGAGGAGTTCGCCGCCGACCCGGCGGACGGGCCGCGCACCAGCATGCGGCACGAGGCGCTGGAGGTGATGCGGGCGCTGCGGGCGGGCGAGACGGAGTCGCCGCTGGTGCCGCTGGACGGCACCCTCGCCGTGATGCGGACGCTGGACGCGATCCGGGAGCGGATCGGCGTGCGCTACCCGGGCGAGACGGAGGCCGGGGGCACGGCACCGGCAGGCGGCCAGAGTGCGGCCCGGGGTGCGGCCGGTCCCGCCGACGGGGGTGCGGACGGCACCGGCCGCCGGGAGGGCTCCGGGGCGGCGGAGGTCACGCCGGCTTGAGCCCCGGCTCCCCCGCCCCCGTCGCGAAGGACGCGGCCGTCGTGAGCGGCGCGCCCTGCGTGGTCGCCTGGGCGACCGTCCTGAAGCCGGCGCGCGCCGGCTCGCGCCCCGGGGACACCGTGGCGTAGCCGCGCAGCCGTCGAAGAGCCGCAGGTGCGGGTCGGCGGTGTGCGTCGGCGCTCGCGGCGCCGGCGGCCGGCAGGTTGGCGGAGAAGGCGAGCGCGGCGGCGGCGCTGGTCGGGGTCGGGAAGCGGCGACGGCCCGAGGAGCCGGCGGCAGCGCGCAGTTCGGGTGTGCGCGGGCGGCGGCGGGCGGGCGTCGTCCGGGTCTCCTCCCTGGCGGCGGCGCGTGGCGCAAGGGCATGGGAGCGGTCCGGGGCGACCCGGACTCGGCAAGGACATGACCGCTCGGCATGACCACTGCATGGCGGACGGATGAGTTCCGCATGATGCCGCACGGCGCCACGCCGTACGCTGCGGGCCATGAACACCGTGAACAACGCAGGAGACGTACGAACCGGTGGCGGGAGCGGGGCCGGGCGGGTGGCCGTGGTGACGGGCGCCGGTTCGGGGATCGGGCGGGCGGTCGCCGCCGAACTGCTGCGCGGCGGCTGGTCGGTGGCGCTGGCGGGCCGGCGCACCGAGCCCCTTCGGGAGACCGCGGCGCTCGTCCCCGGGGCGCCCTCGCTCGCGGTGCGCGCCGACGTGGCGCGGGAGGAGGACGTGACCGCGCTGTTCGCCGCCGTGGTGGACCGGTTCGGGCGGGTGGACCTGCTGTTCAACAACGCGGGCACGTTCGGGCCCGGCGGGGTGCCGGTCGAGGAGCTGCCCTACGACGCGTGGAAGCACGTGGTGGACACCAACCTCAACGGGGCGTTCCTGTGCGCCCGGGCGGCCTACCGGCAGATGAAGGAGCAGGACCCGCAGGGCGGCCGGATCATCAACAACGGTTCCGTCTCGGCGCACACGCCCCGCCCGCACTCCGCGCCCTACACCGCCACCAAGCACGCGCTGACCGGGCTGACCAAGGCGCTGTCGCTGGACGGGCGGCCGTACCGGATCGCCGTCGGGCAGATCGACATCGGCAACGCCGCCACCGACATGACCGCCCGGATGGAGAAGGGCGCGCTCCAGGCCGACGGCGAAGTGGTCCCGGAGCCGGTGATGGACGTGGCCGACGTGGCCCGCACCGTGCGGCACATGGCCGAACTGCCCCTGGAGGCCAACGTCCAGTTCGCGACGGTCCTGGCGACGACGATGCCGTACGTGGGGCGCGGGTGACGCGGGCGGCGCCTCGCGGGTGCGTGCCGCACGGGCGCGTGCGACGCGGGTGAGCCGGGGCGGGCAGGGACGCCGGCGCGGTCAACGGCGGTGGCGGCCCCGGGTGTCATGCTCCTGAGCGGCGGGGGCGCGGCCTTCCGGGCCGACGGGGCGGCCGAGGGCGCCGGAGCCCGCGGGGCCGCCGCGGGCGGTCCCGGCCGCCGCCGTCGCCGCCCTCCGGGTGCGCGCACGGCGGCGCAGCGCCCACACCCCGCCGGCCAGCAGCGCCGCCGTGAGTCCGGCGCCCTCCAGCAGCCGCCCGGTCGAGGGGCCGGCGTCCGCCGCGACGGACGCACCGGTCCGACCGCCCGAGCCGGCGGCCCGCTGCCCGACGGGGCCGGCCGCGCGGGCGCCGCCCTCGCTCAGCGGGTCCACGAGAGCGCCCACCGCCCGTGCCGCACCGCCCTGCGCGAAGCCCCAGTCGAGCAGGGCCGCGCTCTCCTCGTAGACGGCGTTCGCGCCGGCCGCCGGGTGCATCACGGTGACGAGCAGGGTACGGCCGCCGCGAACGGCCGCCCCGGTGAAGGTGTTTCCGGCCTGCGAGGTGTAGCCGTTCTTCACGCCGATCATGCCGTCGTACGTCCTCAGGCCCCAGGACCCGGTCAGCAGGCGGTCGGTGTTCTGGATCTGGAACGTCTTCTTCCGGCCGGCCGGGAAGTCGGCGGTGCGAGTGCCGCAGTAGCCGCGGAAGTCGGCGTTCTTCAGCCCGTGCCGGGCGAACAGGGTGAGGTCGTAGGCCGAGGAGACCTGGCCCGGGTGGTCGTAGCCGTCGGGGCTGACCACATGGGTGTCCAGGGCCTGGAGGTCGGCCGCCCGGGCCTGCATCTCGGCGACCGTCTTCGCGATGCCGCCGTTCATGGCGGCCAGCACGTGCACCGCGTCGTTGCCCGAGCGCAGGAACACGCCCTGCCACAACTGCTCGACGGTGTAGGTGGTGCCGGGCTGGATGCCGACCAGGCTGGAGCCCTCGGGGACGTCGGCCAGGTCGGCGGCGGTGACCGTGTGCCGGTCGGTGCGGGGGAACTTGGCCAGGACCGTGTCCGCGAACAGCATTTTCAGCGTGGAGGCGGGGGCCAGGCGGTCGTGCGCGCGGTAGGCGGCGAGCACCTCCCCGCTCTCCCAGTCGGCGAGGAGCCAGGCGCGGGCGGTGAGCCTGGCCGGCAGGGCGGTGGCGCCGAGCGTCTGCGCGCCGGGGCGGGCGAGCCGGTCGCCGCCGATCACGGTTCTGGTGTCGGCCGCGGCCGGTGGGGCGGCGGCCGCCATCGGGGCGGCGGCGGTCAGGGCGAGCAGGGAGCGCCTGGACAGGTGGGGGGACATCGCAGACCGAGTGGAATCGCGCACTCCGGGACCGTACAGAGCGAGCCCCCGCCGATGCACGACGGGTCTCCAAAGGCCGATCAAAAGATCATCAAAAGGAGGGAACCTCCCCGTGTACGGGGTGCGTTCGCGGGGGTTGTCCGCTGTGCCCCCGCTGTGTCCGCACCGTCCCCCGGAGGGGTTCCCGCGGCCGGCGCGCGCCTGACCGCTCGTCGCCCGGCCGGTCCACCCTCCACCCCCGCCCGCGCTGCGCCTGGCCGGTCTCGAAGCGGGTGATGCGGCCGTCCCCGGCGACGGTGAACAGCCGGCGGGTGCGCATCTCGCCCCAGGTGTCGTCGCGGTGGCGGGCGACCAGGGCGCGGCCGCCCTGGGACTCGTCGTCCGCCTCCCCAGGGCCGTGCGTGGCGGAGATCTCCGCCACGGCCCACTCGGCCAGGTTCGCGGTCGGCGCCGTCGTCCGACATGGTCGAGCCGGGCCCGAGGAGCCGCAGGAGGGCGTCCCGGTCATGAGTGCCGACGGCGGTGACGAAGGCGCGGACGGCCGGGTCGCTGGGTCCGGCGGTCTGCACGGACGGTCATGCCCGCAGCGTCATACCGGACCCGGCGCCCCGCCACCCGAACGGCGTCCCGGGCGGGCCGGGCGGGTGTGAGCGGTGCGACGGTGGGGACGCGAGGGGGTGTTCCGGGTCGGAGACCGTACCGATGTGCTGGGAGTTCACCGTGACCTGTTACGACCGACGCGATCTGGGCCTGCTGCTGCTCCGGCTGGGCACCGGCGGGGTGCTGGCCGCGCACGGCGCGCAGAAGCTGCTGGGCTGGTTCGGCGGGGCCGGCCTCGAAGGGACCGGTCAGTTCATGGAGTCCGTCGGCTACCGGCCGGGCAAGGCGAGCGCGATGGCGGCCGGGCTGGCGGAGGCGGGCGGCGGGCTGCTGCTGGCGCTCGGCCTCGCGACGCCGGCGGCGGGCGCGGCGGCGGCCGGTGCGATGGCGGGCGCCGCCGCGGTGCACGCGCCGAACGGTTTCTTCGCGCAGAGCGGCGGTTACGAGTACGCCGCCTCCCTGGGCCTGACGGCCGCCGGGCTGTCCGTCACCGGCCCCGGCCGCCTCTCCCTGGACCACGCCCTCGGACACGCGGTGAACCGGGGCTGGATGGTCCCGGCGGCGTTCGCGACGACGGCCGCGGCCACGGCGGTCGTCCTCGGGGCGCGGGCACGGCACCTGCGGCGGCAGAAGGAGGGCACGCAGGAACCCCTGTTCGAGGAGTAGCCCGCCGCGAGGAGCAGCCCGCCGCGCCGAGCGTGCGGACAGCCCCCCCTGGTCCGCCCGCACCGCTCGCGCGCCCCTCGGCGGATGCCCCCGCCTCTCAGTGGGCGCCCTCCACCACTGCCTCACCCGTCGTGGGCGCCCCCTTCTCCGGCGCCCCTTCGACGGCGGGGGAGGTCTGCCTGCTCGGCCACGGGATCCACAGGGCCGTGAGGGTGACGACGAGGGCCGAGGCGGCGACCGTGGCCATGCCGAGGGTCAGGCTGCCCGCGCCCGCGACGAAGCCGATCAGGGCGGGGCCGCCGAGCAGCCCCGTCGTCCCCATCGCGGCGACCAGCGCGAGCGCGTTCGGGCCGTGTTCGGCGGCGGCGACGTACACGCACGGGGTCACGGCCGCCGCTCCGAGCCCGACGCAGGCGAAGCCGAGCAGGGTGGGCACGAGATGGCCCGCCGCCAGGGCCAGGGCGAGGCCGACGCCGGCCACCGCGCTGCCGACCCGCACCACCCGTCCGTCGCCCCACCGGTCCCGCCAGCGGTCCGCCCGCAGCCGGGCCAGCAGCATCATCACGGAGACGACGGCGATGCCGAGCGGGGCGACGGTGGCGGAGGTCTTGACGACGTCCTTCATGTAGAGGGTGGACCAGTCGTTCATGGCGCCCTCGGTGATGGTGCCGAACGCCATCGCGCACCCCATGAGCAGGGTGGCGGCGGACGGCAGCACCGGCCGGGTCCGCTTCTTCGGCGTGTCCGGTTCGGCGGGTACGGGCTCCCGACGGGTGAGCAGGCCGGCGCGCGCGTACCCGAGGAGCAGGAGCAGCAGCACGGCGGCCACGGCGAAGTGGGCCGGGACGGACTGCGTGACGGCGGTGCCGGCGGAGGCCAGAAGCGCGGCGGCGAGCAGTCCGGCGCTGAAGGTGGCGTGCAGCTGGGACATGGCGGTGCGCCCGTACGCCGTCTCCAGGGCGGCGCCCTGGGCGTTCATGGCGACGTTCAGGCAGCCCACGGCGACACCGTCGCAGCAGACGGCGAGCAGGGCGAGGGGATAGTTCGGCACCACCGACAGGGCCGCGAGCACCGCCACCAGGCACAGCCCGGAGAGGAGGGCGAGGCGCCGGGAGCCGAGGCGGCGCATCAGGACGGCGACCAGCGGGAAGGAGGCCGCCGCGCCCGCGCCGCAGGCCATCAGCAGCAGGCCCACCTCGCCCGTGCCGAGGTCCAGCCGGGTCTTGAGCGCGGGCAGCCGGGCGATCCAGGTGGCGTACTGGAAGCCGAGGAAGCAGAACAGGGCCGCGATGGCCCATTTGGCGCGGCCGAACCCGGCCGGGTCGGGGGCCTCCGGTGCGCCGGGGGGCTCGGCGGGGCCGGAATCACCAGGGATCTCCGGGGTGTCCGGGGTCTCGGTCAGCATGCCGGGCGCCTTCCGTGGGTGGGGTGGGCGGCCAGCTCGGCCGTCATGTAGACCGCGTCGGCGCCGTATCCGGCGGGCAGCGGGGTGCCGTGGTGGGCGCGGTAGCCGCGGGCGCGCCAGAAGGGCTCCTTGTCGCCGACCGCGACCAGCGACATGGTGGTGAAGCCGCGCTGCCGGGCGGTGTCGGCCACGTGCCCGGCCAGCCGTCCGCCCAGTCCCCTGCGGCGCAGCGGGCGGGCGATGACGAGGTCGTGCAGATGCAGGTTGGGCGCGTGGTGGACGACCTGTTCGGGGCGGGTCAGGTCGGGGCAGCGGAACTCGGGGTAGGGCAGGGCGAGGACGTAGCCGGCGATCCGGCCGTCGAGGTCGAGGACGAAGCAGGTGCCGGGGCAGGCGCGGGCGCGGGTGCGCAGCATCGGCTCGCCCTCGGCGAGGCCGAGGCCGTCGTACGCCTCGGCCTCCAGGGCGGCGACCGCCGGCCAGTCGGCCTCCCCGATGGCCCGGACGCGCGTGTGTTCCGCCATGTCAGTGCCGCCCTTCGGGGGCCGGGTCCGGGGTGCTGACCGGGCCGGTGAGGCACGTCTGGGGCAGGGGGCGGATGCCGTTGAAACCCAGGGTGGTGTAGCTGGCGGCGTAGGCGCCGGCGGACAGGACCCAGACGGGGTCGCCGGAGGCGAGGGCGCGCGGGACGCGCACGGGGTGGGTGCCGCCGCCGTAGGCGTCGTCGCTGTCGCAGGTGGGCCCGGCCACGACGGCGGGCAGGTACGCCGGGTCGTCCGGTCCGGTCGGCGCGAGGTGGGTGGGGAAGACCAGGCGGTGGATGACCTGGTCCATCTCGTAGAGGCCGTTGAACTTGCCGCAGCTCAGGTAGAGCCAGTGCGCGTCCTCGCCGTCCGGCTGCCGGCGACGGGTCAGCCGGTAGACGTGGGCGCGGACGGCCCCGTGGTCGGCGACCAGGTGGCGGCCCGGTTCCATGACGAAACCGAGCGGCCGGCCGGTGAGGGCGCGCAGGTGGTCCATGCCCTCGCGGAGGAGGGTGTAGATCTTGTCCAGGGGCGGGTCGAGGGGGTTGCCGTGCCGGTCGAGGTAGCCGAGCGCGGGCAGGCCGCCGCCGAGGTTGACGTGGTCGGGTGCGATGCCGATCCGGTCGAGCCGTACCAGCACGTCGGCGAGCAGGTCGACGGCCTGCTGCCACGCCTCGCCGGTCATCTGCTGGGAGCCGACGTGCACGGACAGTCCGGCCGGGGTCAGTCCGGCGGCGCGGGCGGCGGTCAGGACGCGTACGGCGTCGTCGGCCGAGCAGCCGAACTTGCGGTTCAGGCCCCACAGGGCGCCCTCGCCGCTGGTGGCCAGGCGGCAGAACACCTTAGCGCCAGGGGCGTGTTCGGCGACGGCGGTGACGTCCTGGACGCTGTCGGTGGCGAAGGTGGTGATGCCGAGCCGGTGGGCCTCGGCGATGTCGTCGTCGGACTTGACGGTGTTGCCGTAGTGGATACGGTCGGCCCCCACGCCGGTGGCCAACGCCTGGGCGATCTCGGCGGGGCTCGCGGCGTCGAAGCCGGCGCCCCGGGCGGCGAGGCGGTCCAGCACCTCGTCAACGGGGCAGGCCTTCAGGGCGAAGCGGACCCGGACGCCGGGCAGTTCGGCGATCAGTCGGTCGTACTGCGCCTCGATGCCGGGCAGGTCGTAGACGACGCGGTCGGCGGGGGCCGCGGTGAGGGCGGCGGCCAGGCGGGGGCTGAGCTGCACGGTCATCCGCTCCCCCGGCCGGGTGCGGTGTGCCGGGCGGCGGCCACGAGGGCCGGCCAGGCGTCGGCGAGGCGGGCGTAGTCCTCGATGTCGCGTTCGGCCTCCGCCAGCAGCCGCTCCCGCCGGGGGGCGAGGCGCTCGGCGAACTCCTCGTAGCGGCCGCCGAGTTTGCGGTAGGCGGTGTCGCAGCGATCCAGGCGCCAGAGGTTGTCGGCGCGGTCCGGACGGGCGCTCTCGCGCAGGAACCCGGCGACCCGCTCGGTGCGGATGTGCTGGTGCTCGTCGAGGAGCGCGGGGCCTTCGGCGGCGAGGCGGTCGTAGACGCGGTGGAGGTGGAGCATCGACAGCAGGAACTTCACGAACCGCAGCTGGTAGGCGTGGAAGCCGGTGTCGGTGCGGCGTTCGGGGGTGTGGAAGTTCTCGATGTGCCGGTTGTGCAGGATGCCGGGGAGGGTGGCGTCGTGGACGAGGTGGAGCAGGAAGTAGTCGCTGCCGATGGTGTCGGTGGCCGGGGAGAGCGGGAAGCGTTCGTAGACGTCGCGGTCGAAGGCGACGTTGCACATGTCCACGCGCATCGGGTCGACCAGGGCGAGGGTGGAGTCGTCGCCGGTGAAGGGGGCCGTGCCCGCGCCGGTGAAGGACTCCTCGACCAGGTCGCGGCGGCGTTCGTCGGGCCAGTCGGCGGGTGCCCACAGGCCGACCACGTCGTGGTAGACGGTCTCGTCCAGTCGGCGTATCTCCGCTATGTCCACGGAGAGTTCGCCGATGAAGGAGGCGCCGGCCAGGGAGACGGGCCGCCCGGCGAGGGCCGGGTCGAGGTCGGTGCGGGTGACGGCGGCCGACGCCTCGGCGGCGGGGCGGCCGAGCCAGGGCAGCTCGTGGTGGACGGGGAAGACCGGCCGGCCGTCGTGGAGTTGGTAGGCGCTGTCGGAGTCCCGGCGGTGCACCGAGCGGCAGCCGAGGGCGGCGGCCAGCAGGAAGGCGCGGTTGGTGCAGGCGCCGTAGGAGACGCCGGCCGGGAGCATCAGGTCGAGGAAGCCGTCCGCGTCGGGCAGGCCGGCCCGCTCGATCACCCGGCGCAGGAAGGCGCGTTGCGGTTCCTCCCCGAGGTGGTGCACGGTCACCCGCGGCACGGGCGGCAGCGCGGCCAGGACCCGGGCGTGCTCGGCGCGGGTGGTCTCGTCGCAGGAGTCGAGGACGAGCATCTCGACTTCCACGTCGTGGTGTTCGGTGGCGTAGGCGGCCTCTCGGTGCAGCGCGGCGAGGGTGGCGGAGCAGGCGCGGTTGGTGGGCAGGCAGAGGCAGATCCGGTTCACCGCGCCTCTTCCCCGGCGCTCCAGGAGTCCAGGCCGAGCAGTTTGCGCCCGAGGTCGTTCAGTTCGGCGGGGCCGTAGCGCAGGGCCTCGGGGCGGCGGGCGTCGCCGAGCAGGGTGGCGTTCCAGTCGGGGGTGGACAGGGTGCGCCAGGACTCGACGCGGGAGGTGCGCAGCGCGGTGTGCTCCTCAAGGGCGGGCATCATCGACAGGTACTGGACGGCGCGCACCTCGTTCTCGGAGCGGTTGGGCGCGACTCCGTGCGCCAGCAGGCCGTTGAAGATCAGCAGGTCGCCGGCCTGGAGGTCGGGCCGGACGACGGGGAACTCGGCGCGGTCCACGGCGGGCCGGATCGGGTCGCGGCCGGGCGGCTGGGCCAGGCGCCACTCGTCGAAGCGCCGGAACAGCTCCGGGTTGCACTGGAAGCCGCCGAGTTCGGGCCGGGTGTCGTTGAGCGCGATGATGCCCTGGACGCGCTGCGGGAGTACGGCGAGGGTGCTGTCGACGTCCCAGTGCAGCTCGATGTCGAAGCCCTCGTCGGTGGGTTCGATCAGGGAGCGCGAGCGGGTCCGTACGTTGGGCGGGTTGAGGTTGAGCCGGTCCAGGGTGACCCACAGCTCGGCGCAGTCCCACACGTCGGCGAAGGCGTCGTACACGCGCTGGGACTGGCGGCTGTTCCACAGCAGTTGGTGGTGGTACGCCTCGACGAAGCCGTAGATGAACAGGTGCTGGTCGAGTTCCGAGCGGAACTCGGGCTCCTGGTACCAGGTTTCGGGGCGGTCGGGGTCCAGGCCCTGGAAGTCCCAGGTGAACTCCAGCAGTTCCTTGGCCTCGCCGGGGGTGATGGCCTCGCGGACGACGACGTAGCCGTAGGTCTGCCAGTGGGCGAAGTCCTCTTCGGAGAGCACCCTGAGCGGGCGGGTCTTGTCCAGGTCCCGCAGCGGGGTGGGGGCGAGGTAGGTCTCGCCGTCGGCGCTGAAGTAGGGGCGCCCGGAGGCCGCGCGGTGGAGGTAGGGGGTGGGGGCGGGCTGGTGCATGCAATCACTCCGTGGTGATCGAACCGAGGTGCACTCCCACGCTGGACTAGACCAATTTCGGGTGTCAACGGCTACCGGCCGGTACCGGCGCAAGTGCCGCCCAACTGCCGGTTTACTGCCGGTCGCCGGGCATGAGAAAGGCCGGTGCGGGGGTCCGGAAGCCCCGCACCGGCCGGTTCTCGGGCCGTGCGCTCAGCCGCGTCGTCGGGCCGTGCGCTCCAGCCGCGCGTTCCCGGGGCGTGCGCCCCGGTCGCGTTCCCGGGCCGTGCGGCTCAGCCCGCGACGACCGCCTCCGCCGCCGCCACCCCGCACACCCGGGCGGCGCCGTGCGTGGCGATGTGCAGCGCGCCGCGCGGCGGTGCCTGCGGGACGCCCATCTCGACCACCACGGTGTCCGGGCGGGCGGCGAGCAGCGCGTCCAGCGCCGCGCCCATCCAGGCGTGCCGGTGCTCGTCGCGGACCGCGGCCACGATCCGGCGGCCCTCGGCGGCGGCCAGGGCGGCGGCCCCCGCGTCGGCGCCCGCGAAGGAGCCCGAGGCGCTGCCGGGCAGCAGCCGGCGCAGCTCGGCGGCCACGCCCCACGGGGTCTCGTCGCCGACCGCGATGTTGGCCTCGGGGCTGAACTGGGCCACGAAGACCGGTCCGTCGACCGGCGCGACGGTCTGCCTGCGGGTGACCCGCAGGGCGCGGCGGGCCGCGACCAGGCCGATCTCCGGTTCGGGCGCGACGTCCGCCGCGCCGCCGCGGGCCTCGGCGGTCCACCGGGCCAGCTCGCGCACCCGGGCGGCGGCGTCGCTCAGCCGCTCCTCCGGCAGTTCGCCGGAGCGCACGGCGGCCACCAGCGCGTCGCGCAGGCTGAGCACGGTGGCCTCGTCGCACAGTCCGCCGCCGACGCAGATCGCGTCCGCGCCGGCCGCGATGGCGAGGACCACGCCGTGCTCCAGGCCGTAGGTGCCGGAGATGGCGCGCATCTCCATGCCGTCGGTGACGATCAGGCCCTGGTAGCCCAGTTCCTCGCGCAGCAGACCGGTGAGGATGCGGCGGGAGAGCGTGCCGGGGCGTTCGGCGTCGAGGGCGGGCACGAGGATGTGCGCGCTCATCACGGCCCGGGTGCCGGCGGCGATCGCGGCCCGGAAGGGGGGCAGCTCGCGCTCGTAGAGGGTGTCGGCGTCCACGTCGATGCGCGGGACGGCGTGGTGGGAGTCGACGTTGGTGTCGCCGTGGCCGGGGAAGTGCTTGGTGCAGGCGGCGACGCCGGTGGACTGCAGGCCCTCGACCCAGGCGGCGGTGTGCCGGGCCACCAGGTCGGTGGCGGCGCCGAAGGAACGCACGCCGATGACCGGGTTGTCGGGGTTGGCGTTGACGTCGGCGGACGGCGCCCAGTCGAAGTTGACGCCGCAGGCGGCCAGGCGCCGGCCCAGCTCGCGGGCGACGCCCCGCGTCAGGTCAGGGTCGTCGACGGCGCCGAGGGCGTGGTTGCCGGGGAAGGAGGAGCCGGTGCGCACGTCGAGGCGGGTGACGTCGCCGCTCTCCTCGTCGATGGCGACCAGCAGGTCGTCCCGTTCGGCGCGCAGCTGTCCCGTGAGGGCGGTGACCTGCTCCTCGGTGACGACGTTGCGGCCGAACAGGGCCACGGAGGCGAGTCCCTCGCCCAGGAGGCGGCGCACCCAGTCCGGGGCGGTGGTGCCGTCGAACCCCGGCTGGAGCACCGCTAGCGCGTCGCGGGCGAGGGCGCCGCCCGGGGCGGAGCCGCTGTCGGACCCCGTGGTGGCGAGTGTGGTCATCGGCGGTGTCATCCCTTCACGGCGCCGTCGGTCAGGCCGCTGACGGCCTTGCGTTGCAGGAAGATGAAGAGGATCAGGATGGGCAGCGCGAACAGGGACGAGGCGGCCATGGTGGCGCCCCAGTCGTCGCCGAAGGCGGTCTGGAACTGGGAGATCCACAGCGGCAGCGTCTGCTTCTCGATGTCCTTGTTGAGGATCAGGACCAGCGGGAACTCGTTCCAGGCGGTGATGAAGCCGAACAGCGAGGTGGCCATCAGGCCGGGCGCGAGCAGCGGGAAGATCACCTTGATGAAGGCCTGGAGGCGGGTGCAGCCGTCGACCATCGCCGACTCCTCCAGCTCCTTGGGCACCGCGGAGACGTAACCGCGCAGCGTCAGGATGGTCAGGGGCAGCACCATCATCGTGTAGAAGACGGTGAGCGGGACCAGGCTGTCGAGCATGTCGTTGTCGCGGACCAGCATGTAGATGGCGATGATCATGACCTCCCAGGGGGCCATCTGCGCCAGCATGAAGGTCACGATGAGCCCGCGCCGGCCCCTGAACCGCATCCGGGCCAGGGCGAAGGCCGCGAACAGCGCGATCACGAGGGAGATCAGCACCGAACTGACGGTCACGATCACCGAGTTGGCGACCAGCGTCCAGAAGTGGTCGGCGTGCACCGCCTTGTCGAAGTGCGAGACGGTGGCGTGGTACGGGAACCACACCGGGTCCTCGGTGATGATGTCGCCGGTCGGCTTGAACGCGGTGGCGAACATCCAGTACACGGGGAACACGAAGCCGACGAAGAGGACGACGGCGGTCGCGTTGGGCCAGATACGGCCGAAGAGCGAGCGCTTCACAGCTCGTCCTCCTCTTGCTTGAGCACCATGCGCAGGTAGTACGAGGTGATGACGAGCAGGACCAGGATGGTGAGGAAGGAGATCGCCGCGCCGACGCCGAAGTGCTGGTTGCCGACGCCCTCGACGTAGGCGTAGATCGGCAGGGTCTCGGTGAGGTGGTCGGGTCCGCCCTCGTTGAGCGCGAAGATCTGCGCGAACGACTTGAACACCCAGATGACCTCGAGGAAGGTCGTGGCGTACAGGAACGGCCGCAGGAAGGGCAGGGTCACGGAGGTGAAGCTCTTCCAGGCGCCGGCGCCGTCCAGGGCGGCGGCCTCGTAGAGCTCCCTGGGGATCGTGGTGGTGGCGGCGTAGAGGTTGATCGCCACGAACGGCACCGACTGCCAGACGATCAGCAAGATGATCACGAAGAAGGTGGAGAACTGGCTGCTGAACCAGTTGTAGTCCGCCATCGAGTGCCAGCCGAGCTTGTCCAGGACCCAGTTGACGACGCCGAAGCGCTGGGCGAACAGCCACTGGTAGACGGTGGTGGCGGCGATGACGGGCATGGCCCACGCGAGCACGACGCCCACCATGAGCAGCAGCCGCATCTTCTTGCCGAGGCGGGCGAGCAGCAGCCCGATCAGGGTGCCGCCGACCATGATGAGGACGACGTTGACCGCGGTGAAGACGACCGAGCGCCCGACGACGCTCCAGAAATCCGAACCGCTCAGGATCTCCTTGTAGTTGTCGACGCCGTTCCACTCGGTGAGGTGCTGGATGAGCTGCCGCGGGTTGAGGTTCTGGAACGACAGGATGCCGTTCTTCACCAGTGGCCAGCCGAGCAGGACCACGGTGGCCACCAGCGCGGGCAGCAGCAGGAGGTAGGGAGCGGCGGCGGCGCGGCGGCCGGCCGGGGTCTTCGCGGTGCGGGACTCACCCCGCGGGGGCGCCGGCGGCCCGGCCTTGCGGACAGCGGGCTCCCCGGCCGTGTCCGTGCCTTCGGTCTGCACTGACATGAGTTGCCATCTCTTCCGTGGCCGTACGAACTCCGGGTACGAACTCCGTGGCCGCACGGACGACACAAGGGGCCGGGGGCGCCTTGGGCGCCCCCGGCACGGTCATCAGTTCTTCTGGGCCAGGCGCTTGTTGATGTCGGACTCGACGTCCTTGGCGGCGTCGGCCGGCGCCTTGCCGTTGAGGACGGCGGTCATGTACGCCTTGATCGGGTTCGGCGTGTTCTCCACCGCGGCCCACTCGGGGATCAGCGGGGTGGTGCCGCCGACGGCGGCGCCGGGCGCGGCGGCCTCGGCGGCCCCGTTGCCCTTGAGGTTGCCCTCCAGCGACTCCTTGTTCGGGATGACGCCGTTGAGCTTGGACAGCTCGCCCTCGAACTGGTCGGACAGCGCGACCTTCAGGAACTCCTTGGCCAGCGACTGCTTCTTGCTGTTCTGCGCGACGGCCAGGTTGGAGCCGCCGAGGAAGACGCCCTCGGGCTTGTCCGCGGTGGCGCCGGGGATGGTGAAGTAGCCGAGGTCCTTCTCGATGTTCTTGTTGGCCTGGATGGCGGTGGCGGCCTCCCAGCCCATGCCGATGAACGCGCCGGTCTTGCCCTTGGCGAAGACCGTGGCCTGCTGCGGGGTGGCCTCGTCCTTGTCCTTGGGGGCCTTGGAGTAGGAGGCGTACTTCTTGTAGATCTCCATGGCGGCGGCGACCTTCGGGTCGGCCAGGTTGGAGACGTACTTGTCGCCGTCCTTCTTCACCAGGTCGGCGCCCTGGCCGATGATCAGGCCGTCGAAGAAGTACCAGTTCTGGCCGGGCAGGTAGATCGGCTCGGCGTCGGTCTTCTTGCCGATGGTCTCCAGGTCCTTGAAGAACTCGTCACGGGTCTTCGGGGTGTCCGTGATGCCGGCCTTCGCCCAGATCGCCTTGTTGTAGACGACGACGCGGTTGGCGAAGTACCAGGGGGCGCCGTACTGCTTGCCGTCGTAGACGGAGGACTTGGAGACCGACTCGGTCCAGCCGGAGCCGATCTCCTTCTTCAGGTCGCTCAGCTCGGCGAGGCCGCCGGTGGCCGCGTACGCCGGGGTCTGGGTGTTGCCGACCTCCAGGACGTCCGGCGGGTTGGACTCGGAGAGGGCGGTGGTGACCTTCTGCTGGATGCCGTCCCACTTCTGGATCTCGAACTTGACCTTGGCGCCGGTCTTCTTCTCGAAGGCGGCCTGCACGTCCTTGGTCCACTGCTCCGGCACGGAGCCGTCCATCGTCCAGACGGTGAGGGTCTGACCCTTCCAGCTGTCCGGTCCCGCGTCCTTGCTGCTGTCCTTGTCGTCGCCCCCGCCACACGCCGAGACGGAGACCATCATGCCCGCGATCACGATCGCGGCCGCAAGCTTGCGCTTCACGCCACCCTCCTCAGGGATGCCACTAACCCCCCACGCCCCCGGCGGTGATGCGCGCACGACGCTGTTTCACGTAGGGCTCGGGACCCGGTCACTAATGGTGTAGACCAGTACGACGGAGCTTGGCCTAGACCTTTTGAGGTGTCAAGGGTGGTTCGGGAGCCTGTTCCCGGGCGTTATGAGAAAGACACCTGAGCGTGCTCGCGCCCGTTTGCGGGCCGGTTCAACCGGAGTCGCCGCCTCCACAGTTGGACTAGACCATAGGGGAGTTGGTCGCTATAACGGGAGCCCACCCACACAGCCGGGAAGGCAGGCATGGCCACCGACGTCAGCAGCGCCCCGCACCACGGGGGGACACCCGGCCGCGTCGCGCGCGTGCCGAAGTACTACCGGATCAAACAGCAGGTCCTGGAGATGACGCAGGCGCTTCAGCCCGGCTCGGCCATGCCGGCCGAACGGCTGCTCGCCGTCCGGTTAGGAGCATCGCGCACCACCATCCGGCAGGCCCTCCAGGAACTGGTCGGCGAGGGCCGGCTCGACCGCATCCAGGGCAAGGGCACCTTCGTCGCCCAGCCCAAGCTGTACCGCTCGCTGCGGCTGACCTCGCACACCGAGGACATGCGGGCCCAGGGCCTGGAGCCCGCCTCGCAGATGCTGGACATCGGCGAGATCCCGGCGGACGTGAAGCTCGCGGCGCTCCTTGACATCGCTGTCGGGGAGCGGGTGCTGCGCATCGAGCGGCTCCGGCTGGCCAGCGGCGACCCCATGGCGATCGAGACGACACACCTGTCCGCCGTGCGCTTCCCCGGGCTGCGGCGCACCCTGGCCACCCGCCCCTCCCTCTACACGGCGCTCGCCGAGGTCTACGGCGTCCACCTCGCCGAGGCCGACGAGACCATCGAGACCTCGCTGTCCACCCCGCGCGAGGCGCAGCTCCTCGCCACCGACGTGGGCCTGCCGATGCTCCTGCTGTCCCGGCACTCACGGGACGCGGAGGGGCGGCCGGTGGAGTGGGTGCGGTCGGTGTACCGGGGCTCCCGCTACAAGTTCGTGGCCGCCCTGCACCGTCCGGGCCACCCGGCGTACCGCGGCGGCGTGACCGCGACGGTACGGCGCGGCGGGGAGGGCGGGTGAGGGGTGCCGCGACGGGGGACGGCGCGACAGGGGGCGGCGCCCCGGCGGGAGGTGCCGCCGCGACGGGGACGGGGGCGGCGCACGGGACCGGGGCGGGGGCCGGGACGGCCGGTTCGGCCGGCGCGGTCGGGGGGTTGTCGGCCGCGCTGGTACGGGCGCGGGAGGCGGCCTGCCTCACCCAGGGGGAGTTGGCGCAACGGTCCGGGCTGAGCGTAAGGGCCATCCGCAACCTGGAGACCGGCCAGACCGCCCGCCCCCGCAAGCAGTCACTGCTGCTCCTGGCCGAGGCGCTGGGACTGCCGCCGGGCGAGGTGGGGCGACTGCTGCGGCTGCCGCGCACCGAGCAACGGGGCGCGGCGCAGGGCGGGGCCGTGGCACAAGGCGGGGTGGTGCCTTCGGGCGGAGCCACACCAACGGGCGCGTCCGCGCCACCAGGCGCGCCGGCACCGCCGTGCGCGCAGGCGCCACCGGCCGTATCCACGCCGCCGTGTGTGGCCGTGCCTCCGGGTACGGCGGCCGAACCCCCGGAGATGTCCGCACGGCCAGGTGTGCCCACCCCACCGGGCACACCCGCGCCACCAGGTGTGCCCGCACAGCCGTACGCACCCGCACGGGGGAGCGAATCCGCACCGCCGGCCCTGCCCGCACCACCAGCCCTGCCAGTACCACCGATCCAGCCCACCCCACCAGCCCTCCCCGCCCCGCCTCCCCCGGCGGTCCCCGCCGAACTGCCGGCGGCGCCCCGGCATCGGCTGGTGGGCCGGGAGGTGCTCGCCGGGGAGCTGATGGCGCACCTGGCGCGCCGCGACCCCGGCCCCGGCAGGCCCGCCGCGGTCGTCGTCGGTCCGCCCGGCGCGGGCAAGACCGCACTGGTCCTGCGGGCCGCCCACGGTGTGCGGGAGCACTTCCCGGACGGGCAGGTCTTCGTCGACCTGCACCCCGCGAACGCGCGCCCCGTCCCCCCGGACGTCCTGGTCCGCCGCGTCCTGCGCTCCCTCGGCGGCGCCCCCGCAGCCGAACATCCGGAGGAGTCCCGCGCCCAGTTGCGCAACGCGCTCGGCAGCCGACGGGTCCTCGTGGTCCTCGACAACGTCGACGACGAGGCGCAGGTGAGACCGCTGCTGGTGGCCGACGGACGCAGCGCGGTGCTGGTGGCCGCGCGGCGTGAACTGTCCGCCCTGCCGGAGCGGTTCCGCCGCCGGATCGGCCCCCTGGAGGAGCATGACGCCCTCCGGGCGCTCACCGACCTGGTCGGCGCCGAACGCGTCGGCGCCGAACGGCCGGCCGCGCTCAGCATCGTGCGGTCCTGTGCGGGGCTGCCGTTGGCGGTGCACATCGCCGGCCTGTGGCTCACGGCCCGCCCGCACCGCCGCGTGCGGGACCTGGCGGACCGGCTGGCGGACGAGCGGGACCGGCTGGCGGTGCTGCGGATCGGCGACCTGTCCCTGCACGCCAGCGTGGCCGCGTACCTCCGCCTCCTGTCCCCGCAGTCGCGCACGGCACTGCGCCGGCTGGCCCGCTCCCCCGACGACTTCGGCATTCCGGAGACACCGGCCGGGGTGCCGCCGTCGCCCGGTCCGGCCGCCGATCTGCTGGAGGAGCTGCTGCACCACCAGTTGATCCACCCCGTCCCCACGGCACGGCAGGGCGCGACGCGCTACCGCCTGTACGACGCGGTGCGCCTGCAAGCGGCCGAGGACGCGGTACGCCCGCACGCGGCCGAAGCGGCCCGCCGGGCGCCGTCGCGGCGACTTCGTCCCGGCCGCGCGCCGGGCCGGTAGCCTGTCCGCGGGCACGCTGTCGGCCGATCCCGCGGGGGACGTACGGGCGCGAGGGGGAATGTCTTTTGGCACGGCATCCGCAGAAGCGCGGGACGTCGCCCGGCACACCGAGGATCGTCCTGCCCACCGAGGGCGGGACCCCGCCGGCGAGCACCCCGCCCGTCTCCCCCTCCGGGAAGGAGGAACGCTTACCCGCCTCCCCCGGGAAAAGGCGACGGTCCCCCTCCGCACCCGAGAAGAAGCCCCGGCGCGCCCCCTCCCCCGGGAAGCAGACGCCGCCCGCCCCCGTCCGAGCCGCCGTACCGCCCGGCGAGGCGGTCCCTCGGCCACCGCGTCGCGAGAAGCGGACCGCGGGCCCCGCGGCCGACCAGGCGGCCCATCTCCGGCACGTCCTGCGCACCGGGACCGAACAGGACCTCCGGCGCGCGGTCGCCAGTCTGCTGCGCCAGGGGCCCGCCCGGACCGCCAAGGTCGTCAGGACCATGTGGCAGCAGCGCGACCGCCGGCTGGTGGAGCGGACCGTCGCCCAGATCGCCGAGGACCGCGACCGGGCGTTCGCGGTCTCCGGGCAGCTGCGGTCCAGGGGCATGTACGACTGCTCCGTCGCGGTCCTGCTGTGTGCCGTGGAACGGCGTCCCGCCGAACTGCCGGGAATCGTCGAGCAGTTGCGCCGGGAGGGCAGGGAGAAGGACGCCCGGCGCCTCCTGTCCGCCGCCGAGTGGCTTCCGGCCGGCACCCGGGTCGCCCTAGCCGAGGCACTCGGCGCGGCGGGGCTGCGACGCGAGGCCGAAGGGGTGCGCACGGTGCCCGCCGTGGCCCGCCGGGAGGAACCGCCGCCTTCCTACGAGAAGAGCGCCCACATCCTGAAGTACACCTCCCACAGCGCCGAGGCGGAGCGGGCGCTGCACCGCATCCGGCACAGACGGAGGGAGCGCAGGCGGCGGGAGGAGGCCGAGCGGGTCCGGGCGGCGCGGAGCGGGGGCTCGTGGTTCACCGCCCTGCTGCGCCTGCTCGCCCCGCTGTTCGGGCGGCGTCCGTAGCCGGGGCCGTCACCGGCCCCGGCCCGTCACAGGCCCTGGCCCTTCACGATCACGGTGCCCACGGCCGTGGGCGGCAGCGGGCCGGAGGCGGGCTCGGGCGCGTCGGGCTGCCGGTGGCCGGGCGGCGGGGAGACCAGCAGCCGGTGGACGTCGGCGAGCATCCCGGCCAGGTTGGTCATCAGCCCCCGCTGCAGCAGGTACCAGCCCTCGGCGTCCTCCTCGCTGAGCGCGTACTTGCCGGTGTGCCTGAGGATGGCCTCGCCCACCTCGCGGTTCTGCTCCTCCGAGCGCTTCTCGAACTCGGGGTTGTGCAGGAAGTAGTTGCGCAGCCCGAACACGTCCCCCAGCCGGCCGTCCCACAGCAGCTCCGCCAGTTCGGGCAGCGGGAGCGTCGCGACGTACTCCGCCCGTCCCTTTCTGCGCGGGTTCCGCACGGAGCTGTGCAGCCGCTCGTGGAAGACCTTGTGGGCGGCCGCCAGCCAGGCGTTGAACTCCATGTTCGTCGCCGCGATGACGCGCAGTTGCCCGAGGTCGCCCGGCGGGGCGGGGTCGAACAGGGCGTAGCCGAGGCGGGGCACCGACGCCGTGCACACGTCGGAGTAGCGGGCCAGCACCGTCTCCCGCAGGGTCGCCCACTCCTGCTGTCGGCCGGGGTCCGCCGCCGGGCGGCGCGGCGGCGGGGTGACGGCGGCGGGGTCGATCTGGAGGGCGGGCAGGCGGGCGCCGGCGGGCCGGCCGACCGACCGCACGACGCCGCTGCCCAGCTCCGTGAAGTACTCCTCCAGCACGTCCACCCCGCCGATGCGGTGCCGGTCTCCGCCCGCGACGTCGACCAGCCGGCTCAGCAGCTCGTGGTTGGGTACCAGGTGCTCGGGCGGCTCGGCCCGGGTCCGCTGCTGCCGGCAGTAGTCCTCCCACCAGCGGCCGAAGAGCGTCTGGTCGCTGATGCCGACCGCGTGCAGCCGGATGCCCAGCTCGGTGTGGAGTTCCTCCATCGTCGACACCGGGTCGTCGGTGCCGGCCACCGACTCGCCGCTGCGGTCCTCGCTCATCGGCGCCCAGTGCGCGCCGTCGCTGACGAGGACGATGAGCTTGTCGTTGTCGGGCACGCCGTGCCGGTAGAGCAGCTCGCCCGCCCGGTGCAGCGCCTTGCCGATGTCCGTGGCCTGGTCGCCGTGTTTGAGCAGGGCGACGGCGCCGCGCAGCAGTTCGAGGCTGCGGTCGCCGGGAGCGTTCGTCACCTCCGCCATGCCCTCCCGGTCCGGGAAGATCACCTTGGTGGTGAGGTCGAAGCGGACCAGGGCGAACCGGGTGACCAGGCCGTCCACCTCCGCCCGGGCGTCGATCATGGTGCGCAGGGCCTTCTTCAGCGCGTCCATCCGGGTCACCCGGCGTTCGCCACGGTTCCAGAGCCCTTCGCGCACGTCGGGGATGTCGTCCGCGCCCATGGACCCGCTGCAGTCCGCCAGCACCACGACGTCGACGGCGCTGCGCACGCCCGGCGCGAACACGCTGACCCGGGTGTTCCCGCCGACCCGCAGGAGTCCCGTCAGGAGCCGGCCGGTCTGGTCGGCGACGGAGCGCACCCGGAAGGGGTGGCCGTCCAGGTCGATCCAGACGTCCCGGTGGTCGTCGCCGTGGGCGAACACGTGCCCCATGAGCAGCGTCGAGTTCTGGACGTGCCGGGTCGCCTCGTCCAGGGTGAGTTCGGCGGGCGACTCCAGCTCCAGCGCCGCCGGCACCGCGGCGTCGGCGGGCCGCACCTGCCACGGGGAGTCCGCCAGCCGGTGCTCCGACGCCAGCGCCTCGGGCACGAGCAGGACGTCGGCGGGCAGGTCCGGCACCGGGACGAGCCGTACGGCCACGGACTCGGCGGCGGAACCGCGGGGCAGCAGCAGGCCGGCCGTCTCGGCGGGGAGCCGCCCGGCGGGGGCGCCCAGCCGGTTTCCGTCCACGAGTCCCGGCCCGGACACCGTGCTCAGCCGCGTGTCGTCCGGCGTGAAACCGAGGAGACTCATTCCCGCTCCAATTTGATGGTGATGCCGAGCCGCGCTTCGAGCTCCTTGACGACCGCGCCCCGGGTCCCCTTGAAGCGCCCTTGCAGCTCCTTGGGCACCTTGACGAACAGGATGTTGCTGCGGGGCCGGTAGTCGGAGAAGTCGACGGCGTCCGCCAGTTGCTGCTTGCCGGACTGCCGCAGCAGCGTCCTGAGCCGGTCGAGGTGCCGCCGCCCCTCCTCGTGGCTGTCGCGGAAGCGCTGCACGTCCTCCCGGCGCGAGGCGGCGTGCTGGTCCAGCAGGTGCAGCGCCCGCTCGGTGAGGTCGCGGCGGTCGTTCGAGGCGCCCCGCCGGCTCAGCTCGCGCTGGAGTCGCACGAACAGCGAGTCGACGGTGCTCATGTCGAGGACCTGGTTGCAGGTGTTGATGAAGATGTGGCGGACGATGCCGAGCCGGGGCAGGAACGCCGCCCGGCGGGCCTGGGACGGGGAGCGTGCGGAGCGGCGGGCCTGGGAGCGCGCGGCGGTGCCGGCCAGCATGAGGGCGACCAGGGTCGCCGGGTCCGATGCCCTGAGGCCCCGGTGGTGGTGCCCGCACAGGGCCAGCCCGCGGCTGCGCGAGCCGTAGATCTGCCAGAGCATGGCGTGTTCGGCGCACATCCGCTGCCCGCAGCCCTTGGTGTCGCCCGGCATGCGGTGCTCGCAGCGGACGTGCCCGGTGGCCGTGCAGCCGGGCCGCTCGCAGGCCGGGAAGCGTTCGGCGTGGCAGTCCAGGCAGTAGTCGAGGGCGGTGTCCGCCGTGCGGGGCACCAGGTGCTGCGGGCACCAGGCCCGGCCCGACCGGCAGCGCGGTCCGGCACACCAGGCGTGGGCGGTCCGGCCGCACGGGCAGACCGGCACGTGCCGGGCGCAGGAGGCGCGCAGGCCGCCCTCCAGGAAGACGGCGTGCGCGTCGCAGACCCGGCCGGGCCGCTCGTCGCTGCCGCAGCCGGCGCAGGTGAAGGGGGCGTAGGTGGTGACGCCCTCGCCTCGGCAGGTGTCGCAGGCGTAGCGGACCTGCGGCGGTTCCAGGATGCCGCGCACCGCGAACGGGGTGGCCGCGTCGAGCGGGACCGGCGCGGTGGCGGGGCTGAGGAACAGGACGGTGACCTCGCCCTCCGCCCCCAGGTCGAGGCTGACCCTCGGCCCGCGACGCGGGTCGACCGTCGTGAGGGCGGGCTCCAGCCTCTGCCACAGGTCGATGTAGCCCTGGGCGGACGTGGGCACCCGGCGGTGGGCGCGCAGGTCCAGCAGCACGGGCACGGCTCCCGACGGCGCCGTGGTCATGAGGCGGCCTCCTCGGCTGTCTTGGGGTCGCCCTCCCGGGCCGGCGCGACCAGCAGGACCTCCAGCGTGCCGCGGCGTTCGTCGGCCTTCCCGGTGTACGCGGTGTCCGTCAGCAGGACGTAGCGGCAGTCGCCGGGCGGGCGGCCGAGCGCGCGCAGTCCGGCGCGCACCCGCGGGCGCTCGGCGTCCGGCAGGTCCCAGTGCAGCAGCGCCCAGCCCTTGTCGGCGGCCGCGCGCACGGCCCGGCCGGCCGCCGGGTCGTCCCAGGAGGCCAGCGGGGCGTCGCAGCTGATCCGCTCGGCGGGGCGCGGCCGGAGCAGCCGGCGCAGCGCCTTGGCCCGCTCCCGGCCCCGGCGGCGCAGGGACGGTGTGAGATCGAGCGCGGCGGTGGACCGGCAGTACGCCCGCAGGGCCTCGACGATGTCGTCGGCGCCGCCGGTGGCCCCCTCCACCCGGTCCAGGAACTGCTCGTCGGAGAGCACGGGACCGGAGGCGGTCCGGGCGCGGTCGGACGCCGTTCTGCCGCGGGCGCGGTCGGACGTCCGGTCGCCGCCGTTGCCGCGATGGGGCCGCTGTGCGGACCGGTCCGGACGGCCGCCGCGCCCGCTGGGGCCCTGCCGGTCCGGCCGTTCCTGCCGGTCCCGTTCGGGGCGCGGGGGTTCGAGCTGTCCGACGAGCCACACCCGGGCGGCGGCGGTGCTGCCCGCCGCCCGCGCCGTGTTGGCCGCGGTGATGTGGTCCGTCGTCAGCCACTGCGGGGAGGCCAGACGGCGCGCGAACCCCTCCGCGGACAGCAGGGCGCGGTCCTGCTCGTGCCACCGGGCCAGGAGGTCGTTCTCGTTGCGCACGAAGGCGGCTGCTCCCGGGCCGCCGGCCAGCTCCAGGCCGAGGAAGAGCTGGGCGAGTTCGTCGGGGGTGGCGTCGAGCTGACGGAAGTACGGCAGCAGTTCGCGCAGCAGCCCCGACACGGCGCGCACTGCGGTCAGGGGCTTGGGCGCGGCGGGCCTCGCCGCCGCGTTCCTGCCGCCCCGTGCGCCCGCGTTCCGTGCGCCCGCGCCCGGCCTGCCGCCCGGCGGCCGCTGGTCGACGTCGAACTCCGCGGCCAGGCCGTGGGCGACGGCGCGCGAGCGGTTGCGCTCCAGCAGGGACTGCGGAAGGGCGCGGATGCGGCGGCCCTCCCATTCCAGGTCGCGCACCCGCATGGCGACGGCCTGGGCCAGGAGCGCGTGGGCCATCGCGGAGGAGACGGACACCTGCGCGTCGAAGAGGCGCAGCGTCACCTCGCCCTCGGCCCCGAGCCCGGCGTCCCCCAGCGGGTTGACGTCCATGGACTCCAGGCGGGCGAGCCGTTCGCTGCGCCGCAGCCCGGCGCGCACCCGGTCCAGGTGCTGGGCGGAGAAGGAGGCGATGTAGCGGGTGGCCACCTGGTCGGTCGCCCGGGACAGCCGGGCGGAACCCCGGCCGGCGGCGCCGCCCGGGCCGTGCAGCTGGCGGCCGGTGAGCGCGATGAGCGCCGGGGAGTAGTCGCGCAGGAGGTTGCACAGCAGTTCGCGCTGGACGTCGCTGACCACGTCGAGGGAGTGCAGGTCCGCGCACAGGCCCGGGTCCGGATCGGCGCCGCCGGCGGTCCAGCCGCCCGGGACCAGCGCGCCGCCCGCCCTGCGCACCCGTTCGGCCACGATCGCGACCGCCTCGGCCAGCGTGGCCGCGACGGCGGTCCGGGCGGCCGGGTCGTGCAGGACGACCCGGCCGGTGTCGACCCACAGCACCGACGGGTTGCGCGGGCCGCCGCGCAGGGTGAGGGGCGTTCCGGTGGGCAGGGCGGGCAGCCGGGGAGGGCGGGCCAGCAGGTCGGCGGTGATCGCGGCGGCGGCCGACGGCCGGCCGCGGCGCCGATCGCCGCCGTCGCCGGCCACCGCGTAGCCCTTGGCCAGTCGCTGCCCGAGCGGGCCGGAACGGTAGAGCGCCACCAGCACTGGGGATCAGTCCTCCGGCTTTCGCAGTTCGACGGAAGCGAGCCCGCGCAGCGGCGGGATCGCGGCGAACAGGGCGATGGTGAGCACGAGCGCCACCACGGTGCTCACCAGCAGGGTCGCCGGCCCGGGTTCGCCCCACAGGGCGCCGGCGGCGTACGCCACGGCGAACGGCAGGCCGACGGTGGACAGCAGCCCGATCGCCAGACCGCTGCGCCGGGCGCGGGACGCCTCCACATAGCGGGCGGCGTCGCTCAGGGCGCTCCCGGTCCGGGCGAGGAGATCGGGCAGCCGGTGCTGCTCCTGGAAGCGCTCCAGCAGTTCGTCCGCCTTGCCCCGCGCGGTGATCCGGGACCACAGGGCCCGCCTCAGCTCGATCTGCCGGCCCTCCAGGGCGAGCAGGCGCCGGGCGTGCGTCTCGTGCGCACGCAGTTCGGCGAGGTCGTTGGCGAGGGAGTTGAGGCCCAGCACCTGGAGCCGGCCGAGGAGGAACGCGTCGAGGTAGACGGTGCGCGCCAGGACGGCGGCCACGGCGTGGAAGCCGGTGTCGCCGCCGGGGTCGGGCGAGGTGCCGAGGAAGGCCGCGCCGTCGCGCAGGACCAGGGCCTGCCAGTCCGCGGAGAACCGCACCCGGCCGGCGAAGAGCGCCTCGTCCTCGGGGTCGGGCGGGAAACGGCCGACCGGGGTGGCGGAGGCCAGCAGCCACAGCCACTGGTCGCGGGCGCCCCAGCCGGTGTAGGCGGGGGGCATCGCCTCCGGCGGGACGCCGTCGTCGAAGGTGACGTGGGCCAGCGTCCAGGCCCGCCGCCCGGCGCCGGCCGGCCGCGTCCCGGGCGGCAGGAGGTGGCCGTACTCCTGCTCGATCACCGCCAGGTCGCCGATCCGGTGGATGTCCTCGAGCGGGGTGCCGGACAGCCTCAGATGCAGTACGGCGACGGCACGCCGCGAGGGGCCGTCGGCTATGACCGGGGGCAGCCGCAACAGCTCCACGGCCTCGGCGACGGGGGAGGTGGGGGGTGCGGGTGCGGGTGCGGGTGCGGGTGCGGGTGCGGGTATCGGGTCCGGGGCGGGTGCCGGAGCGGACACCGGGTCCGGGGCGGGTGCCGGGTCCGGGGCGGGTGCCGGGTGCGGGGCGGGTGCCGGGTCCGGGGCGGACACCGGTGCCGGTGCCGGTGCGAGCGTCGGGTCAGGACCGGATGCCGGTACGGGTGCCCGTGCGGGCGACGGTGCCGGGGGCAGGTGGCGGTGCCAGCGGGCGGGGCGGTCCGGGGTGCCGAAGAGGGTGGTGGCGATACGCGGTTCGAAGTACGTCATCCGCCGCTCCCGGTCCGTCACACCGCCGGCCATGGCCAGCGGCAGCGGTCCCTCGGTCCAGTCGGCGGGCGGCGGGCCCTCCGTAGGCGTCTCGACGTCGAACACCACACAGGCCATGCCGCGCTGCACTGCCATGCGTCCCCCGCATCCGTCGTCGTCCCGCGGAAGCCAAATGCTACTGCCCGGGCTGATGAATCGTCAGGGATCGACGCAGATCGCCCGACGCCCGTCGGCACGCCCGCCGCATCACCGGGCCACCGCCGACGCCCGGCGGCGTCCGTCACGACGAGGCCCGCAACAGGTGGACCACCTCCGGCACTTGCGGTGTGATCGCCGGGATTCGCTACCGTGTACGGGACCAGACACCGATCCCCGCCATGAGACCGCCCGAAGGGGTGCCCGCCGGCCTGGAACGCGACAGCAGCATCATCGCCGCGAGCCACGAGCCGGTGAGCAGCCGGGGGCGTGGGCCTGTCCTAGGTGGCCGCCTTGTCCTTTGAGCAGCCTCTTCGGGTGCCCGTGGGGGCCGACGCCCACCGCTGGAGCACCTTCCACGGTGAGCGCGTGCTCGTCGTCGCGGCCCGCACGGTCACCTCGACCGTACGCGTCCTGGAGACGCTGCCCGCGCTCCTGCGCGACGACGGCCGTGTGACCGTCGTCTTCGCCTACGACCCGACGTCCGCGTTCAACGACGGCGTCCTCGGCCTGCTCCGCTCCGCCGGGTGCCGCGTCGCCCCCTGGGCGCAGCTGGGCGACATCGCCCCCGACCTCATCCTCTCCGCCAGCGAGAACATCGAGGTGCCGGAGGGCGACTGTCCGGTGCTGGTCCTGCCACACGGCATCGGCTTCCAGAAGCGCGTGCCGGATTCCCGCAGTGCGCGCGACCGGCTCTCCGGGGTCGTACCGGACTCCCTGCTGGAGTCGGGCCGCGCCTGGCTGGCGGTCTCGCACCCGGCGCAGGAGGAGCAGTTGCTCGCCGCCCACCCGAAGGCGGCCGGCCGCACCCTGCTGGTCGGCGACCCGTGCTTCGACGAACTGGTCGGCAGCCGGACGCGTCGGGCGGCGTACCGGGCGGCACTGGGCGTCGGGGAGGACCAGCGTCTGGTCATGGTCAGTTCGACCTGGCGGGACACCTCCCTCCTGGGCAGCCGGCCGGACCTCCTGCCGCGTCTGCTCGCCCGGCTCCCCTACGACGAGTACCGGGTGGGCGCGATCGTCCACCCCAACGTCTGGTCGGCCCACGGGGCCTGGCAGCTGCGCACCCTGCAGGCCGCCGCCCTCGACGCGGGGCTGCTGCTGATACCGGCGGTGCACGCCTGGCGGCCCGCGCTCGTCGCAGCGGACGTCTTGGTGGGCGACCACGGTTCGGTCACGCTGTACGGGGCGGCGGCCGGACTCCCGCTGCTGCTCGCGGCGTTCGGCAGCGACTCGGTGCCCGGGACGGCGGCCCACGAGCTGGCGGCCGTCGCACCCCGGCTCGATCCGCACGGGGATCTGCGCCGGCAGGTGGAGGACACCGTACGCGAGCACACCCCCGAGCGGTACGCGGCGGTCGCGGCGCGGGCCTTCGCCGAGCCGGGGCACGCCCTGGCCCGGCTCCGCACCGCTGTGTACGAGCTGCTCAGGCTTCCGGAGCCGGCCTCCGCGCCGCCGGTCTCCCCCGTGCTGCCGGTGCCGCAGCCGCCCGCCGCGCCCGTCGCCTCGTGGCAGGTGACCACCGCGGTCGCCGGGGACGGCACGGCTCCGGCCGTCACGGTGCACCGGGTTCCGGCGGCCGTCGCCGCGTATGCCGGGTCGCACCCGGACTCCCCCGCCCACCACACGCACCTGGCGTGCTCGGACGACGAGCGCGACCACCGGCTGACGGAGAGTGCCTCGGTGCTCGTCAGGCGGCACCCCGCGCCCACCGCGGTCGGGGCACTGCGCTGGATCGAGGCCGCCCTCGCCCAGCGGGCCGGCAGCCTGCTCGCGGCCTCGGCGGTCCGCGGGGGCGGCTGTCTGGTCGGGCTGAGGGACGGCCGCGTCGTGGAGGCCGCCGTCACCGGCCCGGAACCGGACCCCGGGCTGCCGGCGGCCGTCGTCTACGCCTGTCTGAGCGAGGGGATCGACCCGGACGGCACCCAGGTGACGCTGCGGATCGGCGGCCTGCGGGACGAGGACGTCGTACTGCGTCTGCGCCCCCTCCCCCTAAACGTCTGACCGCCCCGTCCCCGGTGCCGCCCGGTGTCGCTCCTCGGCGTCGTCCGCCAGCCGCCCGCGACTCCAAGGCCGGGGACAGGTCGCCCAGCCCCCGTGGATGTCGGCGGCCCGGCTCGGGCACTCACGCACCAGCTCCGGCCGGCCACCGGCCCGCCGAGCGATGTCGGCGAGCTGCTCCCGCGCCTGCGCCTCGTACCACATGCCCTCGGCCACCGCGCTCAACGCAGCGAATGCCGCGAACGGTTGAAGGATCGCGTCCTCGGTCTCGCCGAGATGTCTGTGGACGAGGCCAACGGCGATCCGGACCGCGGCGGCCATCCTGTGATCGGGCTGCACGCGGTTCTCCAGCTCCTCCAGAGCCCGGCGCAGCAAGACCACGGCTCTCCCCCGTGATCGCCTTGTCTGTCGGGAGCGCACCCTCGGCAGGAGGTGACGAGGGCGATACCGCGGGTCTCCTCAGCCCGCTCGTCGAGTCCGAGGGAGCACCGGTTCGACCCGACGCGCCAGGCGGATCGACGCTGTCCGGGTACCGGCCGAAGAACCCCAGGAGGCGTCCAGCTTGAGGTGGCCGCTCGCCTCGGCGCGGACGGCGGCCTTCTCCAACCGCTCCCGGGCTCGCTCTGGCCCAGGTCGAGCGGCAGGCTGCGCAGCCGGGCCTCGCCCGCCACGGCCTCAGCCCGCTCCCCCGGCGTCCGCGCGCGGGCCGTGGTCTCCTTGGCGCCTCGATGCCCAGCGCCCGCAATTCCCGCTGCCAGGCCTCGGTGCCAGGCAGTCACAGGTTCAGGCCGCCCAAGTGGTCCAGGGCGCGGGTGACGAGGGCCGTGAGGTCGGGTTCGCCGTCGTGTTCCGCCCAGAACATCAGTGTCTCCGTGAGCACGGCGACCAGCACGGCCGCCGTGATCCTGACCTCGTAGCCGTTCCGGTCGCGGCCGGCGCGCTCGGCGAGCAGCGCAGCCGTGTGCGTCACCCGGCTCTCCTGCTGCTGCCGCATGCGGGCGCGCAGGGGCTGTACCCGGGCGGCCAGCTTGAGCCGGGCGAGCGTGGTGTCCCGGTCCTCGGTGAGACCCTGTTCGAGCAGGCCGAAGAGGGTCGCCCGCACCACGTCCGGGACCGGCTCCACCGGGCCGCGCCCGCTGATCGCGTCCCCGGTGCCCGGGTACTCCCCCGCGCACGCGTCCTCCCCCGCGCACGGGCTGCGGTCGTCGGGGAAGACCACGTCCTCCTTGGTCGGGAAGTACCGGAAGAACGTGCTCGGCGAGATGTCGGCGGCGGCGCAGATCTGCTCGACGGTGGTGGTGTCGTACCCCTGCTCCAGGAAGAGGCGGAGGGCCTCCTGTTGCAGGAGGCGGCGGGTCCTGAGCTTCTTCCTCTCCCGCAGACCGGGGCGGGGGGTCATGGGCGTGCACCTTCCTGACGCGTGCGGGTCCGCCGGGGAGGCGACCACACGGGATGAGGACCATTCTCGCACCGCGGCGGCCCTCGACCGCGCCCGCTCTCCGCCGCGGGCCCGGCCCCGGCCAGGTCAGGCCGCCTCGCGGGCGCCCAGGCCCGCGCGGGCCGGTGCGTGCTCCCCGGGGTGCCGGCGGGCGCCCGGCACCGCCAGTGCGGTGCGGTGCCGCTCACGGACCTCGGCCAGGAGGCCCGCGCCCTGGCCGAGGTCCGGCCGAGCCGGCAGCGGATGTCCGTCTCCAGCCGGCCTCGGGACCTCGCTGTCGGTGACGCCCGGGGAGCGCAGCAGCCGCGGCGGCCCGCGGTGCGGGGGCAGGCCGGACGGTGCGCGGCTGCGGGCGCGCGGACCGACGTGGAGGCGGCCGTCAAGGCAGGCGGCGCGAGCCCGTGGGCGGCGCCCGCGGGATTTCATGCGAATTTCACCGCCTGCCGGCACGGTTGGCGAGACCGCCCGGAGCCAGGGCGGACCTGTCGGTTCCGGACACGGCGACGGAGACGGTGATGACACGGATCAAGAAATCCACCCAACGCCTCGCGGAGGGCGGCGGGTTCTCCCTGGACGTGAGTTCCACCGACCGGGACGAGGTGGTCCAGGTCTTCAAGGGGAGCGTCCTGCGGGGCGCGCCGGTGGGGCACGCGGTGTCCACGGCGGCGGGCCTCTGGCTGGCGTTCGGCTCCCGGCGCGCGTCCATGGCGAAGAAGGAACTCGGGGTGTTCCCGACCGTCGACGACGCGATCAGGGCCGTGCTGCTGCACGGCGAACGGTGAGGGCGGCCACGGCGAAGGCGGCCACGGCGAAGGGCCGGTACGGCGGCACGCGGCCGCCGTACGGCAGGTGACACGGAACGAGGACGAATCAGCATGGCGGAGACCAGAGGCGTACTGCTGCCGGCCTATGTGCTGGCCGACGAGTCGGGCTCGATGAGCCCGCACGAACAGGACCTGACCCACGGTCTGGTGTCGCTCTGCGAGGGACTGCGGGCCGAACCGATGATCGCGGCCAAGCTGCGGCTGGCCGTGCTCGGGTTCTCCGACGACGTCCAGGTGCGGCTCGCGGTGGCCGACATGCGCCGCGAGACGAGCCTGCCGAAGGTCGAGATCCGGGGGCTGACGAACTACGAGGCGGTCTTCGACGACCTGCTGGCGAGGATCCCGAACGACGTGCGCTGGCTGCGCGGCGAGGGCTACAAGGTGCACCGGCCGGTGGTGTTCTTCCTCAGCGACGGGCAGCCGACCGACGGCGGGGCCTGGCGGCGGCCGCACCGGGAACTCACCGACCGGGCGCTGACGCCCACCGCGCCGAACATCGTGGCCTGCGGCATCGGCGACGCCGAGGCGAGCACCATGGTGGAGGTGGCGACCCAGCCGGAGTTCGCGTTCATCGCCAAGCCCGGGACCGACATCGGGCGCGCGGTCGCCGAGTTCTTCCACGCCCTGACGGCGAGTCTGGTCGCCTCGGGACAGGCGCTGAACTCGGGCGCCCCGCAGCTGGTCGTGAACCGTCCGGACCAGTTCAGCATGGCGATCGACGAGGTCGGGCAGTGAGCACGGCTGCCGACCGCGGGCGTTCGGAGGCGTTCGACCGGCCCCCCGTACCGCCTCTGCCGCCGGCCGTGCCGCCCCTGCCGCCGGCCGCTCCGCCCCCGGTGCCGCCCGTGCCGTGGCTGCCGATCGCGGTGGGGACGCCGGGTCCTGAGTTCGAGGCCCGGCCTCCAGGCCGGTACGCGTTCGAGTTCCCGGACACCGAGTGCGACGGCTGGTCCGCACCGTCCCTGTGCCTGCGCTTCGCCTCGGTGCGCGGGGCCCAGCACCGCTACTCCGGCAAGCCCCGCCAGGACGCGGCGCGCGCGGCGTGCCACGAGGCGAGCGGAAGCGTCGTGTTCGCCGTGGCCGACGGCGTCTCCGGCGCCACCAGATCGGAGTGGGGCGCCATCGAGGCGTGCCGGACCTCCGTGGAGCGGATGCTGCACCTGCTGTCGGCGGGCGGCGGCCCACTGGACTTCCGGGACGTGCTGCTCCGGTCCGCCGAGCGGCTGCGGCAGCTGGCCCAGTGGTCGCAGGGCGGCCGGGAGCCCGAGCCGGGCGAGGTGGCCGCCCTCTACGCGACGACGCTCGTGGCCGGCGTGGTGCGCCCGGACCCGGCCGGTCCGGTCGCCGAGCTGTGCCGGGTCGGGGACTCGGGCGCCTGGGTGCTGGACCGGTCCGACGGCCGGTACCACGCGCTGTTCGGCCCCGAGACCGGCTCCGACTCCCCGCTGGTCTCCAACGTGGTCACCCCGCTCCCGCACGTGCCCGACCCGCTGGAGCTGACCGTGGTACGGCTGGAGGCCCCGCACACCCTGCTGGTCGGCACCGACGGTTTCGGCGACCCGCTGGGCGACGGCGACGGCCAGGTGGGCGCCCTGTTCGCCCGTCAGCTCGCCACGCCCGTCCCCTCGCCGTGGCTCGCCCATCTCCTCGACTTCTCGCGGGAGACCTTCGACGACGACCGCACCCTGCTGGCGGTCTGGCCGCACCCGGGGGCACCGGCGACGTGAGCGCTTCCCGCACACCCGTGGTCGAGCACGGCACGCTCACCCTGGGCCGCCTCCTCGGACAGGGCGGCCAGGGCAGCGTGCACCAGGTCCTCAACAAGAGGATCAACACATCGGTGAACGGCGGCTGGGACGTCGTCTACAAGGAGTACGCCCCCGCCGTCCTGCCCGCTCTCGACGCCGCGGCCCTGACGGCACAGGTCGCGCTGACCGCCTCGCTGAGCACCGCGGAGGGACGGTGGCTGTGCGAGAAGACCGCGTGGCCCGCGGCCGTGGTGGAGCGCGCCGGCCGCCCCTGCGGGCTGCTCATGCGCCTGGTGCCCGACCGCTTCCGGTTCGCCTACCGGCCACTGGGCGGCGCCTCCCGCGGCGACCGGCGGCTGGCGAACCTGGAGTTCCTGCTCAACGACGACGCCTACGTGGCCGGCGTCGGCCTGCGCGTCAGCGAACGCGACCGCGTGCTGCTCCTCGCGGACCTGGCGGCCACCCTCACCCGGCTGCACCGGATCGGCATCGCGGTCGGCGACCTCTCGCCCAAGAACCTGCTCTTCGCCACCGCCGCCCGCCCCGAGTGCTTCCTCGTCGACTGCGACGCCATGCGGCTGCGCGGTGCGAGCGCGCTGCCCCAGGCCGAGACACCCGACTGGCAGGTCCCGCCGGGCGAGGAGAGGGCGACCCCGTCCAGCGACAGCTACAAGCTGGCCCTGCTCGCCGTCCGCCTATTCGCCCGCGACCAGACGACCACCGACCCGGCCGCCCTGGCCGCGCTCGACCCGACCCTGGGCGACTTGGCCCGCGCCGGGCTCTCCGCCGATCCGGTCCGCCGCCCGGCCCCCGCGGCCTGGGCCGAACGGCTCACCGTCGTCGCGGCCACCGCGTCCGCCAAGGCCGCCCGGCGTCCGGCGTCCACCAGCCCTGCGCGCAAGCCGCCCACCCCGCCGTCGCCCCGCGGCCCGGGGCCGGCACGGCCCCCCGGCGGCCCGGCGACGGCGCGGGGCACGGGCGGTCCGGCGGCCGCACGGGTGCCGGCGCTGCGGAAGTCCGCCGGCCGGACCGCCGCCGTGGTCGCCGCGCTCATCGTCGTCGCGGTCCTGTTCGGGCTGCGGTCCTCGGGCGACGACGGTTCCCCGACCGCGCAGTCCACCACCTCGTCGGGGCAGAGTTCCACCGGCGGCTCCTGGACGGGCGGCACGCCGGGCGACGATTCCGGCGGCGGCCCCGGCACGTCGGACGACACCGACGACGCCACGACCGCAGGCAGCGGGGACGACACGACGGCCGGCGCCACCGGCGACGACTCGGACGCCGACGGCGACAGGACCCGGTCGCCCTCGCCCACACCCGACCCGGTCGGCGACGCCGAGATCGGCTCCTGCTTCGACGACGAGGGCACGCGGACCCGGCCCGACCTGGTGCCGACGTCCTGCTCGCCCGGCGCGTTCAAGGTCGTCGACATCCGGCACGGCACCACCGGCCTCGACAGCTGCGACGGCGTCGACGACAGCGACGAGAGCGTCTCCTCCCACCGCCACGACCTGGTGCTGTGCCTGAGCTACCTCAACCCCGGGGGCGACGCCTACCACGCCGGGCAGGGCGACTGCGTCTACGGCCCGAACGGGAGCGGCACCTGGCACACGGAGCCCTGCGAGACGGGCAACTTCAAGGTGCTCGCGGTCTATCGGGGGCGGGACGAGTCCAAGTGCGGCGACTGGCCGCACTACAACCTGCTCAAGCCGTTCAACGGCCCCTCCGGCGCCGGTCTGGACCGCATCCTGTGCCTGTCGATGAACTACCCGGACGCCATGGGCTACGCCCAGGTGCGTCAGTGCCTGCTCAAGAGCGGCAGCGGGTCGGACGCGACGTTCACCAACACCGGCTCGTGCGACAGCTCCAACGTCGTCGTCTCGGGGCGGACCGGACGGTACGAGGCGGCGTCGTTCTGCGGGAACGACGGCTGGACGACCTGGCGGTCCCGGGAGTACCCGGAACTCGCCTACACCGTCTGCTACCGCTGGCGCTGACCCCACGGCCCCCGCACGGCCAGGACCGCACGGGGCCGCCTGTATCCCGAGCAACGGACGTGAAGGGAGTTCCGGTGGGGACCCATTACTGGACGGACGGGGCCGACGACCCCAGCACACCGGGCACCCCCGGCAAGCCCGCCGAGCCCGGCACGCCCGGCGGGCGGGCGGCGCGCAACGGGGCGGGCGCGCGGGCCGCGCGGAACGAGGCGGGCGCGCAAGGCGCGGGGGACGAGGCGGGCAGCCGGGCTCCCCGTAACGAGTCCGGCCCCCCGGCCGCGAGGAACGTGCCCGGCACCCGGGCCGTACGGAATGAACCGGGTGCGCAAGGCGCGGAGGACGAGTCCGGCGCCCAGGCTGCGCGGGCCGAACCCGGCGCGCAAGGCGCGGGGGGCGGGTCCGACACGCGGGCCGTGCGGAACGTGCCCGGCACGCAAGGCTCGGCGGGTGAGCCGGGCATCCGGGCGGCGCGGAACGAACCCGGCGCCCGGGCCGCGCGGAACGAGCCGGATCCGCCGACCTGGCTCGGCACCCCGCGGGCCGTGCCGCCGCTCATGGGCCGGCCCGTGTCCGGTCCCGTGCCGACGCCACCGGCGTCCCCGGGGCCGACAGCCGCGCGGCCCGCATCCCCAAGGCCCGCAGCGGTACCGCCCGCATCCTCGGGGCCCACGTCCCGGCGGTCCGCAGCCGCGCGGTCCGCGTACTCGGGACCTCCAGCCGCAGCGCCCGCGGGCCCAGGGACGCCGCCCGGGCCCGCCGCCCTCCAGCCCGGATCTCCGGGGCCCGCAGCCGCACCACCCACCTTCCAGGGGCACGCGGCGCGGCCCGTGCCTTCAGTGCCCGCAGCCGCACAGCCCGCATCCCCGGGGTCCACACCCCAAGCGCCCACAGCCCCGCGGTCCTCGTCCCCAAGGCGGCGCTCCGTCCCGGGTTCCGGCGTCCACCCGGGGGCCCGGAGGCCGCCCGGTGGGCAGAGCAGCGCGGGCAGCGCGCAGGGGGCGGGCGGGTCCGCCTCGACGTGGGCGCGGCCGGTGTCCCGCCCGGCGACGGGCGCGGGCGGGACGCCGGGGCCGGTGGCGCGATCCGGTCCGCCCACGGCACCCCTACCGCCCCGGCACCTCGGACCCACACGGCAGACGCCCCCGGGGCCGCCCGGCCCCACGGGCAGGTCCCGCGGTCCCCGGCGGTGGGCCGCGTTCGTCGCCGCGGGCCTCGCCGCCGTCGTCACCGCGGGGTTGCTGACCTGGCACCGCGCCCCCGGGTCGCCGCCGCCCGACCGGCGGGCCGCGATCGCGTCCGCGCTGGTGGACCTGGCGCTGCAACCCGGCGTGCGCTACCGGGCCGCCGCGGACGGCTCCGCCTGGACCGAGCGGCGGACCACCGCCTCCGGCGCCTCGCTCGGGGACGCCGTGTACGACGGGGCCCCGGTGACGACCATGGCGGTCGGCGGCACCACCTACGTCCGCCTGCCCGGCAGCGCCCCGGACTCCGCCGACGGGCCGGACGACTTGGACGGCACCGGCACCGGCACCGGGGCCGGCTCGGGCCTCGCGGGCCAGTGGGTCGCCGGGGCGGTGCGGGACACGGACTCCCCGGACGCCCCGGAGGCCGGGCAGAGCCCCTCGGTGTTCGCGAACCTCCTGCTGAAGGCGCTCGCCGACAGCGCGACGACGCTGTCGGACGAGGACACGGCGCCCGCCTCGGCCGGCGGAGTGCCGGCGCTCAGCGCGCACACCCCGCAGGGCGACCTGTACGTCTCGAAGGCGCGCCCCCACCGGGTGCTGGCGTTCGTCCCGCGGGCGTCCGACGGTTCGACGGCCGGCGGCTCGGCATCCGGCGGTCCGGCGACCGGCCGTACCCGGGCCGCCGTCGCCCGGACCGGGCCGCGCACGGCGTTCGCCGTGACCGCGCCGGCCGCCGCCCGCACCCGGGCGGACGCCGCGTCGGCGGGCGCGGCGGCCTTCACCCTCGCCCCGCTGTCCCGGACCGAGAGCGCGGCCTTGGCGGGCCGCATCCGCGAGCGGGTCCCGGAGCTGCGGACCGCGCTGGACGCGGGCGTCAGCGCCCGGGTGCGGACCGAGCCGGCCCTGCGCTGCGCGGCCTCCGGCTGCGTGGTGACCTCGCACATCTCGGGCGTCACTCCGAGCGCGGAGGCCAGACGGCGTATCCGCGGCGGCCGGGTCACGGTCCGGCTCACCGCGACGGTGCGGCTCGACGGCCGGGCCGCCGGCACGTGCAGCGCCACCGGGCGGCTGCCGTTGGACGCCCCTGGGGACGTCGCCTGCACGGACGCCGCGGCCGGGCCCCTGTTCGCGTCGGTGGAGGCCGCGAAGCGGCGGGAGGCCGAGGCCCGCGCGCGGATCAGTGGCGCACCGGAGCCCTACAGCGTCCGCGCCACCGCCGACACCGTGGTCCGGGTCCTGGCCGAGGTGGACACCAGCGCCCTGGAGCAGGCCCAGCGGCGGGACGAGGAGCAGCTGGCCCAGGCGCCGTCTCCAGCGGAGTCGGCCGCCCGGGCCGCCTCCGCGCCGAGCGGGGACCGGGACGCGGACCGGCCGCTGGACTGCGCGCGCCGGATGCCGAAGGGCGCCGTCAGGAGCGGCGAGGGATGGATCCTGAACACGGCCGGCGCCAACGGGCGCACCGAGACGGGGGAGGCCTGCCTGAAGAAGCCGGCGAAGAACGGGGCCGCGAAGCGGAAACCGGATCCGTACGGCTACGCGGAGGCGAAGGCCGCGGTGCGGCGGCTGGGGCTCGACCCGGAGTACCACCTGGCGCGCTGCCACATCATCGCCGCGCGGTTCGGGGGCTCCAACAAGCTGAAGACGAACCTCAGCCCGTGCGGGCAGCTCCTCGGCAACAACAGCGGCCTCGGCATGTCGCACTTCGAGACCGAGGTGGCCGCGGACATCGCCAGGGAGCCCGACGGCAGCGTGCGTTACCTGGTGGAGCCCGTGTTCAGGGCGCCCGACAGCAGCATCCCCCGCTGGTTCTCGATGGTCGCTGTCTTCTACTCCCCGGCCGGCGTCCCCGAGCACGTCCTCGCCCGCACGGTGCCCAACTGGGTGGACGGCGGCCCGGGCGGCGTGACGAACATCGGAAACTGAAACAGCGTCGGCGCGTTCGGTGGCTTCTTCACGAGTCACCGGCCGCAGGCCCGGAGCGGCAGACGAGTCGGGCTGTACGCCGGGTTCTGTTCCGGGGGTCCTCGCGGGCCCTCCGGTGACGGCCATCCATCTAGGGCCGGCGTTGCCGCCGGCCTCGTGCGGTCTACCCGCGGACTCGGGCGGGCAGCCCTCGAACGTCCGCGCAGAGCACGTTTCACCGCGCTCCTTTTGACCTTGCTCCAGGTGGGGTTTACCTAGCTGCCCAGGTCACCCTGGGCACTGGTGGTCTCTTACACCACCGTTTCACCCTTACCGAGGACCGAGGTCCCCGGCGGTCTGCTTTCTGTGGCACTGTCCCGCGGGTCACCCCGGGTGGCCGTTAGCCACCACCCTGCCCTGTGGAGCCCGGACGTTCCTCGGGAAGTCCCGTAAGGGACCTCACGCGGCCGTCCGCCCGGCTCGTCTGCCGTACCGGACATGATACCGCCCGGCGTCGGTCCGCCTGTCCGGGTAAGGCCCGGTCCAGTGCCTCGACCGCGGCGTCCAGGCGGAGCCGGTGGTCCCCGGCGACCTCGTCGACCGGCGTCGCGGCCAGCGGCCGGCTCACCGAGGCGGCGCAGACCGTGCGGCACGCGGCGGCGGCCGGGCGCGGATCGCCGTCCTCCTCCGGGGCGCTCTCCGCGAACGCCGCGGCCACCCGACGGCACCCTCCTCGGCGACCACCTCCACGAGGCCGCGCCCTGCTGCTCGGCCTCGCCGACGCCCCGGACGTCCGGGCGTGCGCGGGACACGGCGACCGCGTCCGGGGCGTCGGCGCCCGCTGCCGCGCCCGCCCGGACCTCGCCGCACTCCTGGTCCGCCCGGACAACTTCGTGGCCCGGGCCGCCGACCCGGAAGCGGCCGCCCCCCGCCGCCGATCCCCTGCCCGCCGCCCTGGAACGCCGGCTCGGGACGCCGGACCGCCGCGCCTGAGCCGAGGCGGCCGGGCGCCGCGGGGGTGGTGCCCGCGCAGAGCGGGCCGACAAGGCCGGTGAGCGGGGTCAGTACCCTGGCGCGGAGTGCCGATGAAGGAGAGACCCCGTGCTTGTGCTGCTGCCCCCGTCCGAAGGCAAGGCCGCGCCCGGCCGTGGCGCCTCGCTGGAGCTGGAGTCGCTGTCGCTGCCGGGGCTGACCGCCGCTCGCGAGGTTGTGCTCGGTGAACTGGTCGAGCTGTGCCGGGGAGACGAGGACAAGGCCCGCGAGGTGCTCGGACTGAGCGAGGGGCTGCGCGGCGAGGTCGCCAAGAACGCGGGGCTGCGCACCGCCGGGACGCGGCCCGCCGGGGAGGTCTACACCGGCGTGCTCTACGACGCCCTCGGTCTCGCCTCCCTCGACGCGGCGGCCAAGCGGCGCGCCACCCGTTCCCTGCTCGTCTTCTCCGGGCTGTGGGGCGCGGTGCGGGTGAACGACCGCATCCCGTCCTACCGGTGCTCGATGGGCGTCAAGCTGCCGGGGCTCGGTGCGCTGGGCGCGTACTGGCGTACGCCGATGGCGTCCGTGCTGCCGGAGGCCGCCGGGGACGGGCTGGTGCTGGACCTGCGCTCCGCGGCGTACGCGGCGGCCTGGAAGCCGAAGGGCGAGGCGGCCGGGCGGACCGCGAGCGTGCGGGTGCTGCACGCGCCCACCCGCAAGGTGGTCAGCCACTTCAACAAGGCGACGAAGGGGCGGCTGGTGCGCAGCCTGCTCACCGAGGGGGTGGCGCCGAAGGGCCCCGCCGAGCTGGTGGAGGCGCTGCGCGACCTCGGGTACGTCGTGGAGGCGCGGCCGCCGAAGCGGGCGGGGCAGACGTGGACGCTGGACGTGCTGGTGACGGAGGTGCACTGAGGGGCGGCCAGGCCGCCGCCGGCCCGGCGGGCGCGAGCCGGATGGGCTTCGGCGGCGGCGGTCGCGGCATGCGCGGCGGCTTCCCCGCAGGCGGCGCCAACGGCCAGGGCCGGCAGAACGGCAACGGCTTCCCCGGCGGCGGGTTCCCGGGCGGTACCGGAGGGTTCCCCGGCGGCGGCATGCCCGGCCAGAACGGCCAGGGCCAGCAGAACGGCCAGAACGGCCAGAGCGGCCAGAACGGGCAGGGCCTGGCCGCTGAGGACCCACACACCGCAGCGTGTTGCACCCTGCGCAACGCGCTTTGCGCAGGGTGCGCCGCCTCGGGAAGATATGGCCATGCCGTCCACTCCCCTGCCTGACTCCACCCCCCTGCCCGCTTCCGCGCCGCCCGCCTCCGTACTGGACCTCGCCCCCGTCGTGCCGGTGGTCGTCCTCGACGACGTCGCCCTCGCCGTGCCGCTGGCGCGCGCGCTGGTGGCCGGCGGGCTGCCCGCGATCGAGGTGACCCTGCGCACGCCCGCCGCCCCGGAGGCCATCCGGGCGATCGCCGCCGAGGTGCCGGAGGCCGTGGTGGGCGCCGGTACGGTCCTCACTCCGGCGCAGGTGACGCGGTGCGTGTCCGCCGGAGCACGGTTCCTGGTCAGCCCCGGCTGGACGGACACCCTGCTGGCGGCCATGACGGAGTCCGGGGCGCCGTTCCTGCCGGGGGTCTCCACCGCCTCGGAGGTGGTGGCGCTGCTGGAGCGCGGGGTGCGGGAGATGAAGTTCTTCCCGGCGCAGGCGGCCGGCGGCACCGCCTATCTCAAGTCGCTCGCCGCGCCGCTGCCGCAGGCCCGCTTCTGCCCCACCGGGGGCATCGGCCCGGACACCGCGCCCGACTACCTCGCCCTGCCCAACGTCGGCTGCGTCGGCGGGAGTTGGATGGTCCCGGCGGATGCGCTCGCCGCCCGCGACTGGGCCCGGATCGAGCGGCTGGCACGCGAGGCCGCGGCCCTGCGCCGGGCCGGGCGCTGAGCCCCGCGCCGAGCGCGTACCGCCCCGGCCGCACGGCGGGCGGTACGCGCTCAGCGCAGGTGCGACGTGTCGTTGAACAGCCGTACGCTCGCGTTGCCGTCCGCGTAGTACGCCACCGCCGACAGCGAGGCCGCCGACAGCTCCATGCGGAACAGCGACTCCAGCGGGGCGCCGAGGGCCAGGCGGACCAGCATCTTGATCGGCGTGACGTGCGTGACCAGCAGGACCGTGCGGCCGGCGTACGCGGCGACCAGCTTGTCGCGGGTGGCGGCGATCCGGGTCGCGGTCGTCGCGAAGCTCTCGCCGCCCCCGGTCGGCCGGGCCTCCGGAGACGCGAGCCAGGCGTTCAGGTCGTCCGGGTGGCGCTCGCTCACCTCGGCGAAGGTGAGGCCCTCCCACGCACCGAAGTCCGTCTCGCGCAGCCCGTCCTCGACCGCCACGTCCAGCCCGAGACGGGCCGCGACGATCCCGGCGGTCTCGCGGGTGCGGGCGAGCGGGGAGGCTACGACGGCCTGGATCGTGCCGCGCCGGGCGAGCGCCGCGGCGACCCGCTCGGCCTGCTCGCGCCCGATGCCGGACAGCGACGGATCGCTGCCCCCGCTCCCGGAGAACCGCTTCTGCGGAGTCAACGGCGTCTCGCCGTGCCGCAGCAGTACGAGGGTGGCCGGCGCCCCGAGGTCGGCGGGCGCCCAGCCGGGCGTGGCCACGGCCCGCGCGGCCCGCGCGTCGGTGTCCGCCTTCGCCTCGGCGACCGCGTCCCCGGTGGCGTCGGGGACCGCGCTCCCGGCGTCCGCGTGCGCGGTGACGTCCGTGTCCTCTGCGGACGCGCCGAGGGCGGCCGCACCCGGGGCGGGCGTACCGGAGGCGGGCCCAGTCGAAGCGGGTGCGCGGGCACCGGCGGTGTCCCTCGCCCCCGCGTCCAGCGCCGCCGTGGACGCCGACGGCGACCACTGCTCGCCGCGCGCCCCCGCGTCCATCGCCTCGTTGGCGAGGCGGTCGGCGTGCTTGTTGCGTTCGCGCGGGATCCACTCGTAGGTGACCCGGTCGGGCGGGAAGACGCGGGCCGCCATCGTGGCGAGCGGCTTCAGGTCGGGGTGCTTGATCTTCCAGCGGCCCGACATCTGCTCGACCACGAGCTTGGAGTCCATCCGGACGTGGACGCGCGCCTCGGGGTCCAGCGCGTGCGCGGCGCGCAGGCCGGCCAGCAGGCCACGGTACTCGGCGACGTTGTTGGTGACCGTGCCGAGGTACTCTGCCGCCTCTGCCAGCGCCTCGCCCGACACCGGGTCGAGCACGACCGCGCCGTAGCCCGCGGGCCCCGGGTTGCCCCGGGACCCGCCGTCGGCCTCGACGACGAACTCCCGTACGCCCGGACCCGGGACGTCTGAACCCCGTACGCCCGAGCCCCGTACGTCTGAACCTGGTACGCCGGACGACCCCGTCACGCCCGTCCGCCCCCTACAGGCCGGACTCGGCGGTGCGCACCAGGATGCGGCGGCAGTTCTCGCAGCGCACCACCGTGTCGGGCGCGGCCGAGCGGATCTCGTTCAGCTCGGTGATGGCGAGTTCCTGGCGGCAGCCCTGGCAGGTGCGCTGGTACAGCTTGGCCGCGCCGATGCCGCCCTGCTGCTCGCGCAGTTTGTCGTACAGCTTGAGCAGGTCCGCCGGGACGGAGGCCGCGACGACCTCGCGCTCCTTGGTCACCGACGCCGCCTCACCGTCGATCTCCTGGAAGGCGGCGTCCCGGCGGGCGGCGGCGTCGTCGGTCCTGGCCTGCACGGAGGCCACCCGCTCGGTCAGCTCGGCGACCCGCTCCTGCGCGGACTCGCGGCGCTCCATGACCTCCAGGACGACGTCCTCCAGGTCGCCCTGGCGCTTGGCGAGCGAGGCGATCTCGTGCTGGAGGTTGGCGAGGTCCTTGGGGGAGCTGACCGCGCCGGAGTCCAGCCGCTTCTGGTCGCGGGCGGCGCGGCTGCGCACCTGGTCCACGTCCTGCTCGGCCTTGGTCTGCTCGCGGGCGCAGTCGCTCTCCTCGGTCTGCGCGGCGACGAGCAGGTCGCGCAGCTGGGTGAGGTCCTTGGTCAACGACTCGATCTCGGCGTGCTCGGGCAGCGACTTCCGCTTGTGCGCGAGCTGCTGGAGGCGGACGTCGAGGGCCTGGACGTCGAGGAGTCGGATCTGGTCGGCGGGCGCGGCGTTCAGTTGGGGGCTCCCATTAGTTGTCGGTGGTGGCGGTGGACGCCGCGTGGGCGGTCCAGGGGTCGGTGACCGTCTTGGAGACATGGACCCTGAGGTCCCATCCGTTCCGGTCGGAGATCTCGTCGAGCTGGCTGGCGGCCAGCTCGCACCAGGGCCACTCGGTGGCCCAGTGCGCCGCGTCGAGCAGCGCGAGGGGACTGTGGGCGCGGGCCTCGGAGGCCGGGTGGTGGCGCAGGTCCGCGGTGAGGAACGCGTCGACGCCCGCGGCCCGTACGGCGTCGAAGAGGCTGTCGCCGGAGCCGCCGCTGACGGCGACGCTGCGGACCGGCGCCTCCGGGTCGCCGGCCACCCGGATGCCCTGCGCGGTGGCGGGCAGCCGCTCGGCGGCGCGGGCGGCCAGCTCGCGGACGGTCAGCGGGTGGTCGAGTTCGCACACCCGGCCCAGGCCCCGGCGGCCTTCCGGGTCGGTCGGGTCGGGCACCAGGGGGCGTACGACCCTGAGGTCCAGCGCGCCGGCCAGCGCGTCGCTGACGCCCGGGTCGGCGGTGTCGGCGTTGGTGTGGGCGACGTGCAGGGCGATGTCGTGCTTGATCAGGGTGTGCACCACGCGGCCCTTGAAGGTGGAGGCCGCCACCGTCGTCGTGCCGCGCAGATACAGCGGGTGGTGGGTGACGAGCAGGTCGGCGCCCAGCTTCACCGCCTCGTCGACGGTCTCCTGGACCGGGTCGACGGCGAACAGGACCCGGGTGACCTCCTGGCCGGGGTCGCCCACGACGGTGCCGACCGCGTCCCAGGACTCGGCCCGCTCGGCGGGCCACAGGTTCTCCAGCGCGGCGATGACTTCAGACAGACGGGGCACGAGTGCAAGGCTACCTGGGTGTTCGCCCCGGCAGAACCGGCGCCGTCGGGGCGGTGGAGCCGGTACGGAGGCTGCGCGCGCGGCCGGCGGGGCGACCCGGCCGGGCCGGGGGCACCCGTGCGGCGCCGGTCCGGCCGGACCCGCTCACAGCCAGCACAAACGTTCCGCTTTTCTCAGGAGAATCGTTCCTGGAACACCCGTATGTGTGAAGCCTCCGCCCGCCGCGGCGCCGCCTGTGCGTACGAAAACTAGCGTCCTCACAGGAGGTGACCGAGCAATGACAGTCTGTGCCTCTCCGGGGGTCCCGGCCGCACGTGAACAGGAGGGCGCCCCACCGCCGCCGTCGGCCGACGGGGACGGCGGCCCGCCACCGGCCGGCTTCGCCATCACGGTGGACGGAGCCTACGCCGCCCGCCTCGCACGCGGCGGCGGTTCCTGGTACCCGGAGCGCTGGACGCTGGACGGCCCCGAGCCGTACGCGGTGCCGCTCCCCGGCGACCAGGGCGAGGAGCCCGGCACCGAGGTGCAGCCGATGGGCGACGGTCGGGTCCTGATCCGGCGGCTGGTGGCCGGCCGGAACACGTTCTCACTGCTCTACCCGACCGGCCCGGGCACCGGCGAGCTGCCGCTCGGCGCCGTGGAGTCCCCGGAGGGCACCCGGCTGCGGCTGCTGCCCCCGGCGCCCGGCGGCGAGCGGGCGTACGCGCTGGCCGTGGGCTCGCGCTCCTCGGCGGTGTGGCTGGTGGCGGGCGGCCCGTTCGGGCCCGAGCTGCTGGCGGAGGTGGAGGGCCACTGCTCGGGCGGGGTCTGGCTGGACCGGGCCGGCCGGCTGCTGGCTCTGGACCGGCGCACCACCGGACGCACCAAGACGGTCGTGGTGGACCTCGGCCGCGGGGGCGCGGTCTCGCCGCTGCTCCAGATCGCGCCGCACAGCGACGACCGGCTGCTGCTGGCCGACCTCGACAGCGGGCTGCTGCTGATCCGCTCGGACGCGCCCGCGCCCGGCCAGTACCGGCTCGGCTGGGGGGTGCTCGGCAGCACGCTGCCGGTGCGGTTCCCGCAGTGCCTGCGGCTGCCGGACTGCACGGTGACGCCGTTCGCGATCCAGCCCGGGCAGGTGCTGACGCCGGAGCAGTGCGCGGTGGCGCTGCGCTGCGAGGGCGCGTACGGCAGCTGGGTGGGCGTGTGGCGCCCCGCCGACCGCCGGGTACGGCACCTGCCCGCGCCCGAGGGCTGGCTGCCGGGCGCGGGCCTGTGGACCGGGGAGGGCGTGCTGCGGCTGCCGTACGCCACCCGGGCGGTGCCGTGCGGGGTGGCGCGGTGGCCCGCGCCGGGGCGGGAGACGGGGCACGAGACGCCGCGCGCGCTCGGGCGGGCGCAGGCTGCGCCGGGCGGCGCGCGGAGTGCTCCAGGAGCGCCGGGCACGCTGGAAGCGCCTCGTGCGCCGGGGGCACAGGGAACGCCGGGTGCGCGGGGGACCCGGTTGGCGCTGAGGGCGGGGGCGGCGGCCACGCCTGCCCCGGCCCCTGCCTCGCCGCTTGGCGGCGCCCCGGCGCCCGGTCGCGCCCCGGGGTCTGGTCCCGGCGCGGTACCGGGTCGCACCTCGGGAACTGCCCCGGCCCCTGCCTCGCCGCTTGGTGACGCCCGGGTGCCTGGTCGCGCCCCGGGGTCTGGTCCCGGCGCGGTACCGGGTCGCACCTCGGGGTCCGCCTCGGGAACTGCCCCGGGGCGCGGTCTCGCCTCGGTGCCTGGTCCGGTCTCGGCGACCGTTCAGGCTGCGGACTCCGTCTCGGCGCGTGCCGGGGTCACGGCCCCTGCCTCACCCTCTGGTCCGGGCCCGGCTACTGTTCCCGCCTCGGCGCCCGCCTCCGCCTCGGTGCCCGCTCACGGGACGGTGCCCGCCTCGATGCCTGGTCCGGACCCGGCGTCCGCTCCGGCCCCGGGGCCGACCCCGCACTCCGGGCCTGGCCCGGTCGTCGCCGGCGTCACCGCGCACGGTGCGGGGCGCGGTGGGGGGCTCGCGTCGGCGCTCAGCCTGCCCAACGGCTCGAACGGCGCGCTGCGGGGCGGTGCGCGGGGCGCCACCCTCGGGGCGGCCCAGGAGACGGCGCAGCCGGAAGCCGCGCCCGAGCCGCCCGGCGCGGCCGTCCTGCCCGGCCTGACTGACGGCCCCGGCGGGGCTAACGCGCCCGCCGTGGTGGACGCCCCCTCCTCCGCCGCCCCCGACACGTCCGAACCGCCGGAAGCGGAGGGTCCCGAACCGCCCGCCCCGCGCCCCGTCACCCTTCAACACGCCGCCCGCACAGGGCGGATGACCGGTCACATGACGGGACGTATGGCCGCAACGTAACGAAGTCGTGCCGGTTGGCGTGGCCGTCTGGATTCGCCCCGAGGTGTGCCGGTTAGACTCACCCGGCTGTACGAAAGATCATGTTGACGGGGTGAGTTCTTCGATGAGCGACGCCAGTACGACCCAGCCGCTGACCGCCGGCGCCCAGGAAGCCCAGGGCCACGGCAAGCACCGCGGACCGGTTTCCTCCCAGGACGGCGAGACGGCCCCCAGCGGCCGGCACCGCAAGCCGGCCGAGGAGCGGACCGAAGTGGCCGCCTGACGGCACTGCGCACACCGGACGGCCCCGCCTTCCACCCCTTGAGTTCCAGGGGTCCTCGCAACTCCCACAGATCGCGGGTGTTGCGAGGACCGTTAGAACCCAAGACCCGGAGGGCGGGGCCGTTCGGCGTCCCTGGGCCGACAGGGCGCCACCGGGACGCCGTTCACCGGGGCAGCCGTTCAGACGTGCTCGACCACCACGTCCGCCAGCACCGGTGCGTCGCCGCGCTCCACGGCGCTCACCGCCACCTGAACCGCACCCGCGCCCCGACCGGCGCCCGCACCCCCGCCCCGCCACATCCGCACCCGCAGCGTCTCGCCCGGGTACACCACCGACGCGAACCGCGCGCCGTAGGACCGCACCCGGCTCACCTCGCCGTCCAGCAGCGTGTCCACGACCGCCTTGAGCGTGATGCCGTAGGTGCACAGGCCGTGCAGGACGGGCCGGTCGAAGCCGGCGGCGCGGGCGAAGGCGGGGTCGGCGTGCAGCGGGTTGAGGTCGCCGGTGAGGCGGTACAGCAGGGCCTGGTCCTCGCGGACCGGCCGCTCCACCGTGCGGGCCGGCGGGCCGGCGGGCGGTGCGGACCGGACCGAGGGGCCGCGCTCGCCGCCCCAGCCGCCCGCCCCGCGGACGAAGACGCGCGCCTCCTCGCTCCACAGCGGGCCGTCGGCGTCGGCGGCCTCGGTGGCGAGGACGAGGAGGGCCGCCTCGCCCTTGTCGTACACGCCGGTGACACGGTCGGTCACGGTCGCCGTGCCGCGAACCGGCAGGGGCCGGTGCACGGTGAGGGTCTGGCCGCCGTGCAGGACGCGGGCGAGGTCCACCTCGACGCCCGGCGTCGACAGGACGCGGATCACTCCCGGCTCGCCGCCGCCCGCGACGGTCGCGAAGCTCGGCAGGACGTGGAGGGCTTTCTCCAGGGTGTAGCGCAGTTCGCGGGGGTCGGTGGCGGGAACGCCCGCGCCGATGCCGAGGTGGTAGAGCTGCACGTCCCCGGGCGTCCAGGAGATCTCGCGGGTGCGGGGTGCGGCCGCGCGGGCCGCGGCTTCGTCGATCGGCATGCCTCTGCTGGTCCTCCCGGTCTCTCCGGCCCGGTGCACCGGGACATTTGTCCCGCCCGAGTCCGTACAACAGCATCTGCCCGCGCCCGGCGCGGCTCCGTAGCGTCGTAGACATGACAGCAGACAGCGTCGCGGGCACACCGGCGGGCGGGACGACGGACCGGACCACGGACGGGGACCGGACCACGCGCGGAAACCGGCTGTTCGGCGGCCCGCCCGAGCCGGCGGTGCGCGCCGGGCCGGTCGGGATGCTCCTGGCGGTCGCCCACCGGCACGCGCCGACGGCGGGGACGGTGATCGTGCCGACGGCGTCGCTGCCGCGTTCCGTTCGTACGCTGTCCTGTCGTACCGCCGTGACGCGCGGAACATCTGATCGCGGGAACACCCGAGCGGAGGAGCACCGGCCGCCGGGACGTACGACCGCGGGACCATTCGATCGGGGGAACATGAAGGACACCGACATGTCATGGCGGCGAGGACTGCGATGCCGGATGCGGCACCTCAAGCTGGCCCGGGCGGCCTGGAAGGAGGACATGCGCCGCTTCAAGGACGAGCAGCGGGCGGCCCGCAGGGAGGGGCGCATGCCGGAGACCCCCGGTCCGCCGCCCACCGGCTTCTCCCTCGTGCCCTGGCTGCTGATGGGGCTGGGCTCCCTGTCCAACGTCCTCAAGGGCGAGACACCGAACCCGTGGATCGGCGCCGTGGGCCTGCTCGCCTTCAACTCGCTGTACGTCCACGTCGTCTTCCGCGCCTTCGACAGGAAGAAGCGCGAGGCCCGCTCCACGCGGGTGGCACTCGTGGTGATGGGCGTGCTCACCACCGCCCTCGCCCTCGGCTACGGCGGCAACTGGCTGCTGTTCTTCCCGCTGCTGGGTCTCGCGACCGGCGCGACCGTGCGCGGTCCCTCCCTGGGCCGGATCGGTCTGCTGCTGGCCGCCTTCGCCGGGGCGGTGTCGGGCTACCGCGACGGCTGGAACGGCATCAACATCGCCTACGCCACCTTCCTGTCCACCGCGGTGACCGCCGCGATCCTGAGCCTGAGCGAGGCCGTGCGGGAACTGCGCGCCGCCCGTGAGGAGCTGGCCCGGCGGGCGGTGGAGGAGGAGCGGCTGCGCTTCTCCCGCGACCTGCACGATCTGCTCGGGCACACGCTGTCGGTGATCGTGGTGAAGTCGGAGGCGGCCCGGCGGCTCGCGCCGCGCGACATGGACGCGGCGCTGTCGCAGATCACCGACATCGAGTCGGTGGGGCGGCAGGCGCTCACCGAGATCCGCGAGGCGGTCACCGGGTACCGCGAGGGCAGCCTGAGCACGGAGCTGGACCGGGCCCGCTCGGCGCTGACCGCCGCGGGCATCGAGCCGGTGGTGCGCCGCTCGGGTCCGCCGCTGACCCCGCAGACCGAGGCGCTGCTCGGCTGGGTGGTGCGCGAGACGGTGACCAACGCCGTACGGCACAGTGGCGCGGCCCGCTGCGAGATCACCGTGGCCGGTGCGGCCGAGCGGGTCCGGCTGACGGTGTCCGACGACGGACGCGGCACGGTGGCCGCGCCGGCGGCACCGGGCGTCGGCGGCACCGGCCTGAAGGGCCTGACCGAACGCCTCGCCACCGCGGGCGGCTCGCTGAGCGCCGGTCCGTCCGCCCGGGGCGGCTTCACGGTGACGGCCGAACTCCCGAGGGACCCGCAGGAACTGACGGCGGCGGCCCTGGCCACCACGGCCTCCGGCCCGGGCGTGCCGGCCACGGCGCTCCCTGCCGCTACGGCGACGCTCGCTCCCCCGCCCCGCGAGAGCTGACCGCCGGCTCCCCCGGGGCCACGGTCGTCCGCGGGCAGCCGCCCCGCAACCCGCCCGCTTTCACTACCCTTGGCCCGTGAACGAGACGTCCCGAGACCACCGTCCCGCCGAGCCCGTCCGCGTCCTCCTCGCCGAGGACCAGGGCATGATGCGGGGCGCGCTCGCGCTGCTGCTCGGCATGGAGGAGGACTTGGAGGTCGTCGCCCAGGTGTCGCGGGGCGACGCGATCGTGGACGCCGTCCTGGCGCACCGGCCGGACGTCGCGCTGCTGGACATCGAGCTGCCGGGGATGACCGGCCTGGACGCCGCCGCCGAGCTGCGCGAGCGGGCGCCGGCGTGCCGCGTGCTCATCCTGACCACGTTCGGCCGCCCCGGCTATCTGCGCCGGGCGATGGAGGCGGGCGCGGCCGGGTTCCTGGTCAAGGACGGTCCGGTGGAGGAGCTGGCGTCGGCGATCCGCAAGGTGCTGGCCGGGGAGACGGTGGTCGATCCGGCGCTCGCGGCAGCGGCCCTGAGCGCGGGGCCGAGCCCGCTCACCGCCCGCGAGTGCGATGTGCTGAACGCCTCGGCCGACGGCGCGACGGTCGCCGACATCGCCTCCCGGCTCCATCTGTCGGAGTCCACCGTCCGCAACTACCTCTCCGCCGCGATCGGCAAGACCGGCACCCGCAACCGCACGGAGGCCCTGCGGGAGGCCCGCCGGCGCGGGTGGCTGTGACCGGCCCTGGGGGAACCACAGGCCCGCACCCGAGCCGGACCGGGACCTCACCCGAGCCGGACCGAGGTCCCGCTCCAGCCACACCCGAGCCGGACCAAGGTCGCGCCCCGGCCACACCCGAGCCGAGCGGGGGCCTCCACCGGACCGCACTCGCCGGAACCGGACCAGAACCCCGGCCGCACCGCACCCGGACCGACCGAACCGAACCCCCGGCCGGACCGCACCCGAGCCGGCCGAACCGAACCCCCGGCCGGACCGCACCGGAGCCGGACCGCACCTGAGCCGAGTCGGGAGGCGGCGGACGGCTCACACCTGACGCACCGCGACCACCGCCGCCGGTTCGCCGTGTTCCCGGGCGTTCCGGCGGACCGGTTACGGAGTGCCGAGTTCCCCCTGATCGCGGACCGCGGGACTCCGCCCCGGCGCGCGCCCCGCGCCCGCGCCGTGCCCGTCCGCCGCCGGCCCGCCTCCGCTCGCCTCAGCCCGCCCCCTGACGCCCTGTCACTTCCTCTCGGAACGGTCAAGAATTCGTTAGTACGCCAAAGCATCGGAATAGTCGCCCAGGCGTACGAGGTTTCACCCGGCACTGGTCCCGGACGATCAGCGACGACCCGGACGATCAGCGACCCACTTCCCCGAACGCACCTTCGAAAACGGCCTGGAGGCCACCCTCAATGACGCTCACGACGACCAACCGGCCCTCGCGGAGCGCGAGCGGGGCCGTCGTCCCGGTGCTCGCGTTCGCGGGCATCGTTGTCGCGGTGATGCAGACCCTGCTCGTGCCGGTCATCAAGGACCTGCCGCAGCTCCTGGACACCTCTCCCAGCAACGCCACCTGGGTCCTGACCTCCACCCTCCTCTCGGGCGCCGTGGCCACGCCGATCATGGGCCGCCTCGGCGACCTCTACGGCAAGCGCCGCATGCTCATCCTCAGCCTCGCGGTCATGGTGGTCGGCGCCCTCGTCAGCGCGTTCACCAGCACGCTGCTGCCGATGATCGCGGGCCGCACCCTCCAGGGCTTCGCCATGGGCGCGATACCCCTCGGCATCGGCCTGATGCGCGACATGCTGCCGCGCGAGAAGCTCGGCTCCTCGATGGCCCTGATGAGCTCCTCGATCGGCGTCGGCGGCGGACTCGCGCTGCCCGCCGCGGCCCTGGTCGCCCAGCACACGAACTGGCACGCCCTCTTCTACGGCGCCGCCGGCCTCGGCGTCCTGTCCATCGTCCTCACCCTGCTGACCGTGCCCGAGTCGCCGATGCGCGCCGAGGGCTCCTTCGACCTGCTCGGCGCGCTCGGCCTGTCGGCCGGCCTGGTGCTGTTCCTGCTGCCGATCACCAAGGGCAGCGACTGGGGCTGGTCGTCTGCCACCACACTCGGCCTGTTCGCCGCCGCGGCCGCCGTGCTGCTGCTGTGGGGCCTGCTGGAGCTGCGCGTCGCCGCCCCGCTGGTGGACCTGCGCACCACCGCCCGCCGCGAGGTGCTGCTCACCAACCTCGCCTCGATCATGGTCGGCGTCGCCTTCTACGTCGTCTCCCTGGTCCTGCCCCAGCTGCTCCAGCTGCCCACCGCCACCGGCTACGGCCTCGGCCAGTCGATGGTCGTCGCGGGCCTGTGCGTGGCCCCGCTCGGCCTCACCATGATGTTCACCGCGCCGGTCTACGCCCGGCTGTCCGCCCGCTACGGCCCCAAGGTCACCCTGATCACCGGCCTGCTGATCATCGCGATCGGCTACGGCGGCGGTCTCGGCCTGATGAACGCCGCCTGGCAGACCGTGGTCACCTCCCTGATGCTCGGCGCCGGCATCGGCCTGGCCTACTCCTCGCTGCCCGCGCTGATCGTCGGCGCGGTCCCGGCCTCCGAGACCGGGGCGGCCAACGGCCTCAACACCCTGATGCGGTCCATCGGCACCTCGGTGTCCAGCGCCGTGATCGGCATGGTGCTGGCCAACACCGCCGACCATGTGAACGGGGTGGCGATCCCGACCATGCACGGCTTCCGCGTCTCCTTCCTGATCGCCACGGCCGCCGTCGCCGTGGGTCTGGTGCTGGCGCTGTGCCTGCCGAAGCCGAACCGCTCGACCGTCCCGCAGCTGCGCGCCAGCAGCGAGGAGGACGCCAACCTGGCCCGTGCCGAGGAGGTGCTGCGGGGCTTCCGCGGCCGGGTCCTGGACGCCCAGGGCGCCCCGGTCGCCCGCGCCAAGGTCACCCTGATCGACCACCGCGGCCGGCAGGCCGGCGCGACCCTGTCCGCCGAGGACGGCTCCTACGTCCTCGTGGTCCCGGCCCGGGGCCCGTACGTCCTGGCCGCCCGCGCCGCCGGGCACGGCCCGCTCGCCTCGTCCGCCAGCCACGCCGGCGACGACCGTCCGGTCGACCTGGACCTGTCCCTGCCGGGCGAGACCGTCACCGCGTGAGCGCGCGCTCCGCAGTCGGCCGCGCGCCGCGCGGGTCCGGCACCGCTGGTGCCGCGCGCCGCGCGAGCGGGCGCGCGGCCCGCTGAGACGCACACCACCGCACCCCCCGTCGCACGTCCGGCGGGGGGTGCGGCAGCATGGGCGGCCGGATTGGACGTACGACCGGAAGGACCCCGCATGACCGCGGCGCCCCAGCCCGAGATCCTCGCCGCGTTCGAGGCCGCGAAGGGCTTCATGCCCGTGGACGAGGGGCTGGCCCTGTACGCGGCGGCCGTCGGGGCCGGGCGGCTCGGGCTGCCGCTGCTGGAGGTCGGCACGTACTGCGGGCGGTCCACGATCCTGCTCGCCGACGCCGCACGGCGGGCCGGCGTCACCGCGCTCACCGTCGACCACCACCGCGGCAGCGAGGAGCAGCAGCCCGGCTGGGAGTACCACGACCCGCAGACCGTGGACCCGGAGATCGGCCTGATGGACACGCTGCCCGCCTTCCGGCGCACGCTGCACCGGGCGGGCCTGGAGGAGCACGTGGTGGCGCTCGTCGGCCGCTCGCCGCAGATCGCCGCGCTGTGGAACACCCCGCTCGCCCTGGTCTTCGTCGACGGCGGCCACACCGACGAGCACGCCGGCGCGGACTACGCCGGCTGGGCCCCGCACGTGGCGCCGGGCGGCCTGCTGGTCATCCACGACGTGTTCCCCGACCCCGAGGACGAGTTCACCGGTCAGGCCCCGTACCGCGTGTACCTGCGGGCCCTTCGGTCCGGCGAGTTCACCGAGGTCTCGGTCACGGGCTCGCTGCGCGTCCTGCGCCGCACGGCCCCCGCCGCCCCGACCGGCGGGTCCCCCGCACCCGAAGCCCGCACGCCCGCGCCCGCAGTCGAGGCGTCCGGGTCCGCGCCGGCAGGCGAGGCGCCCGCCGCGGGCCGCCGTTAGAGTCGCTGTCGTGTCGTACACAGGCCCCGACTTCGATCCTCCGCAGCCCGAGCACTCCGGCCGCCCCGGCCGCCCGCGCCGCTGGCCGGCCGTCGCCGGTGTCGCGCTGGTGTCCGGCGCGCTGCTGGGCTGGCTGGTGTACGAGGCGACGGCCTCCTCGGACGCGCCCTCGGGCGGGGCGGCCGTGGCGTCCGCGTCGAGCGGGTCGCCGTCCGCGTCCGGCGCGGGGAGGTCGCCGCACTCCGCCCGGTCCGCCGCCCCGTCCGCCTCGGCCTCCTCGCCCTCCGGGCCGGCCGGCGGTGACGGCAAGGGCGCGGGCTCGGACGGCCCCGCCGCCTCCGGGCCGCTCAAGGGCAAGGTCGTCGTCATCGACCCGGGCCACAACCCGGGCAACTTCCAGCACACCGCCGAGATCAACCGCCAGGTGGACATCGGCACCGACCGCAAGGAGTGCGACACCACCGGCACGTCCACCAACGCCGGTTACCCGGAGGCCCGGTTCACCCTGGACGTGGCGCACCGGCTGCGCGCCCTGCTCGAACAGCAGGGGGCGACGGTGAAGTTGACGCACGACAACGGCGCGCCGGCCTGGGGCCCGTGCGTGGACGAGCGCGCCCGGATCGGCAACGAGGCGCACGCGGACGCCGCGATCTCCGTCCACGCCGACGGCTCGGCGCCCGGCAACCGCGGCTTCCACGTGATCCTCCCGGCGGCCGTGCACTCCGGTTCCGCCGACACCCGCCCGATCGCCGCCGCGTCGAAGGAACTGGGCGCGATGATCGCGGGCAGCTTCGTCCGCGTCACGGACGAACCGCCCTCCAACTACCTGGGCGGCGGCACCGGTCTCGTCACGCGCGAGGATCTGGGTGGTCTCAATCTGTCAACGGTTCCCAAGGTCTTCATCGAGTGCGGCAACATGCGCGACGGCACGGACGCGGCCCGTCTCACCAGCGGTGACTGGCGGCAGAAGGCGGCGGAGGGGATCTCTGAGGGAATCGTGAGTTTCCTGCGCGCGTCGTGACCGCCGCGTCGATCTCTGCGGACAGCCCCGCCGTACGGGCGATAGTGTCGTTCCTACGATGAGGGGCCACCCCCACGCTTCGCACCAGGCCTGTTGGCGACATGGTGACAGCGACGCCTCTACCGACGACGAGACGACCTACGAAGGACCTGACGTGAATATCCGCTCCCTCACTCGGGGCGACGGCGTGGTGATCGGAGCAGCGGTGTTGCTGTTCATCGCGTCGTTCCTGGACTACTACTCCTACTCCATGTCCGGCTACTCCAGCAGCCAGAACGCGTGGGAGTCCCTCGGGACCGGCCTCGGCATCTACATGGGGGCCGTCATCGGCGCCGCGCTGATCGTCCTCAACCGCTGCCTGCCGCAGCCGCGCAAGGTGGCCGGTCTCGACCTCGGCACGATCGGCGTGGGCTTCACGATCCTCTCCGCGTGGATCTTCTTCTGGTCGCTGGTGGACGTCCCGGACGGCATCGACGCCGGCGCGGGCCTGATCCTCGGCTTCATCGCGGCGCTCGTGCTGGCCGCCGGCGCCGTCGCCACCCCGCTGGTCCCCGCCCTCCAGGCCGCCCTGGTCCCGGCCCCGCGCCCCGTCGCCCCGTCGCCCTACGGTGCGCAGCCGCCCGGCGGTTACGGCTACCCGGGCGCCCAGCAGCAGCCGTACGGGGCCGCACAGCCGGGCCAGCCCTACGGCGCCCCGCAGCCGCAGCAGGCGGCGACGGACGCGGCGGCCCCGCAGTCGCCGGCGCCCTTCTCGCCGTTCTGGTACGCGGTGCCCGCGCCGCGTCCGCTGTTCGGGGAGGACGGTGCGCCCACCCCGATCGCCGAACTGTCGCCGGGCGTCTGGTACCTGGCGGTGGAGCAGCGCGGCCAGGGCCTGCTGACCGAGATGCAGGACGGCCGCCGCGGTGTCCTCCAGGACGCCTCGGACATCCAGCGCGGCGCCTGATCGGGCTGCGCTTCCCGGCTCGACGGCCCAGCGGCCCCTCGCCCTTCGGGCGGGGGGCCGTCGCCGTGCGGCCGGCGGGCCGCGGCCTCAGGGGTTGGCGTTGGCGCCCTGCCTGAGGTCGCTGGTGGACGGCACCTTGTTCTTGACCGGCGCCCCGGCGGCGTTGCCCGCCTCCTTCACCTTGTTGAGGGTGTCGTTGAAGCTCTGGGCGGCCGAGCCGTCGCCCTTGCGGAGCTTGGCGGGCAGGTCCTTGAGCCCGGCGATGGCGCTGTTGAGCGGGGCGAGCGCCTTGGAGAGCGTCGGGTCGCCCTGCGCGTTGCGCACCGCCGCCTTGAGCCGGTTGTACGCGAACGCGCCGGCCAGGCCGGCCTTGACGAGCGTCACCCTGCGCCCGTGCGCGCCCTTCTTGAACTGGCCCTCCTTGTAAGGTTTCCAGATCCACTGGTAGGTCGCCCCGGCCGCGAGGCCCGCGTTGGCCACGAAGCGGGTCTTGGCGAACTTCTGCCGCTCCGCCGACGTGGTCGGACTGGGGGTCGCGGCCGCCACCGCGGCCACGGGGCCGGTGCGCTGCCCCCCGCTCTGGTTCGTGGCCCACGCGGCGGAGCCGGCGAGCAGGGCGCAGCACAGGGTGAGCGCCACGGCGAGGCGCCGTATCGGTACGACGGGCACGGTGTCCTCCGAATCGAGTCGCTTCGGGTTCTCCGCCGCTCCGTGTGAACCGTCCCATCTCACCCGAAACAGGACACCGCGTGTGCCGCGGGCGTCACCCCCCGTACGCGGTGCAGGTTTCAACCGGGCTCGCGGGGCAGTCGCAGAGCATGTCCCCTCGATATCGCACGGGTTCCAACTCCGCCGGTACGGTCATCGCGGTGGTAGCGGACGTGATGGCCGCCATCCTCGGTCTGTGGATACTGATGTATCTGCTGGACGCCAACCGGGCCAACGACCTGGTCCAGTGGGTCCACAGCGCGGCGAACTGGCTCGCCGGCTGGTCGCGTGACCTGTTCACCTTCGACCGCGCGTGGGCGCGGGTGGTCGCGGGCTACGGCCTGGCGGCCGTGGTGTACCTGTTCGTCGGCCACGCCCTCGCCAACCGCATGCACCGCCACTGACCGCACGACCGCTGCCCCCACGGCCGGTGGCCGCGCGGCAGCCGGCCGGGCGGCGCGGACGGCCCGCGGCTCACCGCCGCAGGGCGTCCCCGTCGCAGCAGTCCGGGTCCAGGCCGCGCGGCAGCCGGTCGCCTGCGAAGACCGTGCAGGTGGGCTCGTGCCCGCCGAGCGCGGCCACCGCGAGCAGCAGCGAACCGGCCGTCCACGTGGTCAGCTCGCGCGGCCATATCGCGTCGTCGGCGAAGACGTAGCCCGTCCAGTACAGGCCGGTCTCCGGATCCCGCAGGTGCTGGATGGACTTGAGCACGTCGAGCGCGCGGTCGGACTCGCCCACCGCCCACAGGGTCAGGGCGAGTTCGGCCGACTCGCCGCCGGTCACCCACGGGTTGGGCACCACGCAGCGCACCCCGCGACCGGGCACCACGAAGCGGTCCCAGCCGGCGTCGATGCGCGCCTTGGCGTCCGCGCCGGTCAGCGCCCCGCCGAGGACCGGGTAGTACCAGTCCATGGAGTAGCGGTCCTTGTCGAGGAACCGCTCGGGGTGCCGGCGGATCGCGTGCCGCAGCGCGCCGACCGCCAACTCCCAGTCCGGCTGCGGCTCTTCGCGCTGCTCGGCGATGGCGAGCGCGCAGCACAGCGCGTGGTGGACCGAGGACGAGCCGGTCAGCAGGGCGTCCGCCGTGGCGGCCCCGTCGTCCTCGCGCTTCCAGCCGATCTGCCCGCCGGGCTGCTGGAGGCGCAGCACGAACTCCACCGCCGCGTACACCACCGGCCACATGCGGTCCAGGAAGGTGTCGTCGCCGGTGGAGAGATAGTGGTGCCAGACGCCCACGGCGACGTAGGCGACGAAGTTCGTCTCCCGGCCGCGGTCGGCGACGTCGTCGTGCGCGCCGTCGGTGTAGGCGGCGTACCAGGAGCCGTCCGGCAGTTGGTGCCGGGCCAGCCAGGCGTACGCCCGCTCGGCGGCCTCGTGCTCGCCAGCGGCGTCCAGGGCCATCGCGGCCTCGACGTGGTCCCACGGGTCGAGGTGGTGGCCGCGGAACCACGGGATCGCCCCGTCCTCCCGCTGGACGGCGAGGATGCCGCGCACGGTGGCGGCGGCCTGCTCCGCGGTGAGGACCCCGGGCAGGACGAGGTGTTCTGTCCGGGGCGTGGTCACCGCGCGGCCGCCCGGGGCAGGTGGGGCTTGGTCGCGTAGGCCACGAAGCTCTTGCCGATCAGCGGGTTGAGCGCCTGCTCGGCGACCCGGGTGGCCAGCGGCTTCTTCATGATGTCCCAGACCAGCAGCTTGTGGTAAGCGCGCACCGGCAGCGCCTTGTCGTTGTCGACGCCGAAGGCGCACTTGAGCCACCAGTAGGGCGAGTGCAGCGCGTGCGCGTGGTGCGTGCCGTACGGCTTCAGGCCGGCCTCGCGGATCTTGGCGAGGAGTTCGTCGGCCCTGTAGATGCGGATGTGGCCGCCCTCGACCTCGTGGTAGGCGTCGGAGAGGGTCCAGCAGACCTTCTCGGGGCCGTAGCGCGGGACGGTGACGGCGATACGTCCGCCGGGCTTGAGGACACGCACCATCTCGGCGAGGACGCCCTTGTCGTCGCGGATGTGCTCCATCACCTCGGAGATGATGACGACGTCGAAGGACTCGTCGGGGAACGGCAGCGCGAGGGCGTCGCCCTCCATGGCGGTGGCGGTGGCCCCGGCGGGCGCCTCCCCGGCCTCCTTCATCGCGGCGAACCACTTGGCGACCTCGCGGATCTCCTCGCCGTTCTGGTCCAGCGCCACGACCTGCGCGCCGCGCCGGTAGCACTCGAACGCGTGCCGGCCGGCGCCGCAGCCGAGGTCCAGGACGCGGTCGCCCGGGGCGAGCGGGAACCGGGAGAAGTCGACGGTCAGCACGTGGCCCTGCTTTCGGTGTGCTCGGAGTGGTCGCCTGTGGTCGTCACGGCCGCCCCGGGGCGGCCGGTGGTCGGGGGTACGGGGCGGAGGGGGCCGGCCGGGGCGGAGATCGCCTCCCGGTAGCGGGCGACGGTGCCCTCGGCGGCCCGCGCCCAGGTGAAGTGCGCGAGGACCCGCTCACGGCCGGCCGCGCCGAGGCGCGTCCGCAGCTCGGGGTCGCCGAGCAGCCGGGTCAGCGCGGCGGCCAGCGCGCCGGACTCGCCCGGCGGCACCGCGAGGCAGGTCTCGCCGTCGCGTCCGGCGACCTCCGGGATGGCGCCGCCGGTGGTGGCGACCAGCGGCGTGCCGGTGGCCATCGCCTCGGCGGCCGGCAGCGAGAAGCCCTCGTACAGCGACGGCACGCAGGCCGCCTCGGCGGAGCGGACCAGGTCGACCAGCTCGGCGTCGGAGATGCCCTTGACGAACTCGACGGCGCCCTCCAGGCCGTACCGCTCGATCGCCTTGGCGACGGGGCCGCCCTCGGGCCGCTTGCCGACGACGACGAGGTGCGCGGCGGGGTGTTCGGCGCGCACCTTGGCCAGCGCCTCGACCAGGAAGACCAGGCCCTTGAGCGGCACGTCGGCGCTGGAGGTGGTGACGATCCGGCCGGGCACCCGCGCCACCGACGGGTCGGGCGAGAACAGGTCGGTGTCGGCGCCGATGTGGACGACGTGGATGCGGTCCGGGCGCACCCCGAGGTGCTCGACGATCTCCTGGCGGGAGGTGCCGGAGACGGTGAGCACGGACGGCAGCCGGCGCGCGACCCGCTTCTGCATGCGGGTGAAGGCGTACCAGCGGCGCACCGACCACTGGCGCTGCCGGGTCTTCGCCGCCTCCAGCTCCAGCCGTCGGTCCACGGTGATGGGGTGGTGGATGGTGGTGACCAGGGGCGCGCCGACGTCCCCGAGGAGGCCGTAGCCGAGGGTCTGGTTGTCGTGGACGACGTCGAACTCGCCGCGGCGCTCGCGCAGATGGCGGCGGGCGCGCAGCGAGAAGGTCAGCGGCTCGGGGAAGCCGCCGGTCCACATGGTGGCGACCTCCAGCGCGTCGATCCAGTCGCGGTACTCGTCGCGCTTCGGGGTGCGGAAGGGGTCCGGCTGGCGGTAGAGGTCGAGGCTCGGCAGCTCGGTGAGGCTCAGCCGGGCGGCGGCGGGGCCGTCGAGGGCGTCGAGCACGGGGTAGGGCTGGGAGCCGATCACCTCCACCCGGTGGCCGAGGCGGGCCAGTTCGCGGGAGAGGTGACGGACGTAGACGCCCTGGCCGCCGCAGAACGGGTTGCCCTTGTAGGTGAGGAGCGCGATCCTGAGCGGTCGCTCGCCGTCGGCTGCGAGGCCCGTCGGGGACCCCGCCTGACTGGCCTCAGCGGACACTCTGGGCCCCCTTCTGACTGCGCTGTCCCGCGAGATTACGCCGGGTCGTCGATCTAGAACAAGTTTCAGACTTGATCGTCCAGGAAGCTTCGAATCTACCGGCAGGTAGCCTCGCCGCAAGGCGGTGGAACGGGTGATTCACGCCACGGCCGACGCCCTGGCATGCTGTCTGGTCGCACGCCCTCACCGACTGTCACGAAGCGGGAGCCATGCCTGCGCAGACCCGTCCCACGCCCCCTCCCCCGCCGCCCCTGACCGAGCGGCAGGAGGCCCGCCGGCGCCGCATCCTGCACGCGAGCGCGCAGTTGGCCTGCCGGGGCGGCTTCGACGCGGTGCAGATGCGCGAGGTGGCCGAGTCCTCGCAGGTCGCCCTCGGCACGCTCTACCGGTACTTCCCGTCCAAGGTGCACCTGCTGGTCGCCACCATGCACGACCAGTTGGTGCGGATGCGGGGCACGCTGCGCGCCAAGCCGCCGGCCGGCGCGAGCGCCGCCGAGCGGGTGACGGAGACCCTGATCCGCGCCTTCCGCGCCCTCCAGCGCGAGCCCCGGCTCGCGGACGCGATGGTGCGCGCCCTGACCTTCGCGGACAGCGGCGTCTCGGCGGAGGTGGAGCGGGTCCTGCACCAGACGACGGCGATCATCCTGGAGGCGATGGGCCAGGACGACCCCACCGCCGAGCAGCTCTCCGCGATCCGCGTCATCGAGCACACCTGGCACTCGGCCCTGATCACCTGGCTCGCGGGCCGCGCCTCCACGGAACAGGTGGAGACGGACGTGGCGACGGCGTGCCGCCTGATCGACCTGACGACCCCGGACCGGCGACCGCACACGGGGTAGCGGAGGGCCGGGGCACGACTTGGGCGCGCGGCCCGGCGGTTCCCGCGCCCGCAGCGCGAAGGCCGGGGGCCGGGGCCCCGGGCGGCCGGTCCCGAGCGCGGACGCGCGGCCCAGGGGCCGGGTGCGGAGCGGGAGCCGCACGCGGAGCAACGCGGGCCCGCGAGGGCGGGCGCCCGGCCCGAGCGCGCGGCGCGAGGCCCAGGGGCCGGGCGCAAAGGCCCAATCGCCGGGCGACGCGAGGCCCAGGGGCCGGGTGCGGAGCGGGAGCCGCACGCGGAGCAACGCGGGCCCGCGAGGGCGGGCGGCCGGCCCGAGCGCGCGGCGCGAGGCCCAGGGGCCGGGCGCAAAGGCCCAATCGCCGGGCGACGCGAGGCCCGGGGCCGGGCGCGGAGCAACGCGGGAGCGCGACGCGCGGCCCAGGGGCCGGGTGCGGAGCGGGGGCCGCACGCGGAGCAACGCGGGCGGGCGAGGGCGGGCGGCGGCCCGAGCGCGCGGCGGCGGCCCAGGGGCCGCACCCGGAGCAGCGGGCGCGGACAGCGCAAGGCCCGGGCCCCGCGGCCCGGGCACACGGAAGACCTACGAGACGGGTTCCCTTCGCCGGCATTGCCCGGATCAGGTTCTGGGGGTCGCCGATCAGCCCAGTCCTTGCGGCTTTCCGGCCTCTCAGCCCGACCGTCGACGTCGGCCTCGGCGGATGCGTAGGCGTCACGCCCAAGTCGGCTACTCCGGTCGAACTCCCTCACTCGTCCCGTAGGCACTTCCAGCATGAACCCCCACGAACCAGGACGCAACCCCCTGTCCGGGAGGAATGGACAGCAGATCCGGGCCACGGACGGGCACCCCAACCCCGTCCCCGGACCCGGAGGTTGGCCCGAATCCGCCACTCGTCCCCCGCCGTCCCCGCGTACCCGGCCCCCACCGGCCCCGGAGGGCCGTTCACGGGCCGGTAAAGTAGCGCCGTCGTCATCACGGCCGTACGAGGGGAAGCCGGTGCGAATCCGGCGCTGACCCGCAACCGTGAGCCGCCCTGGAGGCGGCGAGCCGGACCGCCCCGTACGGCGTGACCGGCTCACGTGCGCCGGCGCCCGCCGCCGCACAGCGCCGTCGAGGTATACGGAGCCGAGCCGCGGGGATGCCCCGTGCTGTCCGGCTCCCCACAGGGAGAGGCATCCGCCGATCATGAACATCCGCCGCTGCGCCGCGGCCCTGGCCGCCGTCGCCGTGATCGGCATACCGGGGTCCCCCGCCTTCGCCGCGTCGCCCTCCCCCAGCGGGAAGCCCGCCCTGCCGGACGGGCTCTACGGCAGCACCGACCCCAAGTACGACGGCGTGTGGCGCCAGTCCCTCGCCCTGCTCGCGCAGCACACCGCCGGGGTGCGGCCCGCGGCGCGGGCCGTGGACTGGCTGACCGGGCAGCAGTGCGCCGACGGCTCGTACGCGGCCTTCCGCGCCGACCCGGCCCGCGCCTGTGACGCCAAGGTCATGGTGGACACCAACAGCACGGCCGCCGCCGTCCAGGCCCTCGCCGCGCTCGGCGGCCACGACGCCGCCACCGGCAAGGCCGTCGCCTGGCTGAAGTCCGTGCAGAACAAGGACGGCGGCTGGGGTTACACGGCCGGCGGTCCCAGCGACACCAACTCCACCGCGGTCGTCGTGGGCGCGCTCGCCGCCGTAGGCGAGAAGCCCGCCGCCGTCGTGAAGGACGGCAAGTCCCCCTACGACGCGCTGCTCGGCCTCGCCCTGCCGTGCTCGGGCGACGGCGCGGGCGCCTTCGCCTACCAGCCGGACAAGAAGGGCGAGCTGGTCGCCAACGCGGACGCGACCGCCGCGGGCGTCGTCGCCGCCCTCGGCCAGGGTCTGGCGGCCACGGGCGCGGGCGAGGACGGCACTGCGGCGAAGTGCGCCGGTTCCGGGAAGCCGACCGCCCGGCAGGCCGCCGCGAACGGCGCCGCCTACCTCGCGCACCAGGTCGCCGAGGACGGGTACCTGACCTCCGTACTGCCCGGCGCCACCGCCCAGCCCGACTACGGCAACACCGCCGACACGGTCGTCGCGCTCGCCGCGCAGGGCGGGGCCGCGCAGGCGAAGAAGCCGCTGGAGTGGCTGGAGAGGCACGCCGAGGCGTGGGCCGAGCAGAGCGGCCCGGCCGCCTACGCCCAGCTGGTCTTCGCCGCCCACGCCACCGGCACCGACCCGCGCGACTTCGGCGGCCTCGACCTCGTGAAGGCGCTCGACGCCACCGGACCCGCGCCCGAGGCCACCGACGCGCCCACGGCGGGCGACGGCGCCGCGAAGCCGGCGAAGAGCGACGGCGCCGACCACACGGCGGTGTGGTGGGCCGGGGGCGTCTTCCTCGTCGTCGTGGTCGCTGTCGGCTTCATGCTGAGCAGGCGCGGCGGCAAGCGGGGACAGCAGCCGTGACCGGCCGCCCGCGCACGCCGTCCGCCCGGCCCGCTCCGCCCGCCCTGTCCGCCCTGCCCGTCCTGCTGGTGGCCGCCGCGCTGCTGCTGGTGACGGCGGGCGCGGGCACGGCGCAGGCGGTGGGCTACCGCTACTGGTCCTTCTGGGACCGTGACGGCGGCCGGTGGACGTACGCCACCGAGGGCCCCTCGACGGCGCGTCCGGCCGACGGCGACGTGCAGGGGATGCGGTTCGCGGTGAGCGAGGACTCCCGGAACGCGGCGCGGCCGCGCGGTACGGCGGACTTCGCCGCGATCTGCGGGAGTACGCCGGCCCGGGGCGGCCAGAAGCGGGTGGCGCTCGTCCTGGACTTCGGTACGGAGGCCGACGCCCCGGCCGGGGAGACCCCGCCCGCCGCGCGTACCGCCTGCGCGCGGGTGCCGTCCGGCGCGACGACGGCGGAGGCGCTGGCGGCGGTCGCGAAGCCCCTGCGCTACGACACCAACGCCCTGCTGTGCGCCATCGCCGGCTACCCGGCGAAGGGCTGCGGCGAGCAGGTCTCGGGCACGGTGCCGGGCAAGGGGCCGGACGCGGGCGCGGAATCCCCGGGCGCCGGGACCGGTTCGTCGCGGAAGAAGGACGGCGGTCCGTCGGTCGGGCTCTTCGCGGGCGGCGCGGTCGTGGTCGTCCTCGCCGGTGCGGCCGTGTGGCAGGCCCGGCGGCGCCGGAATGCGTAGGACGCCGGACGGCGGGGGCGGGGGCACGCTCGTCGCCGCGCGGGTGCGCACCACTTCCCCCGCCTCCGGCGTGCGCCGCGCGCCCCGCGTGCACGCCGGGGCCTGGTGGGTGTGGGCGCTGGCGCTCGGGGTGGGGGCCACCCGGACCAGCAACCCGCTGCTGCTGGGGCTGCTGCTCGCGGTGTCCGCGTACGTCGTGGTGACGTGCGGGGCGAACACCCCCTCGGCCCGCTCCTACGCCGCCTTCGTCCGGCTCGGGGTGGCCGTGCTCGTCATCCGCCTGTTCTTCGCGGTCGTCCTCGGCTCCCCCGTCCCCGGCGCGCACGTCCTTCTCACCCTGCCCGAAGTGCCGCTGCCGCACTGGGCGCAGGGCATCCGGCTGGGCGGCCGGGTCACGGCGGAGGCACTGCTGTTCGCCCTGTACGACGGGCTGAAACTGGCCACACTGCTGGTCTGCGTCGGCGCCGCCAACGCGCTCGCCGCGCCCGCCCGGCTGCTGAAGTCGCTGCCCGGCGCGCTGTACGAGATGGGCGTCGCCGTGGTCGTCGCCCTCACCTTCGCCCCGCACCTGGTCGCCGACGGCCGCCGGCTGCGGGCCGCGCGCAGGCTGCGCGGCCGTCCCGACCGCGGTCTGCGCGGTCTGCTGCACGTCGGGCTGCCCGTGCTGGAGGGCGCGCTGGAGCGCTCGGTCGCGCTCGCCGCCGCGATGGACGCCCGCGGCTACGGCCGTACCGCCGAGGTCGCCCCCGCCGTACGCCGTACCACCGCCGCCCTCACCCTCGGCGGGCTGCTCGGGGTGTGCGCCGGGACGTACGGGCTGCTCACCGCGGAGGGCGGGAGCTACGGGCTGCCCGTCCTCCTCGCCGGTCTCGCCGCCGCGCTCGCCGGACTCCGGCTCGGCGGCCGCCGCTCACTGCGCACCCGTTACCGCCCCGACGCCTGGAACCCGCGTTCCTGTCTGGTCGCCGCCTCCGGTGTGGCGGTCGCCGCGCTGCTCACCCTGGCCGCGACCCGCGATCCGGACGCCCTGCACCCCGGGGTCGTGCCGCTGGTCGCGCCCGCGCTGCCGCTGTGGCCCGCCGCGGCCGTGCTCCTCGGTCTGGTCCCCGCCTTCGCCGCCCCCGGACCCACGTCGCCCGGACGCACGTCGTCCGGGAACACGTCACCCAAGGAGCCGTCGTGATCCGCTTCGAGGACGTCTCCGTGACCTACGACGGCGCGGCCGAACCCACCGTCGCCGGAGTGGACTTCGAGGTACCTGAGGGTGAACTCGTGCTGCTGGTGGGTCCGTCGGGCGTCGGCAAGTCCACGATCCTCGGCGCGGTCAGCGGACTCGTGCCGCACTTCACCGGCGGCACCCTGCGCGGCCGGGTCACCGTGGCCGGGCGGGACACCCGCACGCACAAGCCGCGCGAGCTGGCGGACGTGGTCGGCACGGTCGGTCAGGACCCGTTGTCGCACTTCGTCACCGACACCGTCGAGGACGAACTCGCCTACGGCATGGAGTCGTTGGGCCTGGCCCCCGAGGTGATGCGGCGGCGCGTCGAGGAGACGCTGGACCTGCTGGGCCTGGCCGCGCTGCGGGACCGGCCCATCGCCACGCTCTCGGGCGGCCAGCAGCAGCGGGTCGCGATCGGCTCGGTCCTCACCCCGCACCCGAAGGTGCTGGTCCTGGACGAGCCGACCTCGGCGCTGGACCCGGCCGCCGCCGAGGAGGTCCTCGCCGTCCTCCAGCGGCTGGTGCACGACCTCGGGACGACCGTCCTGATGGCCGAGCACCGCCTCGAACGCGTCGTCCAGTACGCCGATCAGGTCGTCCTGCTCCCCGTCCCGGGCGCGGCCCCGGTGCTGGGCACTCCGGCGGACATCATGGCCGAGTCGCCGGTGTACCCCCCGGTGGTGGCCCTGGGCCGCCTGGCCGACTGGACCCCGCTCCCCCTGACGGTCCGCGACGCCCGCCGCCGCGCGGCACCCCTGCGCGCCCGCCTGGCCGCCCACGAGCCGGGCACGGCGAACGGCGCGGGTACGGCGCGCCCGGCAGATACGGCGCGCATGGCGGGCTCGGCGAGCGACGGGAGCGCGGCGACCGGCACGGACGCGGCGAGCGACGCGGCCACCCCCGCGTCCGCGCACTCGGCGGGCACCCCCGCCACAGCCGCCCCCGCTTCCCCGCCGGTACCGCCACGAGCCGTGCCCGCGCCCCGCGCCGCCTCCCGCCCGTGGCTGCGCCTCCGGCGGCGTCAGGGCGCCGTGCCCGCCGAGGACACCTCCCTCGTCGCCGAGGTGCGCGGCCTCGGTGTGTGGCGGGACGGGGTGCGGGCGCTGCGACGCGTGGACCTGACCGTCGCCCCGGGCGAGACCGTCGCGCTGATGGGGCGCAACGGCGCCGGCAAGTCCACGTTGCTCGGCTCGCTGGTCGGGCTGGTGCAGCCCTCGGCGGGGCAGGTGCGCGTCAGCGGCGCGGTCCCGCACCGGACCTCGCCCCGCGAGCTGGTGCGCCGCGTCGGCCTGGTCCCGCAGGAGCCGCGCGACCTCCTCTACGCCGACACCGTCGCCGCCGAGTGCGCGGCGGCCGACCAGGACGCGCAGGCCGCGCCCGGCGCCTGCCGCGCCCTGGTCTCCGCACTGCTGCCGGGCGTCTGCGACGCCACCCACCCGCGCGACCTGTCCGAGGGCCAGCGGCTGGCGCTCGCGCTGGCCGTCGTCCTCACCGCCCGTCCGCCGCTGCTCCTGCTGGACGAGCCGACCCGTGGCCTCGACTACGGCGCGAAGGCCCGGCTGGTCGCCGAGCTGCGCGCCCTCGCCGCCGCCGGGCACGCGATCGTGCTCGCCACGCACGACGTGGAGCTGGCCGCGGAGCTCGCCCACCGGGTGGTGCTGCTCGCCGAGGGCGAGGTCATCGCCGACGGCCCCACCGCCGAGGTGGTGGTGTCCTCCCCCTCCTACGCCCCCCAGGTCACCAAGATCCTCGCCCCGCAGCGCTGGCTCACCGTCGCCCAGGTCCGCGAGGCCCTGGCATGACCGCCCGGACCGACGCCCAGGCCCGCGCGGTACATCTGGGCCCCCGCTCCCTCGCCGCGCTGCTGCTGGTCAGCGCGGTGGGGGCGGCCGGTTTCCTGTGGCCGTTCCTCGCCCCGCCCACCTCGGCGCTCAGCGCGCACGCGCAGGACGCGCCGTGGCTCTTCGCGGGCCTGCTGGTGCTGCTCGTGGCGGTGGTCGCGGCGACGATCGCCGAGTCCGGGCTCGGTCCGAAGGCCGTGGCGATGCTCGGCGTGCTGGCCGCGACGGGCGCCGCGCTGCGTCCGATCGGTGCGGGGACGGCGGGCCTGGAGCCGATGTTCTTCCTGATGGTGCTGAGCGGCCGGGTCCTCGGCCCGGGCTTCGGCTATGTGCTCGGCTCGGTGACGATGTTCGCGTCCGCGCTGCTGACGGGCGGGGTCGGGCCGTGGCTGCCGTTCCAGATGCTGGCGATGGGCTGGTTCACGATGGGCGCGGGCCTGCTGCCCGGCCCGGACCGCCTGCGCGGCCGCGCCGAACTGCTCCTGCTCGCCCTCTACGGCTTCCTCGCCGCCTTCGCCTACGGCACGATCATGAACCTGGCGGGCTGGCCCTTCATGGGCGCCCTCGCCTCCTCCATCGCCTTCGACCCGCACGCGGCCGTCCCCGCGAACCTGGCCCGGTTCGTCGCGTACTGCCTGGCCACCTCCCTCGGCTGGGACCTCGGGCGGGCGGTCGTCACCGTGGTGCTGACCCTGGTCGTCGGTCCGGCGGTCCTCCGGGCGCTGCGGCGGGCCACCCGGCGGGCCGCCTTCGAGACGCCGGTCACCTTCGACACGCCCGAACGCTGATCCGACGGTCACCGTTCACCCGCCGAGCGTGACGGCCCCGGTGAAGCGCCCCACATGACCTGGGTCACCTACGATCCGCGGCCGTAGATCCATCCGGGTGACATGTACGCAGCTTTACCCGCGCCGACCTGCGCTTTGAGACGCCGCTCACACGATCGGCCCACGTCCGGGATGCGACGACAACTAGTAAAAGGGGTGTTTGCGTCCGGTTTTCCCGGCTGCTTCTCTGGAGCACGTCGCAAGGAGCCGACGGTCCTCAGGGGTCGCGGCGCCAGGCAGTCCCTCCCCCGCTGACGCGGGCTCCGGCTGTTCGCGATTCCCCGTCCCCGACGCAAGAGGTATTCCGTGTCCGTCTCCTTCATCCGCCGCATCGCCACCCCGAAGAAGGCCCTCTCCACCGCCGCCGTGGCCGCCGCCACCGTCGGCATGGCGCTCTCCTCGGCCCCCGCCCACGCGGCCACCTCCACGGGTTCGGCCGCCGACGCGAAGACGATCGCGCGCCAGATGATCCCGGACGCCGCGCAGTTCAACGCCTTCAGCCACATCGTCGAGCACGAGAGCGGCTGGAACATCCACGCCACCAACGCCTCCTCGGGCGCCTACGGCCTGGTCCAGGCGCTGCCGGCCTCGAAGATGTCCTCGGCCGGCGCCGACTGGAAGAGCAACCCCAAGACCCAGATCAAGTGGGGTCTGGACTACATGAACTCCCGCTACGGGAGCCCCGCCAAGGCCTGGAACTTCTGGCAGGCCAACGGCTGGTACTGAGCCCCCCTCAGTCACCGAGCCATCCGCTTCAGGAGCACGGCGCCGGCGACCCCGGTTCGAGCCACCTCACGGCACTCGTGGAGGCGGCGGCCCACGATCCCCGGGCCGCCGCCTTCGCCGCGTCCGCCCACGGAGCCCGGCCTCAGGCCCCTCCTCCGCGTCCGCCCGTCGCCCGGTCACCCGTCGTGTCCGGCCGCCGGCCGGGCGCGGTTCTGCTTCCCTGGTGCCCAGGACAGCGGAGGTGCCATGACAGCGGACGCGCAGCCGGACGACGCACGGCCCGACGACGGCCGGGCGGTCGACCCCGAGTCCCGCGGTCTGCGCCTGGTGGCGGTGCTCCTCGGGCTGACCGTGGTCAGCGGGATGATCGACGCGGTCAGCTATCTCGGCCTCGGCCATGTCTTCACCGCCAACATGACCGGCAACGTGGTCGTCCTCGGCTTCGCCGCCGTGGGCGCGCCCGGCTTCTCCATCCCGCACACCGCCACCTCGCTGGCCTGCTTCCTGGTCGGCGCGCTGGCCGGCGGCCGCGTCGCCGCCCGCTACGGCGGTGTGTCGCGGCGCGCCTGGGCGCGGGTGACGCTGGCCGCCGAGGCGGTCCTGGTCGGCGCGTCGGCGGTCGTCGCCTACGCCGCGCCGGGCGCCGCCGCGACGGCGTACGCGCTGATCGCCCTCACCGCCTTCGCGATGGGCCTGCGCAACGCCACGGTCCGCAAACTCGGCGTCGCCGGTCTGACCACCACCGTCCTGACGATGACCCTCACCGGCCTCGCCTCCGACTCCCGCGCGGCGGGCGGCCCCGGGCACCGCTCCCCGCGCCGTGTCGCGGCGGTCGTCGCGATGCTCGCCGGGGCGGCGCTCGGCGCGTGGCTGGTCCTCCACCGCGACCTCGGCACCCCACTGCTCATCTCGGCGGTGGCCGCCGGGGTCCTGGCGGCGGTGACGTCGGGCCGGGAGTGACCGGTCCGTGAGCGGCCTCGGGCCGGGAGCGGTCTCAGGCCCGAAGCGGCCCCACCGGCCCGTGCCTCACCGGTCCGCGCCGCCGCCGAAGTCCACATCCTTGGCCGCGACGGTCCCGGCCGTGCGGCCCGGGGCCCGCTGGTGACTCCAGTACAGGTTGGTGTGGGCCATGACCTGCTCCGGGGGCGGGGAGCCCCAGGCCGAGGTGTCCGTGGTGGTGTGCGCGTCGGAGACCAGCAGCGTGTCGTAGCCCCGCACGAGCGCGCCGTGCAGGGTGGAGCGGACGCACACGTCGGTGGACGCGCCGGTCACGACGAGCCGGCCGACCCCGAGCCCCGACAGCACGGTCTCCAGGGTGGTGTCCTCGAAGGAGTCGCCGTAGTTCTTGTGGACCAGCGGTTCGCCCTCGCGCGGCGACAGCTCGGAGACGATCCGCCAGCCGTCGCTGCCCTTCGGCATGTCCTCGTCGGCGTGCTGGACCCAGACGACGGGGGTCCCCTCCCGCCGGGCCCGCTCCACCAGCGCCGCGATGTTCGCGACGACCGTGTCCCGGTCGTACGCCTTCTCGACCACGTCCTGCTGGACGTCGATGACGAGGAGGGCCGTACGGGGCCGGTTTTGAAGTGTGGTCATGGTTCCCCCAAGCGCGTGCCGATACCGTCCGGCTGCACCCTAGACCGCACCACTGACAACGGCCTCAGCAGACGGAAGACGCCCAGCTCACGAAGGTGCTGAAGGCGCCGGGCCGGACGTTGAGGACCGGTCCGGAGGGCACCTTCGAGTCCCGCAGGGCGACGGTGGCGCAGGGCGCTGCGGCGACCTCCAGGCAGTCGCCGCCCTGGTCGCTGCTGTACGAGGACTTGCGCCATGCCAGCGACCCGAGCGGGGCGCACTCGACGCATTCGCCGCCCTGGTCACTGCTGTACGAGGACTTGCGCCATGCCAGCGACCCGAGCGGGGCGCACTCGACGCAGGAACCGCCCTGGTCGCCGCTGTAGCTGGACTTACGCCACTGGATCGCCGTCGGCTCCGCCTTGTTCTCCATAGCGTTCCTCCATTACGCGCCGGATCAAGTCCGCCGATTCCTTGAGGGGCAGGGCGGCGGCTTGGAGGTGATCGTAACGGAGCGAACAGTCCTTGACGGTGTCCGGGTTGGCGGTCGGATGCCCGCTGCCGTAGCCCTCGGTGTAGACAATGGTCGGGTCGCTGCGGAAGCGGTAGAGGTTGAATGAGCCCGTGAGTCCGGCATGCGCTCCGGACGAGAACGGCAACACCTGGACGTTGATCCGAGGGTTGTTCTCGAACGACAGCAGGTAGGCCAGTTGCTCCCTCATAACCTGTCGGCCGCCGATCTCCTGGTGCAGCGAAGCCTCGCTGATGATCATCCACAAGATCGGCGGCTCGTCTTTCTCGAAGATGCGCTGCCGGGCCAGCCGCACGGCGGTGCGGTCGTCCAGGTCGGTTTCGTCGAGCGCGCCCAGGACGGCGCGGACGTACTCGGGTGTCTGCGCCAGCCCATGGATCATGTGTGTCTGGAAGGTGCAGATCTCAACGGCCCGCACCTCCAGCTCCGCCACCTGCTGGAACCAGGCAGGCAACTGACTGCGCATCACGAGGATGACGAGCCGGGAGAGCACACCGCCCGTGTTCAGGGCGGCGTCCACCCGCTGGCTGAACTCCGGCGTCGGCAGCTTTCGCGCTGTCTCGATCTGTCCCACCAGCGAGGCGGTGTAGTTGACGATGTCACCCAGTTGCCGTTGGGTGAGACCGGCGGCTTCGCGCAGGCGGCGCAGTTCGAAGCCGTAGTAGTCGAGTGGTGAGGCCCCCGGGTCGAGGACGTTGATATTGGTCACGCACGGTCCCCTTTTCACGCGACGGCCCACCTGCGGACCGGTTGTGTTCAGGCAATAGCCCACCGTAGTGACAGCAGGTCAGGCTTGTCCTGTGAACGAATACTTTCCCTCCGTCCTCGCGGGACCCCGGCCCGCGCAGTACCGCATGAGCCTCACCGTGAGCGAGCACTCGGCGCGGCACATCCGTCGTATCGTGCGCTCGTACCTGGCCGAGTGGGACATGGCGGAGCTGACGGACACGGTGGAACTGGCCGTGACCGAGCTGGTGGCGAACGTCGTGCGGCACGTCCCGGACCGCCGGTGCACGGTGCTGCTGCTGAGCCGGGCGGCGGGGGTCCGGGTGGAGGTGACGGACTCGTCGCCGCGACTGCCCGCGACGCCGCGGGACCTGTCGCCGGACGCGGAGGGCGGCCGGGGCCTGCTGCTGCTCGACGCGGTGGTGGACAAGTGGGGCGTGCAGTCGCACGGCGGGGACGGCAAGACGGTGTGGTTCGAGTGTGTGGAGCACGGCAAGGCGTCATGAACCGGACTCCGGCGGTCTACGAGTTGGTGGCCGTCGACGAGGAGCCCGAACCAGGAGGAGCACTCACACCCCCTCCCCTCGCGGGGCCGCCGGGGTCCACCCGCCCTTAGTCTCGTAGGTCCGGTCAGTCGGCGAACGGGAACCTTCCAGTGCAACCCTCAGCTGTGTCCGCCGAGTCGGACGCCGCGCCTCCGCACACCCCCGCCCCGGCACGAGCACGGGGCGTGGTGCGGCGGTACCGGGTCGCCCTCCTCGCCACCGCCCTCGCCGTGCCGTTGTACGTCGGGTGGGGGGTGTGGCTGGCGACCGGGGGCGGGGATCTCGCCGCACAGGTGGCATGGGCCGACTTCGTCGGGGCGTATCCCGGGGCGCCGTACAGCCTCTCCTGGTACGGCGGGGTGCATGTCGGCAACTACAGCCTGTTGGCACCACAGTTGATGGCCTTCGGCGGGGTGCGGGCGGTGACCGCCGCCGCCGGGGTCGTCTCCTCGTGGCTCGCCGCGGACCTGTTCGTGCGGTGCGGGGTGCGCAGGCCGCTGCCGCCCGCGCTGCTCGCCGTGCTGACGCTGTGGTGCGATGTGGCCTCGGGGCGGTCCACCTTCGCGGTGGGCGTGGCGTTCGGCCTGGTGGCGTGTCTCGTCCTCGCGGGAGCCGGTCAAGGACTCTTCGTCGCCGGGGTGTTCGCCACGCTGGCGACCCTGGCGAGTCCGGTGGCCGGGCTGTTCCTCGCGGTGGCGGGCGCCGGGTGGCTGCTCGGCCTGCGGGTCGGGAAGGCGGCCGTGCTGTGCGCGCCGCCCGCCCTGGTCGTCGCCCTCACCACGCTGCTGTTCCCGTTCAGCGGCACCATGCCGATGTCGGGCGGCGACGTGTGGCGGCCGGTGCTCTTCGGGGTGCTCCTCGCGCTGCTCGCCCCGCGCCAGTGGCGGGCGCTGCGCGGCGCGGCGGCCGTCTACGCGGCCGGCGTCGTCCTCACCGCGCTGGTCTCCTCACCGGTCGGCTCCAACGTCGTACGCCTCGCCGAGCTGTTCGCCCCGCCGGTGCTGCTCGCCGCGCTGCTGGAGCGCGGGGCGTGGACGGCGCGGCGGGAAGCCCGAGCCGGGCGGGAGACGCGGACCGTACGGCAGGCGGGGCGGGCCGCGCGGCGCCGAGCGGCGCGGGCCGCGCGGACGGTCGCCCTCGGGCTGGCCCTCGCGCTGTCCGTGACGTGGGTGGCGCAGCACGCCGGCCATGTGCTGCGGATGTCCACGCCCGTCCCGGCGTGGGCGGCCGACGCGGACGGGGTGCGTGCCGCGCTCGCCCGGCTCGGGGCCGACCGCGCCCGCGTCGAGGTGGTGCCCGCCGTCGATCACCGCGAGACGACCGTCCTCGGCCCGGACCTGCTCCTCGCGCGCGGCTGGAACCGCCAGTTCGACGTGGCCCGCGGCCCCCTCTTCTACGACGGCTCCTTCTCCCCCACCGCCTACCGTGCCTGGCTCGACCGCTGGGCCGTCGGTTACGTCGTCCTGCCCGACGGCGAGCCGGACTGGGCCGCACGGGACGAGGCGGCGCTCGTCCGCGCCGAGCCCGGGTGGCTGAGCCCCGTGTGGCGGGACGCGCACTGGCGGGTCTACCGGGTGGAGGGCGCCGTCCCGCTGGTGTCGGGCGCGGGCGCGACCGTGGTCCGCGCGGACGCCGCCCACCTCGTCGTACGCACCACCCGCCCCGGCACGGTCACCGTCCGCGTCGCCCCCTCCCCCTGGCTGCGCACCAGCGCGGGCTGCCTGTCCCGCACCGGAACCTGGCCCCGCCTGACCGCACCCGAAGCCGGCGACTACCGCATCACCAGCTCCTACCGGCCCGGCAGCCGGACGAGTTGCTGAGCGTCCCCGGCTACCGGCCCGGGGGCCGGACGAGCCGCTGAGCGTCCCCGTCCTCGCCGCGCGCCGCCACCTCCGGCACCGGTTCCGCCACCGGCCGCGGCGCCCCCACCGCCCGGGGCCCCTGGAGCAGGTACGTGAGCGCGAAGCCCAGCCCCACCACCGTCGCCCCGCCCACCGCGTCCAGTACCCAGTGGTTGGCGGTGCCGATGATCGCGGTGACCGTGAACAGCGGGTGCAGCATGCCGAGTGCCTTCAGCCACGGCCTGGGGGCGACGACGGCGATGACGACGCCGCAGAACAGGGCCCACCCGAAGTGCAGCGAGGGCATCGCGGCGTACTGGTTGGTGACCGCGGTCATCGCGCCGTAGTCGGGGCGGGCGAGGTCCTGGACGCCGTGCACGGTGTCGATGAAGCCGAGGCCGGGCATCAGGCGGGGCGGGGCCAGCGGGTAGAGCCAGAAGCCGAGCAGGCCGATGAGGGTGGCGAAGCCGAGGGCGGTGCGCGCCCAGCGGTAGTCGACCGGGCGGCGGACGTAGAGGACGCCGAGGACGGCCAGCGGGACGATGAAGTGGAACGTCTCGTAGTAGAAGCTCAGGAAGTGGTTCAGCCAGGGGGCGCCCACCACCGCGTGGTTGGTCCAGTGCTCGATGTCGAGGTGCAGGGCGCGCTCGACGGAGTGGATCTGGTGGCCGTGCCGTTCGGCGGTGGCGCGGTCGCCGCGCGCGACCAGGCGGACCTGGGAGTAGGCGGCGTAGGTGACGCGGATGAGGAGGAGTTCGAGCAGGAGGGAGGGGCGGGTGAGGGCCCTGCGCAGGGCCGGGACCAGGGGGACGGCCTTCCAGCGGGCCGGGGCCGGGTCGGCGTACCGGGTCGGGATCGGGCGCCGGTAGTGCTCGTCGGTGCGGGACAGGAAGGGCACGCAGGTGGCGGCGGCGAGCGCGGCCAGCAGGACGACGTTGTCGCGCAGCGGGTTCAGGACCGGTGCGTCGGGCAGCAGCATCTTCGCCGGGAGGGTCATCACGGCGACCACGGCGACCGGCCACAGCAGGCGGTCGGCGGCGCGGCGGCCGACCCGGCCGACGACCGCGACCAGCACCCACAGGAGCTGGTGCTGCCAGGCGGTGGGCGAGACGGCGATCGCCGCGCAGCCGGTGATCGCGACGGCGAGCAGGAGCTGTCCGTCGCGGGCGTGGAGCACGGCCCGGCGCAGGGCGAGGGCCGCGACAGCCGCGCCGAGCGCGAGGTAGAGGCCGATCTCCAGCGGGCCGGTCAGGCCGGCCCGCAGCAGCGCGCCGTGCAGGGACTGGTTGCCGAGGGCGTCGGCGCGGCCGCCGAGGCCGACGCCCGCCATGTGGTGCACCCAGTAGGTGTGGGAGTCGTGCGGGAGGGCGGCCCAGGCGAGCGCGGTGCAGGCGGCGGACGTCACGGCCGTGGAGGCGGCGGCGCGTCTGCGCCGGGTGCACCACAGCAGCGGCGCGAACAGCAGCATCGTGGGCTGGAGGGCGGCGGCGAGGCCGACGAGCGCGCCGCCGGTGCGCTGTCCGCGGACGACGAAGCAGCCGAGCAGGACGAGCAGGACCGGCAGGATGCTGGTCTGGCCGAGCCAGAACGCGTTGCGTACGGGCAGCGACAGCATCAGCAGGCTGATCGCGACGGGAGCGGCGAGCAGGGAGGTGCGTCTGCCGACCGGCTGGGGCAGGGCGCGGGCCGCGATCAGGCCGAGGGCGGCCACCAGCAGCAGGGTGCCGAAGATCCAGCCCCAGCCGAGGGCGTCCTCGGCGGCCTTGGTGAGCGGTTTGAGGACCAGGCCGCTGAACGGGGTCCCGGTGAACCGGGTGGAGTCGTACAGCGAGCCCTTGACGGGCAGGACGCCGCCCGGGCCGACCCAGGTCTCCAGGGCGGTGAGCCGGTCGGCGCGCGGGGTGGTGAGGACGGCGGCGACCTGCCGTGTCGCGAGGACGCCGGCGATCAGCCACAGGCCCAGGCGGGCCGCGTGCAGGCCGGGTCTCGGCGAGGCGGTGGCCGCCGCCCCTCCGAACGCTCCCGTCGGTCCCGAGCTGCGCTCCGCGTCCGCCACGCCCCGTCGGCCTCCCGCCCAGTACGTCCCGCGCGCGGGACTGTTCCGCCCTTGTGAAGCTCGCCGTCCCCCGGGAAGACGCGGGAACCCCCGGCTCCACCTGTCTCGTCTGCCCGGTCTGCGGCCGGACGGCACGCCACCGCGCTCCCGGGGGAGGCGGGGCCCGGGTCCGGCCGGGCGGCAAGTCACCTTTTGTCCGGACGACCATAGACCGTCGGCTGTCCGGTTCCCGCCGCGGGGGGCGACAAGGATCACAACCGGGACCGGTGAGGAACGGCCGGTTCCGGGCAGATGTGCCTGCGTATCCCGCATTTAGGTGCGCTACGCACCGACCTGCGTACGGTACGTTACGGGGCCAACCGGTCGTATGGTCGATTTTCGGCCTGCCCCGTGCGGGCCGTTCTGGTCCGCCGACGGCGTCGCCGCGTGGGCCGTTGTCCCTCTCCCCGTCGAAAGGCAGGCGAGCGAAGCCTTGTCGGTTGCCACCGTCACCGCACCCCGGTCCGTGTCCCTCACCAAGAACCGCCCCGCCCCCACCGTCACCGACCCGGCGCTCGTCAAGCGCGCCGTGAAGGCCGCCGCGCTGGGCAACGCGATGGAGTGGTTCGACTTCGGCGTCTACAGCTACATCGCGGTGACCCTGGGCAAGGTCTTCTTCCCCTCCGGCAACCCGACGGCGCAGCTCCTGTCGACCTTCGGGGCCTTCGCCGCGGCCTTCCTGGTGCGCCCGCTGGGCGGCCTGGTCTTCGGCCCGCTCGGCGACCGGGTCGGCCGGCAGAAGGTCCTGGCCGTCACGATGATCATGATGGCCGCGGGCACCTTCGCGATCGGCCTGATCCCGTCGTACGGCACCATCGGCGTCGGCGCGCCCATCCTGCTGCTGGCCGCGCGGCTGGTGCAGGGCTTCTCCACCGGCGGCGAGTACGCGGGCGCGTCCACCTTCATCGCCGAGTACGCGCCCGACAAGCGGCGCGGCTTCCTCGGCAGCTGGCTGGAGTTCGGCACGCTCGCCGGCTACATCGGCGGCGCGGGCCTGGTGACGTTGATGACGGCGCTGCTGTCCTCGGACGACCTGACGTCCTGGGGCTGGCGCATCCCGTTCCTGGTCGCCGGCCCGATGGGCATCATCGGCCTGTACCTGCGGATGCGCCTCGAGGAGACCCCGGCGTTCGCGGCCGAGGTGGAGAAGGCGGAGGCCGGGCGCACCAAGGTGCCGCTGCGCGAGATGGTCGCGGGCCAGTGGAAGGCGCTGCTGCTCTGCGTCGGCCTGGTGCTGGTCTTCAACGTCACCGACTACATGCTGCTCTCCTACATGCCGAGCTATCTGACCAGCCAGCTGAAGTACGACGAGACGCACGGGCTGCTGGTCGTCCTCGGCGTGATGGCCCTGATGATGATCGTCCAGCCGTTCGCGGGCGCGCTGACCGACCGGGTGGGCCGCCGTCCGGTGATCGCGGCCGGCTGCGCGGGCTTCCTGTTCCTGTCCATCCCGGCGCTGCTGCTGATCCGCCAGGGCAGCCTGGCGGCGGTGGGCCTCGGCATGGCCGCGCTGGGCCTGCTGCTGGTCTGCTTCACGGCGGCGATGCCGGCCGCGCTGCCGGCCCTGTTCCCGACCCGGGTGCGCTACGGCTCCCTGTCGATCGGCTTCAACGTCTCCGTCTCGCTGTTCGGCGGCACCACCCCGCTGGTGGTCACGGCGCTGATCGGCGCGACCGGCAACATGATGATGCCCGCCTACTACATGATGGCCGCCTCCCTGGTCGGCGGCGCGGCGGTGTGGTTCATGAGCGAGTCGGCGGGCCGCCCGCTGCCGGGCTCGGCGCCCTCCGTGGAGCGGTAGTACCCGCTGAGCGCATGCGCGCCCCGGCCGTCCTGGTGACGGTCGGGGCGCTCTGTCGTGCGGGGGGACGGTGGCGGGAATCCACTCCCCGTGCTCGCGTGTCGGGCTAGTATTCGTTAGCGCAACTAGTTAGCGCCTCTAACTAGCTATCCGAAAGGCTTGATGCATGAGCGACCCGCGGCTCTGGAACGACGTCGACGCCTACTTCTCCGCCCTGCTGTCCCCGGAGGACGAGGCCCTTCGGGCCGCCCGGCGCGACAGCGACGCGGAGGGCCTGCCCCCCATCAGCGTCACCGCCGCCCAGGGCAAGCTCCTCCAGCTCCTCGCCCGCCTCCAGGGCGCCCGCAGCATCCTGGAGATCGGCACGCTCGGCGGCTACAGCACCATCTGGCTGGCCCGCGCGCTGCCCGAGGACGGCCGCCTGATCACCCTGGAGTACGACGCGCACCACGCCGACGTCGCCCGCCGCAACCTCGCGCACGCCGGACTCGACCGGATCGTCCAGGTCCTGGTCGGCCCCGCGCTGGAGACGCTGCCGAAGCTCGCCGACGAGAACCCGCCGCCCTTCGACCTCGTCTTCATCGACGCCGACAAGGTCAACAACCCGCACTACGTCGAGTGGGCGCTGCGCCTGACCCGCACCGGCAGCCTGATCGTCCTGGACAACGTCGTACGCGGCGGCGAGGTCACCGACGCGACCAGCACCGACCCCGGCGTCCGCGGCACCCGGGCCGCCCTGGAGCTGATCGCCGAGCACCCCCGGCTGGACGGCACCGCCCTCCAGACCGTGGACAGCAAGGGCTACGACGGCTTCGCGCTGGCCCGCGTACTGGACTGAGCCGACCGCCGGGCCCCTGGACCTTCCGACGGGCCCAGCGTCTTCCGTTCGGATCGGGCCGGATAAGGCGCCGGGGCCCGCGAGCCCGGCACGATCCGAACGAGAGGCCCTAGACCTCGTGGTAGAAGCCCACGTTCACACTGCGCGGGCTGGTGCGGTCCTGGACGACGATCTCGCCCGCGCCGCCCCTCGGCAGGGGCGCCGCGCCGCCGTAGGGCAGCGCCCGGCCGGGCTCGCCGGCCAGCACCAGCCGGACCTCGGAGGACGGGTCCGGCTGGGAGCCGCGCAGCCAGGTCACCTGCCACGTCCCGTCCGGCCCGCACCGGAACTCCAGGTGGACCCGGGAGACGAACAGCCAGTCCTCGGGCGTCGCCAGCCGGCACACGGACCGGTCCCGGCCCACCCGCAGCACGGCGCCCGCCTCGCTGGGCGCGTCGGCCATCAGCATGCCGGCCGTCGCGTCCGCCTCCGTCCCGGAGACGGAGGCCATCGTGAGTTCGAGCACGTGCGCTCCTCGTGTGTCGGGGCGCGCCCGGACCGCCGCCGCCGCGTGCCCGGCCGTCCGGCCGCGTCAACGCCGCCTGCGGCGCGCCTGATTGGCGCACCGCGCGGCATGATAAATCGCCCGGCCACGGCCTGTCCGGCACAATGGACTCATGACCGAGCGAAAGCCACCCGGTGTTCCGTTCGAGTCCTGGGTCGAGAAGGAGATCCGCGACGCACAGGGACGGGGCGACTTCGACCGGTTGCCGGGGGCGGGCAAGCCACTGCCGGACGACACGACGTACGACGAACTGTGGTGGGTCAAGCGGAAGATGGCCCGCGAGGGCCTGTCCGCCCTGCTGCCGCCGACCCTCGCCCTGCGCAAGGAGGCCGAGGACGCCCTCGCGGCGGCCTACGCGGCCCCCTCGGAACCGGTCGTGCGCCGGATCATCGCGGAGATCAACACCAAGATCCTCGACATGATGCTCAAACCGCCGCCCGGCCCCCCGCTCGGCCTCAAGCGGTACGACGTCGAGGAGGTCGTCCGCGAGTGGCGTGCTCGGCGGGAGGGCCGGACGGCGGCGGAGTAGCGCTGCGTCCCGCTGTGTACAGCTGCCGGGTCAGTGGTCGGTGCGGGTGCGGCCGTCGTCCGCGTGGGCGGCGGCGTCGGCGCGCGTGGGGGCGGAGCCGACCGCGGCGCGCTGCCGGTTCTTGTCGCCGTGCCCGGCGCCCAGCAGCTCGTCGAACAGCTCACGGGCCTCCAGCAGGGCGGCACGCAGCTCCTCCGTGTCGCCACCGGTCCCGTCCTGGCCGGTGGTCAGCGCGGCGTGGTGGATACGCCGGTAGCCGTGGACGTGGTGCCCGTGGTGCACGGACAGCGCGGCCAGCTGCTCCTCGTACTGCCCGCCGTCCGGGAAGCCGAGCGCCCCGGCCACGTCGGCCACCAGCGCGTCCGCCTCGGTCACCGCCTCGCGCGGCGAGTCGACGAAGTGCTCCTGCACGGCCGCCCAGCGCGCCTCGAACCGCTCCCGCTCGGCCGGCTCCAGCGGCCGCACGCGCAGGTCGCCGTGGCGTTCCACCCGGGCGGCGAGTTCGCGTTCGGCGGCCTTGGTGTCGCCGTCGTGCCGGGCCACGGTCCGGTCGTACTCGGGACCGAAACGCCGCTTCAGGTTCTGCCCGCCGGGCCGGTTGCGGGCCCGTGCGGCGAGGACGGCCGCCACCACGGCGACGACCGCGACGATCACGATCAGAGCAATGATCAGGCCTGTGGACATGGCTGCCTTCCGGATGTGTCGGCCCAACCGGCCGGTTCTTCCATCGGGTTGCCCGCGAAACGGCCGACAAACGGGCTCCCCCGGCCGCTTATTCGGTTGCGGGCCGGGCCGTCCCGCCGCCGACAATGCGCGCATGCCCTCCCTCACCACGTCCTGGTCCGTGACCCCGGAGCCGTACGACTCGCCCGTCGCCCGCGCCCTGTGGCGGGCGTACTACACCGAGGTCAGCGACCGCTGGTACCTGCTGCACGAGGGGCGCCGTACCGACCCCGCCGAGCTGGAGCGGGAGATCGCCGCCGCCACCGGCGCCGAACTCGCCCCGCCCACCGGCCGGTTGCTGGTCGGCCGGTACGGGGGCACGCCGGCCGGCACGGCGGGCGTACGGCTGCTGGACGCGGCCACCGCCGAGCTGACCCGGGTCTACGTGGCCGAGCGGGCGCGCGGCAGGGGCGGCGCGGCGCTGCTCGTCGGCGCGGCCGAGGACGCCGCCCGCACGCTCGGCGCCCGGCGGATCGTCCTGGACACCCGCAGCGACCTGGTCGAGGCCCGCGCCCTGTACGCCCGGCTCGGTTACGCGGAGACCGCGCCGCACAACGACAGCCGGTACGCCGAGCACTGGTTCGCCAAGTCCCTGGCGTGACCGCCCCGTCCGACGGCCGCGCTCAGGGCAGCCGGGTCACCGACCGCTCGTCGTGCGGGTGCTCCGCCGCCGAGCCGCACAGCTCCCCGGTCAGCTCGTGCACCAGCCGTACGAGGTCGGAGGTGCCCTCGCGGCCCCACCAGTCGCCGAGGAGTTCGGCGAGCGACTCCTCGCGGGCCTGCGACAGCCGCCGGGCGACCTCGCGGCCCTGGTCGGTGAGGATCAGATCGAGTCCGTGCCGCTCGGCCAGCCGCCGTTCCTCGACCTGGCGGGCGGCCTCCAGGATGACGTGCAGCGGGACGGGCACCCGCTCGGCCAGCAGGGCGGGTTCCACCCAGCCGTACTTGTTGATCCGCAGCACCAGCCAGCTCGCCGCGGGCAGCAGGTCGTAGCCCGCCCGGGCGGTGATCCGCCGGTAGACCTCGCGCCGCCCCTCGCGGGTGCCCAGCAGGGACAGGGCGCGGGCGACCTCGTCGTGCGAGGATCGCTCGACGGGGTTGGTGACGTAGGTCTCCGTCACATCGGGCGCGGTGACCGAGCCGCGCAGCCGGTCCTCCTTCAGGAACCAGGACAGCAGGAAGGCGAGCAGGGCGACCGGGGCGGCGTAGAGGAAGACGTCGGTGATGGCGGAGGCGTACGCGTGCAGGGCGGCCGGCCGCAGCGCGGACGGCAGGGCGCCGATGCCGCGCGGATCGGACTTCAGGGCGTCCGTGGAGACGCCCGGCGGCAGCGCGGCGCCCCTGAAGGCGGCGGTCAGCTTGTCGGCCAGGCGGCCGGCGAAGACCGTGCCGAAGATCGCCACGCCGAAGGAGGCGCCGATGGACCGGAAGAAGGTAGCGCCGGAGGTGGCCACGCCCAGGTCCTCGTAGCCGACGGCGTTCTGCACGATGAGGACCAGCACCTGCATGACCAGGCCGAGACCGAGGCCGAAGACGAAGAAGTAGCCGCTCATCTCGGCGGTGGAGCTGTGCTCGTCCAGGCGGTGCAGCAGGAGCAGGCCGACGGTGGTGACGGCGGTGCCGGCGACCGGGAACACCTTCCAGCGGCCGGTGCGGCTGACGATCTGCCCGGAGCCGGTGGAGGCCAGCAGCATGCCGGCCACCATCGGCAGCATGTGCACGCCGGACAGGGTCGGCGAGATGCCGTGGACGACCTGGAGGAAGGTCGGCAGGTAGGTCATGGCGCCGAACATCGCGAAGCCGACGATGAAGCTGATGACCGCGGAGAGCGAGAAGGTGCGGATGCGGAACAGCTTGAGCGGCAGCACCGGTTCGACCGCCCGGCGCTCCACCGCGACGAACGCCACCGCGAGCACCACGCCCAGCACCGCGAGCCCGATGATCTGCGGCGATCCCCAGCCCCAGGTGGTGCCGCCGAGCGAGGCGACCAGCACCAGGCAGGTGGCGACGGAGGCGATCAGCAGAGTGCCGAGGTAGTCGATGACGTGGTGCTGCGCCTTGCGCGGGATGTGCAGGGCGGCGGCGATCACGGCGAGCGCGACCACACCGACGGGCAGGTTGACGTAGAAGACCCAGCGCCAGCTGAGGTGCTCGGTGAACAGGCCGCCGAGCAGCGGGCCGAGGACGCTGGTCGCGCCGAACACCGCGCCGAACAGACCCTGGTAGCGGCCGCGTTCGCGGGGCGAGACGACATCGCCGACGATCGCCATCGACAGCACCATCAGACCGCCGCCGCCCAGGCCCTGCAACGCCCGGAACGCGATCAGCTGGGGCATGTCCTGCGCCATCCCGCACAGTGCCGAGCCGATCAGGAAGATCACGATCGCGGTCTGGAAGAGCTTCTTGCGGCCGTACTGGTCGCCGAGCTTGCCCCACAGCGGGGTCGCGGCGGTGGACGCCAGGAGGTAGGCGGTGACCACCCAGGACAGGTGCTCCAGACCGCCGAGGTCGCTGACGATGGTGGGCAGCGCGGTGGAGACGATCGTCTGGTCCAGGGCGGCCAGCAGCATGCCGAGGAGCAGGGCGCCGATGGAGACGAGCACGTTGCCGGACACGTGCTCGGACTCCGGGGTGCCGGGGCCGTACGGGGAGCCGGGCACGGGCGAGTCACCGCCGGCGCCGGGCGCGGCGTCGCCGTCCGGGGGACTCAGCGGATCGCCGGGCCCGTCCCCGAACGGCTCGCCCGTCGTGCCCGTCCTGCCGGCCCTGCCGTCCTCATCCCCGGCCATGGAGACCTCCCGACGCTTCTCGTGACGACTTCCATCGTCATCGGTGTGTCCCGTTATGGCCTGTCGAGTCCACCCGGAAGCCGCCATTCCGGGGGCTTCGGGGAGACGGTGTGGAGAGAATCTGCATAATCCTTGGAGTTCGGACGGGAGGGGACGGACGCGTGGAAGAGCCGAACGGGCACGTCTGCCCGCAGTGCGGTGCGCCCCGGGCCGCGGACAACTCCCCCTCGTGCGCCTGCGCCCGCCGCACGGCCGACGCCCTCCGCGACACCCGTACAGCCGAGGCGGCGGCAGCGGAGGACTTCGGCCCCCTGCGGATACGCCCGTACGTGGACTTCGAGGGCGGCGAGGCGGGCGGGGCGGGTACGGGGGGTTCCCGCGGGGCGGCTGAGAGCGGTGCGGCGGCCGGGACGGACGGGGTGGCCGGGGCCGCCGGGACTGACCGGACGGCGGCTGGACCCGTCGGGGCCGGAGGGGCCGCCGTGACCGGAGTACCGGGGCCCGCGCCCGCGCGGCCGGGCGTCGCCGCCGACGCCGCCGAGACGCGGCCCGTGCCCGCCGTCGAGCTGACGATGCCGCTGCGGGAGGCCGCGCCGCCGCCCGGAGGCGCCGCCCCCTCCGCACCGCGGGCGGGGGAACCGGGACCCGTCGGCCTCAGCCTCTTCGACTCCGCGCACGACGGCCCGCCCACCGCGGCGACGCCGTGGCCCGCGGACGGCGGTCCGAAGGACGCGCCGCGCCGACGGCGGCGGCGACCGGCCGCCCTGCTCGCCGTCTCGGCGGCCGCGGTCGTGGTCGTCGCGGCGGCCGGATACGCGAGCGGCCTCTTCTCCTACGAGTCCCCGGCACGGGACGACGCCTCGGCGCACGAGGTCCGGGAGAGCATCCCGGACGTCCCGCCGTCCACGGCGCCCTCCTCCGCCCCGGCGGCCCCCGTCGCACCCTCCGCGCCGTCGGCGTCCCCCTCGGCGAGTCCGTCGCCGTCCACCAGCCCGAGCCCGTCCCGGTCCGCCTCGCCCTCGGCGACGGCCTCCCCGTCACCGTCCGCGTCGACGAGCCCCACGGGAACGCGGCCCACCGCGCCCACCCCGAGCGGGACGACCGGGAAGCCCTCCGCCCCGGCGCAGCTCGGCCCGGTCCTCCAGCGCGGCGACCACGGCTCGGAGGTCGCCGAACTCCAGTCGCGCCTGGCAAAGCTGTACCTGTACACGGGTCCCGTGAACGGCGACTACGACCGCCGGGTCGAGGACTCCGTGCGCGTCTACCAGTGGTCCCGGGGCACCACCTCGGACGGCCTCGGCGTCTACGGCCCGGCCACCCGGGCGAGCCTGGAATCGGAGACCTGAGGCCGGGCGCCCCGGGGCGCCCGTCGCGGTCAGCCCACGTGCAGCCGGACCGTGCCGTCCGCGGCCGGCTCGACCCGTACCCGGGTCAGGTCGGGGACCACCGCGTCGGGGCGGTGGTACGCGGCGCGCGGCCCGATGCCGACGACCCGCATCCCCGCGGCGCGCCCCGCCGCGATCCCCGCGCCGGAGTCCTCGAAGACCACGCAGTCGGCGGGGGCGACGCCGAGTTCGGCGGCGCCCTTGAGGAACCCCTCGGGGTCGGGCTTGCTCGCGCCGACGGACTCCGCGGTGACCCGCACGTCCGGCAGGGGCAGCCCCGCCGCGGCCATACGCGCCGTGGACAGGCCGACGTCCGCCGAGGTCACGAGCGCGTGCGGCACACCGCGCAGCGCGGCCAGGAACTCGGGCGCGCCGGGCACCGGCACCACGCCGTCCATGTCGGAGGTCTCCTCGGCGAGCATGCGCGCGTTCTCGGCGTGGTTCTGCTCGGCCGGCCGGTGCGGCAGCAGCAGCGCCATCGAGGCGTGGCCCTGGCGGCCGTGGACGACCTTCATCACCTCGTCGCCGTCGAGGCCGTGCCGGTCGGCCCAGCGCCGCCAGATCCGCTCGACGACGGCGTTCGAATCGACGAGGGTGCCGTCCATGTCCAGCAGAAGGGCGCGGGCGGTGAACACGGCGGTGGCCGTCATCGGCAGACTCCAGGACGGGCGGACGGGCGCACGGGTGCGGCCCGCGGGGACAAGGTGGCTCCGCCCGCCGGTCAGGGGAAACGGGCGGAGGCCACTTTGTTCCTCCACGGTACAAAACAAGTCGGGCATCCCGCCACCGCCCCACCCGCACTTCACCGACTGTTCAGCTCGGCCGGGCGGAAACGAAGGGGGACCCCGCGCCGCGCCGCGCTCCGGTCCACCACGAAACCGCAGGTCGGCAGGGTACCGACCCGGCGAGAGGGCCACGACCCGCCATCCGTCCCCCCGACCGGCCCGACCAGGCCCGATCCGGTGCGCCCCCATCCGCCCCGGCCCGGACCCTCCTGCCCCGCCCCGCCTCAGGCGACCGCCTCCCAGAGGCTCCACACGCCGAGGGCCAGCATCAGGACGGCGGCGATCTTGGTGATCAGGCCCAGCGGAACCTTCCGCATCAGTGCCTTGCCGCCCACGATGCCCAGCCCCGCGACCGCCCACAGGGCCAGCACCGCGCCGACGCCGACGGAGATCGGGTCGTCGTAGCGGGCGGCGAGGTTGGCGGTCATGATCTGGGTGAGGTCGCCGAACTCGGCGACCAGGATGAGCATGAACCCGGTCCCGGCGACCTTCCAGAAGGACTGGTCCTCCGGCCGCCGGATCTCCTCCTCGCCGTCGTCCTTCCTGAACAGCAGCACCGCCGCTCCGCCGAGGAACAGCACACCGGTCAGGGCGTGCACGAGCCGCTGCGGCAGCAGGGTGAGCGCGCTGCCCGCCGCCACGGCCAGTACCACGTGCAGCAGGAAGGCGGCGGCGACGCCGGCGAAGACGTACGAGGCGCGGTAGCGGGTGCCGAGGACGAGCCCGGCCAGGGCCGTCTTGTCCGGCAGCTCGGCGAGGAAGACGACGCCGAAGACGAGCGCCAGGACGCTGAGACTGATCACTGTTCCTCAATCGGTCGGGCTGCCCCACCGAGAGTGCTGCGGCTCTGCGCGAAGACGCCTCGGCGAGGCAGCACACGGTCAGTCCCGTGCCGTACGCACGGGCGTGCACTGCTTGCCGAAGGTCTCGCCGGCCGACCCGGTCAGTGATCCGGGCCTGCCTCCGGGCGCCGGCTCAGGTGAGCTGAGCAGTATGTCGACGGTCCGGCGAGGGGCTACTCCCCTTCTGCGCCGCCCATCGTACGGGACGGAAAGTTCAGCCGTACACCTTGTCCTGTCATGGACGCGTCACTAACTTCTCACCGAGCGCACACCGCCACGCAACACGGTGCCGCGAGCATTCCCCCTGCCCGCGCCCGATATCCCGACCCCACAAGGGAGTTCACATGTTCCGCAGGTCCCGGTTCTACGCGCGTCGACGACTGGCCACCCTCGCCGCCCTCCTCGGACTGACCGCCTCCATAGCCCTGCTCCAGTCCCCCACCGCCTCCGCCGCGCTGCCCACCCCGGTCAGCGCCGCCACCGCCCGGACCTACCTGGCCTCGCTCACCGTGGCCGCCGAGGACCGCACCGGCTACAGCCGCGACCTGTTCCCGCACTGGATCACCATCAGCGGCAGCTGCAACACCCGCGAGACGGTCCTCAAGCGGGACGGCTCCAACGTCACCACCGACTCCTCCTGTGCGGCCACGAGCGGCAGCTGGTACTCGCCCTACGACGGCGCGACCTGGACCGCCGCCTCCGACCTGGACATCGACCACCTCGTGCCGCTGGCCGAGGCCTGGGACTCCGGGGCGAGCAAGTGGACCACCGCGCAGCGCCAGGCCTTCGCCAACGACCTGACCCGCCCGCAGCTCATCGCCGTCACCGACAACGTCAACCAGGCCAAGGGCGACCAGGACCCGGCGACCTGGATGCCGTCCCGGACGGCGTACCGGTGCACGTACGTCCGCGCCTGGGTGCAGGTGAAGTACTACTACGACCTCTCGGTGGACTCCGCCGAGAAGAGCGCGCTCCAGAACTACCTCGCGAGCTGCTGACCGCACCTCGCGGGCACCCCGTACAACGCCCGACGCACCGTCCCCCTGCCCGTCGGCCGCCCCGCGCGGCCGGCGGGCAGGCTGCGTTGAGCCACCGCCCGCCGGGCCCGGAACCGGCGGCCGGTGGTCCGCGGACCGGTGCACGGCACACCCACCGCACAGCCGGTCGGCGCAGCCGTCCTTCGCTGCGGCCCGGGCGCAGGCGGCACGGGGTGCCGGGGGCGGCCGAAGCCGTAGCGGAAGCGGGGTCCGGGCGGCGGCGGGGCGGTCGGACCGGCCGGTGGTGCGGCCCGGTTTCCCACTGTTCGTCCAGGTGGTGAGCGCTCTACACACTTCCGCTCAAACGCGTCGTACCCCCGCATACGGACCCGCAAGCGGAACCTCGGTTATGGCCAGATGTTGAACTTGCAAGCAGAACTTAGGGTCACCTATCCTCGGTCATCCATTCGGATCCGTCCCCCACGCCGGCCACCCCTGTCCCACTTCTCCCCTCCGGGCCGGCCTGACCGAAGGAGCACCCTGATGACCGGCCTGACCGGACGTCTTCACACCACCCAGCCATACGCTCTCGGCCTGTTCCGCATCGTCGTCGGACTGCTGTTCGCCTGCCATGGCGCGGCCTCGCTGTTCGGCGTGCTCGGCGGCGCCGCAGGAACCGACGGCGGCACCCTCCCGGCCGGCAGCTGGCCGGGCTGGTACGCGGCCCTGATCCAGCTGGTCGGCGGCGCCCTGGTGCTGCTCGGCCTGGGCACCCGGGGCGCGGCGCTCATCGCCTCGGGCTCCATGGCGTACGCCTACTTCGACGTGCACCAGAAGGCGGCGCTGTGGCCGATCGAGAACGGCGGCGAGCCGTCGGCGCTCTACTGCTGGGCGTTCCTGCTGCTGGTCTTCACCGGCTCGGGCGCGTTCGGCCTGGACTCGCTGTTCGCGCGGCGCTCGGCGCAGCGGGAGCGGTCGGCCGCCGAGCAGACGCCGGTGGCCGCCTGAGTCCCGTCCGCCGGGCGGCCGGACCCACCCGGCCGCCCGGCGGTGGCCCGTGCCCCGCGCCCGGTCGCCCGGCGCGGGGCACGACCGCGTCCGGCGGTACGGAACCGCGCGACCGCACCCGGTGCATCCCCTGTCACACCGGCGGCGTACGCTGTATGGCTGTTCACAGGCCGCCCCTGCCGCTCCCCCGCGACGTCGCGGCACGATCCGGTCCACGGGGGAGTCGACAGGGAGTTCGGGTGCTGGAGAGTGTGGCGAGGGTGGGGGCGCTCACCGGCACTCCATGGATCTATGCCGTGGTGGCCCTGTCGGTACTGCTCGACGTCTTCCTGCCCGTGCTGCCGAGCGGAGTGCTGATCGTCACGGCGGCCACGGCCGCCGCGGCCGGTTCCGGCGCCGCCACGGGGCACGTCCCGCACGACGTGCCGGACATCCTGGCGCTGACACTGTGCGCCGCCACCGCCTCGGTGCTCGGCGACCTCGTCGCCTACCGGGTGGCCTGGCGCGGCGGGGAACGGCTGGACCGCGCGATCGCCCGCTCCCGCCGGCTCAGCACCGCGCAGGAACGACTCGGCGTGGCCCTCGCCCGGGGCGGCGGCGCGCTGGTGGTCATCGCCCGGTTCGCACCGGCCGGCCGCTCGGTCGTCTCCTTCAGCGCCGGGGCCGCCCGCCGCCGGGTGCGCGAGTTCCTCCCCTGGTCCGCGCTGGCCGGGCTGTCCTGGGCCGCCTACAGCGTCGCCCTCGGCTACTTCGGCACCCGCTGGCTGGGCGCCGCCTGGCTGGCGACGGGAGTGTCGGTGGCGGCCCTGTTCGCGGCGGGCGCGGGGGCGGCGTACCTGATGCGACGCACGCCGCGCCGCTCCGAGGCGTCGTAGCGGCGCGGGCTGGTCGCGTCGCGTGCGCGGTGCGCCACGCGGCGTCGTGAGACGCCCGGCTTCGCGTGGTCGCCCCGGCCTCGCACCCCGTACGCCCCCTACCCCGCGCCGCGCGCCGCCTGTCCCCGTACCTCCAGGTCCGCGAGCAGGTCCTCGGTCGCCGCCGCGATCGCCTCGACCGCGCGGTCGAAGACCTCGCGGTTGTGCGCGGCGGGGGCCCGGAAGCCCGAGACCTTGCGGACGTACTGCAACGCGGCGGCCCTGATCTCCTCCTCGGTCGCCTCCTCGGGCAACGCGGGCGGGCGCAGTGTCCTGATGCTCCGGCACATGCCCCAAGTGTCCCCACCGGAGGCCGCCAGGACCAGCCCCGCCCGGCCCGCCGTCCCGCTCCGCACCGCTCAGCGATCTCGAACACACGAACCCATCGCATCGACTCGCGACCCAAAATCGAACAGGCGTAGCATTGCGGCGTGGCTAAGCCCTATGACTTCCCGAGTGACCTCCTGGCCGGCCAGGAGGAACTGCATCAGGTCCGGGCCGAGCTGTCGGCCCTGCTCAAACGTCTGCCCTGGTCGGTGGAGCCGCTGGACGGCTTCAGCGACGACGGCGGCTGGCGCAAGGTGGAGCGCCCGGCCTCCCCCGGGTGGACCGCCGACGAGCAGGCCGAGGTCGAGAAGCTCCGTCGCCGCGAGCACGAACTCGCGGTGTTCGTCACCACCCACCGGTACTGGGCGGAGTTCACCGGCCCGGACCGCGTCGAGGCCCGCAGCCGGCTCAAACTCGCCTGCGACCAGGCCCCGGCGGCCCCCTCGGGAGAGGAAGCGGACACATGATCTACCACGTGGTGCCGTCGGCCGAGTGGCAGGCCGGACCCGAGCGACCGTACGCGCCCGCCTCCCTCGCCGAGGAGGGTTTCGTGCACTGTTCACCCGACGAGGCGACCACGCTCGCCGTCGTGAACGCCTTCTACCGCGGCGCGCCCCGGCCGCTGCTGGCGCTGGTGATCGACGAGGCCCGGCTCACCGCCCGGCTGGAGTGGGAGACGGCGCATCCGGCCCCGCCGCCGGGCGCGCCCGCGGACGCGCTGTTCCCGCACGTCCACGGGCCGATCGACCGGTCCGCCGTCGTCCAGGTCAAGGAGGTGGCCTTCGACGCGGAGGGGCGGGCGACGGGTTTGCGGGACACTCCCCCCGGCAAGGTAGGCTGTCCACTCGTCCCGGGTGCGTAGCTCAGGGGTAGAGCGCCTGCCTTACAAGCAGGATGTCGGCGGTTCGAAACCGTCCGCGCCCACCGATCGGCGGCCCACGCGCCGCGGCGCACGATCAGGCCCAGGTCACCGGCACCGCCCGGAGACCTGGGCCTTCGTCGTGTCCGGCGCCCTTCCCGGCAGCCGCCAACTCCGCGCCGCGCGGGACACGGTGGGCGCGCGCACCCCGGTCGCGTCCCGCACGGGCGTACGGCGAACTGATCGGCCCGTGTGTTCGTCCTGTACAGGTGGGAGAATGAACACCACGCAGGGCGGACCACGGGAGAGTGATGTGAGGGCCACACCGGCGGCACGGGCGACACCGGCGACACCTCGGCGGCCGCACGCGCCGGATCGGCGGCCCCGGCCGGCCGCGGACCCCGGACGGCCCCGTACCGCCCCCGCGTTGCCCGCCGCCGCGCGGGACGTCCTCACCCTGGCCGCGCTGCCGCTGCTGGCCGCGCTCGCGCTGCCCGCCGCCTTCGCCGGGGGCGGCACCCGCCGCTGGTTCGGCGGGCGGGCCGAGAGCCAGCGGGCCGAGGCGCAGGCGGCGAAGGACGCGGCCGCCGCCGCGTTCTACGAACTGGACACCGCCCAGCGCGATCTGCGGATCTCGATGGAGACCATCACCGCCGTGGACGACTCGCCCGCGGCGCGGCGCGCGGTCGCCGACTTCGAGGCGCTGGGCCGGCGGGTGGACGAGGCGAGCGGGCGCTACATCACGGCCGTCGACGCGCAGGACCTGGACCGGGACGACCTGGAGGCGGCCGCCGCCGCCCGGGCGCGCACCGACCTGGTCGCCGCCAAGGACGAACTGCTGAACGTCAGACGGGAGCTGGATCGTTTCGCCACGGGACTCGGGCCGCTGCTCGGCAAGGCGGAGACCCAGCTGGCCCGGCTCGCGCCGGCCGTGGAGCGGGCCCGGCAGGCCCTGCTGGCCGCGAGCAACGCCCTGGACGCCGTACGCGCCTCGGGCCTGCGGGCCGACGATCTGGCCGCCCGGCTCGCCGCGCTCTCCCCGGAACTGACGAAACTGAACCAGGGCGCGGGACAGCACGGCGTGCAGCCGACGCTGGAGCGGGCCGAGCGGGTGGCGCGGGAGGCGTCGGCGATCGCGACCGAGGCCGGGCGGCTGCCGGAGCGGGCCGCCGAGATCGACCGCCGGCTGGTGTCGCTGCGCACCCGTGCACAGGCGCTGACCACCCGGGCCGGACAGGTGGAGCCGGTGCTCAGCGAGTTGCGCCGCCGCTTCACGGCCGCCTGCTGGCAGGACCTCCAGCCGGTGCCGCGGCAGGCCGGGGAGAACGTGCGCCAGGCCGAGCTGAAGCTGAAGGACGCGCAGGCGGCGCGCGACGCGCAGCGCTGGCCGGACGCGACGGCGCTGCTTGCGACCGTGCGGGCGCTGCTGAACGCCACTGACGAGGCGGTGTCGGCCGCCGGTGACCGGCTGGCCCGGCTGAACGCGGTGCAGAAGGACCCGCAGGGGGAGATCGAGAAGACCCGGTTCGCGATCCGGGACGCGCAGCGGCTGGCCATGACGGGCCGTACGACGCCGGACCCGCGGCACGCCCGCCCGCTGGACGAGGCGGTGGCCCGGCTGGAGCGGGCCGTGGAGTCGCTCACGGGCCGCCACCCGGACTACTGGCACTTCCTGACGGAGACCGAGGCGGTCCGCTCGGCCGTGGCCCGGGTGGTGGCGCAGATCCGCGAGGAACGGGGAGCCGGTCACTGAGGCCCGGCCCCCGCCCCGAGGGGACGCCTGATCAGGTGCGGTAGGCGTAGTAGTACGCGGTCGGGTACGACGCGATGAGGCTCGCCACCGACCGGTTGTAGGTGTTGGTGGAGTGGTACGACACGTACGGCACGCCCTGCGGGCTGCGGTAGGTGACGATCATCGAGTGGTCCTTGGACCCGTCCCGGTTGAAGTCCATCTGCAGCACGTCGCCGACGTCCAGCTGGTAGACGTAGGGCAGGCTGGTGACGCGCTTGGAGGACAGCGCGAACCAGGAGAACTCGTTGACGCCGACGAACGAGTCCGACTGGATGTCCGCGGTGCCGAACCACTTGTGGAAGTCGTACGTGTAGCCCGGGACGTGCTTCCAGCCGCCCGCCTTCAGCGCCTGGCTGACGAAGTTGGTGCAGTCGCCGCCGGCCCCCTGACCGTTGTAGTCGGGGTAGTCGGGGTTGTACTTGCTCCAGTACTTCTGCGCGTACGCGGCCATGGCCTTGTAGTCGTACGTGCCGGAAGTGAGGTTCTTCTTGTTGGCCGGCGCGCTCTTCGCGGTGGAGGCGCGGGGCGCGTCCGGCGGGTTGTCGTCGTCGGCGGCGGCCTTGACGGCCGGGGCCGGCGCGGCGACCTGGTTGACGGCGACGCCGTCGTCGGTGTCGCGGATGCCGGTGAGCTGCCAGTTGCCGTGCTTGTCGGCCTGGAACGTCAGCTCGTGGTGGGCCTGGAAGCCGGTGGTCTTCGGCTCGGTGCCCTTGACCTTCTCGTAGGTCAGCGTCGTGTTCTCGGTGACGGCGACCTTGGCGTTGCGGCCCTTGACCTGGGTGGCGTCCAGCGTGACGCTCGTGGCGCCGGCGCTGTACTTCTCGCCCAGCTGCTCCAGGCGGTCCTTGCGGCCGCGCAGCTGGGTCAGCGCGGAGTCCTCGTAGCGGGACTGCGTCCCGGAGACGCGGACCTTGCCGGAGAAGCGGCCGGACAGCCGCTCGTGCTGCCCCTTCTTCCCCTGCTTGCCGCCCTTGTCGTCCACCAGGGCCTGGGTGCGGTCGGTGAAGACCGCGTCGGCCAGCTTCTGGAAGGTGGCCTTGGTGGCGGCGTCCACCGTCGGGTCGTCGGTGACCGCCGCGCCCGCGCTCCAGTTGGGCACCAGGGCCACGCCGGCGACCACCGAGGCCGCGGCGGCCGTGACTATGGCGGTGCGCCGCCGCTTACGGCTCAGTTTTCTCGACTTCAATGATGTTCCCCTCTACGCCGGTACTGCTACCGGGAAGTCGCATCTTCGCACGACTTTGGAGGCGGTTGTGAAGAGGGTTGCACAAGTGGAACCAAGCGGTTACGGGGGTCACTTGACCACCGAGGACCAGTCCGGGGACTGCGCCGGGTCCAGCCCCCGCAAGGCCTGCAGCGTCTCCGGTTTCTGCACGTCCATCCAGTCCGCCAGCTCCTTGAACGACACGCACTTGACGCCCTTCTTGGTGCAGACGTTCTTGATGACCTGGTCGATGGCCTTCATGTAGATGCCGCCGTTCCAGTCCTCGAAGTGGTTGCCGACGAACAGCGGGGCGCGGCTGCCGTAGTAGGCGCGGTTGAAGCCGGCCATGTAGGAGTCGACCGTCTGCTGCTGCCACAGCGGGTACTTGGCGGGGTCGCCCTTGGTCTCGCCGTCGGACTGGTTGTAGAGGAAGTTGAAGTCCATGGACAGGCCCTGGTACTTGCCGCTCTCGTACGGCAGCATCTCCAGTGGGAAGTCCCAGACGCCGTTCTTCTTGGTGGGCCAGATCTGGAAGTCGCCGGGCGAGGAGGCGTCGTAGCGCCAGCCGTAGCTCTTGATGGCCTTCAGCAGGTTGGGCTGGCCCTCCAGGCAGGGCGCGCGGCCGCCGGTGACCTCCTTCCTGAAGTCGAAGGGCAGCGGCGCGATGTCCTTGAAGCCGGTGTTGGTCTTCCAGTTCTCCACGAACGAGAAGAACTGGTCGATCTCGCTCTTCCACTCCTCGACGCTCCAGTCGCCGCCGCCCTTGGTGCCGCAGAAGTGGCCGTTGAAGTGGGTGCCGATCTCGTTGCCCTGGTCGTAGGCGAGGCGGAGCTGTTCGAGGGTGTCGCGGATGTGCTCGTCGGTGGCGTAGTCGATGGCCGCGTCGCCCGGGTTGTGCATCGGCGGGTGGTACTGGGACTTCTTGTCCTTGGGCAGCAGGTAGATGCCCGTGAGGAAGAAGGTCATGTGGGCGTTGTACTCCTTGGCCAGCTCCCGGTAGTGCGAGAACAGGTGGTCGCTGCCCTCCAGGGCGCCGTCCCAGGAGAACACCACGAACTGCGGGGGCTTCTCGCCCGGCTTGAGCGGCACCGGCTTCAACTCGCCCTTCTGCGGGCCGGTGTAGGAGGTGGAGCCGTCGCCGAGCACCTTCGTCCTGCCGTCCCACTCCGGTTCCTTCGTCTCCGTGGGCGAGGGGGCCGCGTCGCCGCCCTTGTTGCCGGCGGACGCGGTCGGCGTCGTGGAGTCGGGCCGGGTCAGCGCCAGGAAGCCCGCCACCACGGAGGCCACGACCAGCAGGGCCGCCAGGGTCAGGAACTGCGGGCGGGTGGGGCGGCGGCGCGCGGGCGCCTTGCGGCGGCGGCCGGGTGAGGACTTCATGGGCGGCTCGTTTCGCGAGGGGTCTGCTGGCGGGTGCGGTGCGGGCGGGCCGCCGGGGTCAGCCGAGCGGCGCCATGGCACCGGCCCATATGGAGTACGGAACACTGTCCGCCGATGTTCCGGCGAGCCCCTTCAACGGCAGGGGTTCGAGACTCTTGGCCAGATCCATGCGGTAGACGACGACCGCCGTGGAGACCGACTTGGCGGTGCCGACGTACCAGGCGGCGGTGTCCTTGTCGGTGGTCCCGGCCTTGCCCGTCACCTGGGCCCCCGCGGGCGCGTCGGCGGCGTGGGCGGTGCGGAAGGCGTCGCCGAGCGCGTCGCTGACCTGCCGGGCGACGGTGGGGCTGACCGCGCGCCGGCCGGCCGGCCGGTCCAGCGGCACGCCGGCGCCGTTGCGGGTGATCCGGACCACCGAGTACGGCTCGGTGCTCACCCCGGCGTCGGCGAAGGTGGCGTAGCCGCCCGCCATGCGGATCGCGCTCGGCGTGGAGCTGCCGAGGGACAGGTCGGGCACCTGCGGGCCCATGCTGGAGGGCAGCAGCCCGGCCGCCACGGCGGTCTGCTTGACCTTGTCCAGGCCGGTGTCCATGCCGAGCTGCATGAACGGGGTGTTGACGGACTGGGCGAGCGCCTTGCGCAGGGTGATGCGCCCGTAGGACTTGCCGCCGTCGTTGTGGGCGGCGACCTTGCGTCCGCTGCGGTCCCAGTACGGCCCCTCGGGCGTGGTCACGGGCACGGCGTCGTCGCCGTCGTAGACGCTGTCCGGGGTGACCGCCTCGCGCGGCTCGTCACGCCGCTTGACGGCGCCGTTCTGGAGCCCGGCCGCGTACACGAACGGCTGGAAGGCCGAACCGGCCGGGACGGTGGAGGAGTTGGACTCGTTGTAGCCCTGCGTACGGTGGTCGGGGCCGCCGTAGACGGCGACGATACGGCCGTCGGTGGCCACCGAGGCGGCGCCGTAGTGGGCGGTCTTCGCCGCGGCCGGGTCCTTCTCCTTGGCCTCCTTGCGGGCCTTGGTGACGACGTCGGTGAGCGTGGCCTCCCGCTTGCGGTCGAAGGTCGTGTAGATCTGGTAGCCGCCGAGGTCGAAGTCCTTGTCGGAGATGTGCGCGGCCTTCTTGGCGTACTGGGTGGCCAGTTCGACCAGGTAGTCGCTCTGCTGGCCGGTGTCGGCGAGCGGGTTGCTCCTGAGCGGCTCGGGGAAGGTCCGGTACTTGGCGCGCTCGTCCGGCGACAGCTTGCCGATCTTGACCATGCGGTCCAGGATCCAGTTCCAGCGCTCCACGGCGCGGGCGTGGTTCTTCGGGTTCAGCGTCGGGTCGTACAGGCCGGCGCCCTTGAGCAGGGAGGCGAGGAAGGCGGCCTCGCTGACGTTGAGCTGGCTGACGTCCTTGCCGTAGTAGGCCTGCGCGGCGCGCTGGATGCCGTAGGTGCCGCGGCCGAACCAACTGGTGTTCAGATAGCCCTCGAGGATCTTGTCCTTGCTCATCCGGTTGTCGAGCTTGAGGGCGATCATCGCCTCGGTGAACTTGCGGCTGACGGTCTGGTTCTGGGTGAGGTAGACGTTCTTGACGTACTGCTGGGTGATGGTCGAGCCGCCCTCGGTGTCGCCCTGGCCGACGGTGCGCCACAGGGCGCGGGTGATGCCCTTGAAGGAGATGCCGGGGTCGCTGTAGAAGCTCTCGTTCTCGGCGGCGAGCACCGCCCAGCGGACGTCCTCGGGTATGTCCTTGAGCGGCATCGCCTGGCGCTGCACCCAGCCGGTGCGGGCCATCGGGGTGCCGTCGGACCAGAAGTAGACGTTGTCCTGCTGGGTGGCGTAGCTGTTGAGGTTGTCCGGTATGTCGGTGGCGGCGTAGGCGACGACGAGGAGCAGGCTGGTCAGGCCGAAGCAGGACAGGACGACGCCCACCCACTGCCGCCAGGACGGCATCCAGCGGCGCCAGCCGGTGCGGCCGGGGCGCGGGTAGACCGGTTTCAGCTTGCGCGCGTACGGCGCGAGCACGGCGAGCAGGGGCGCGAGGCGGCGGGTGAGCGGGGCGAGGCGGCGGCCGGCCGCGGCGGTGAGGGCGGCGAGCGCGGGAGGCGGGGTCCGGCGCCGCTGCTTCTTCTGCGCCTTGCGGCGGTCGGCGCGCTGGCCCTGCGGGCGGTCGGCCGTCCTGGGGCGGAAGACGCGCAGTTGCATCGTCTCGTGCGGCTGCGGCCGCTCGCCGCCCGGCTGCTCCCCGTCCGGCCGTGTCCCTCCCGGCTGCTCGGGGACCGGCCGCTCCGCTTCCGGCCGCCCGCTCGCCGGCTGCTCGCCGTCCGGGCGGGACGGGGCGCGGCGCTGCTGCTCGCGCAGGGCGTCGACCTTCAGCTGCATGGTCTCGTCGGGGCGGGGCGGGGCGGTGCCGGGGCGCGGGGCGCCCGATCCGTCCCGCTTGCGCAGGGCGTCCACGTTCAGTTGCATCGTCTCGTCGGCGCGCGGCGGACGCGCGTCCGGCGAACGCCTCGGCGCGGCGCGGCGCTCACGGGGCCGGCGACCCTCCTCCGGAAGGTCCTCCCCCTGCCCTGCCTCGGTCACGACTGCGTCTCCCTCCGCACTACGTGTTGCTCGCGCGGGTCGACACAGCCGCGAACGCGGCCGCCTGCCCCCTCACTCCCAGCCGTCTCACGGCTCTCGCGGCCATACAAAATTATCAGCCGTCTTTTCAATTTCTCCGCATGAGAACGGGACAGAAACGAACACACGAGAAACGCACAGCTCCATCGGTCCGGGGCAGGCCCGTTAATCTGGGCGTATGCCTCGCTACGAGTACCGCTGCCGGAGCTGCGGCGACACCTTCGAACTGAACCGTCCGATGGCGCAGTCCGCCGCCCCGGCGACCTGCCCCGCGGGCCACGACGACACGGTCAAACTGCTCTCCACGGTCGCGGTCGGCGGCACGGCCTCCGCCCCCGCGGCCCGGCCCGCCTCCGGCGGTGGAGGCGGCTGCTGCGGAGGCGGCTGCTGCGGCTGACCGCCCGGCGGACCGCACCGGGCCGGCCGGCTGTGCCTGCCGGCCCGTCCGCACCACCGCCACCCACGTCCGCCCCCTTGAGAGCCCCTGCGAGGCGACCACCCCCTCACCGAGGACGAACGACCGCCCCGCCGGGGTTCCCCACGACGGCGATCACCTGATCCCGGCGCCGCACCCGCCCCCGCCGAGGGCGGCCGGCTCCCCGCCCTGGCTGTGCCGTCCGGAGAGGTCGGTGACGCGGCTGACCGGCGTGCGGCCGTCGATGCCGGTGTGGGGTCGGTGCCCAGTGCTGTGACCGGGAACGTTCACCGGCTCGCGGCGCCCGGCACGGCACTAGCGCGGGGCGCGGGCCGTCCGGAGGAACTCCCGGACGATCCGCTCCCCGGCCAGTACGCCCCGTTCGGGCAGGGCCGTCACACCGGGGGCCGTCCAGGCGGTCTCGGCGAGTTCGCCGTGGCCCGGGCGCCAGCCGCGGTCCACGGCGAGCAGCAGGTCCGCGTCCAGCAGCGAGTCCCCCGCGCCCAGCACCAGGTCCGCGCCGGTGCGGCGGGCCACTTCCCGTACGGCGGCGCTCTTGGTGAGCGGCCCCGGGACGGCGTAGATCTTGCGGCCCTGGAGCGACACCGTCCAGCCGCGGGCCTCCGCCCAGGCGGCCAGCTCCTTCACCCACTCCTCGGGCAGCAGTTCGCGCTCCACGACGAGGTAGGCGAACAGGTCGTCGGCGACCCGCTGCTTGCGCACCCACACCGGGTCGGCGCTGCGCACCAGATGCTCGCGCACCTCGGCCAGCGGCGCGCACTCCCCCGCCAGCCGCTCGGTCACGCCCCGGTGCCAGTCGGCGTCCGACACCCCGTCCACCAGCAGGTGCCCGCCGTTGGCGCACACGGCGTACTTGGGCGGCGGGCCCGGCAGGTTGATGCGCAGGTACTGCTTGCGGGTGCGGGTGGTGGTGGGCACGAACACCGCCTCGTCGCCGAGGTCGCACAGCGACTGCGCCGCCGTCTCCGTCATGTACGACAGCGGACGGCTCTCGTGCACCTCCACGCACAGCAGCCTCGGCGCCCGGGCGTCCGGCATGGTCAGCGCGAGGGCCGCGGCCGAGTAGATGAGCGTACGGTCGAGGTCGCTGGCCACCAGCACCGGCATCACGCGCCCACCGCCCGGCCGTCGGCGCCGGTCGCCCCGCGCGTGTAGCGGGGGTGGATGAGCCCCACGCAGGTGTACGGCAGGCCGTCCACCTCCTCCACGGGCACCCCTCTCTGCTCGGCGAGCAGGCGTACGTGATCGAGGTCGGCGCCCGCCCCGGTGCGCGCGAGGATCTTCCAGGGCACCCGGCGCAGCAGCACCCGCGTGGTCTCGCCGACGCCGGGCTTGACCAGGTTCACGTCGTGGATGCCGTACTCCTCGCTGATCCGCTCCACGGCCGCCCAGCCGGCCCAGGTGGGGGCGCGGTCGACGGACAGCAGTTCCTTGGCAGCGGTGTCGACGGCGTCGGTGACCTCGGGGAAGCGGGCGGCGACGGCCTCCAGGAAGGCGTTCGAGACGTCGGCGCCGGCCAGCTCGCGGTAGAACTTCGCGCCGTGGTAGTCGTCCGGGCCGACCAGGTCGGCGCGCAGCACGGTGCGCGAGACGAGGCCGGAGACGGTGGAGTTGAGGCAGGCGGAGGGTATGAGGAAGTCCTCCCGGGTGCCGTACGTCCGCACGCACGCGCCCGGGTCGGCCAGCACCGCGATCTCCGCGTCGAAGCCCCGGGTGCCGCCCTTCGCCTCGAACTCCTCGATGGCCTCGGCCAGTTCGCGGGTGATGGCGCCCTTGCCGGTCCAGCCGTCCACGAAGACCACGTCGGCGGGGTCGTGGTGGGCGGCCAGCCAGCGCAGCGCGTTGGCGTCGATGCCCCGGCCGCGCACGATGGAGACGGCGTAGTGCGGCAGTTCGAGGCCGTGCCGGAAGGCGGCCCAGCGGCGCATCAGCACGCCCACGGGGGTGCCGGCGCGGGCCAGCGAGACCAGCACCGGCCGCGGGGACCGCTCGGCGAGGACGAGTTCGGTGACCGCGCCGACGGCCCGGGCGATCCGCGCGGCGGAGGTCTCCAGCGCGGCGTGGAACAACTCCTGGTAGCGCGCGCTCGGCTGGTACTCCACCGGCAGCGACTCGGCGTAGTGCGCGCCGCCGCTCTGGATCGCCTCCTCGCGCTCCTCCGTGGGCGCCTCCAGCGTCACGTCCGAGAGGTCCTGGAGCAGCCAGCCGACCTCCTCGGGCGCGTACGAGGAGAAGGCGGGGCCGCGCAGGGGCTCGGGCAGCATGTCGTCACGCTCCAGGGTGCGGGCGGGTACGGGTACGTGGGAGGGCACGACCGCGAGCAGGACGTGCGGGGTGTGCGCGGCGAGGCGGGCGAGCAGGCCCTCGGGCGCGTGCAGGGCGGGGGTGTCGGCGACCGAGTCGACGACGGCGACGACCGCGTCGAAGCCGGCGCCGGCGACGTTGTAGGCGTAGCGCTCGCCGGGGCCGTCGGCCGGGTCGTCGTGCGCGGGGAAGACCAGCCGGGTGCGGATGGCGTAGCCCGGGTCGTCCACGGCGAGGACGGGCGAGCGGGTGGTGGTGGAGTAGCGCACCTCGGCGTCGGTGGCCGCCTCCAGCGCGTGCGCCAGCCTGAGCGGCGCGTACATCAGTTCCTCGCAGCCGAGCACCAGGACCCGCCGGGCGCCGGCGGGCAGCGCCTCGGCGAGGCGGCCGGCCAGGGCGGGCAGCGCGCGCTCCAGCCGCTGCCGGTGGGCGGGCGTGAAGCCGTGTCGGCCGCCGTCGGGCAGGCCCGCGGGCCAGCCGAGGGCGACGCGGGCGATCCGGCCTGTCGCGCCCGGCGCGGGGGCGGAGGGCTGTTCGTGGCGGGCGACCAGTTCCCGGCCCCGGCGCAGCACGTCCTCGGGGAGGCGGACCGTGCCGGAGGCGGTGGCGACCAGGTCGACGCGGGCGCCGATCCGTTCGGCGAAGGCGGTGAGGCGGGCGGTGTCGGCCGGGGAGCGCATGTCGACCAGGGCGACCACGACGTACCGCTCACGCGGATGGCGGGCGTGCAGGTCGCGGATGGTGTTGAGGACGGTGTTGCCGGTGGAGAACTCGTCGTCCACGAGGACCAGCGGGCCGTCCCCCGCCAGCAGTGCCGGGTCCTCGGGCAGCAGCAGATGGGAGGTGGCGTGCGAGTGGGACTCCTCGAAGCCGCCCGCCGGTGCGACGCCGGGCACCGGGCGGCGCGTGGAGTGCAGGTAGGGGGCCGTGCCCAGGCCGTCGGCGACCGAGTGGCCGAGGCCCGTCGCGGTCTCCGCGTAGCCGAGGACGACCGCCCGGGCGGCCTCCCGCTCGCCCAGCAGCTCCCGCACCCGGCGGCCCAGGTCGAGCCCGTGGCCGTGGACCACCGCCGGGGACTGCGGTACGTGCTTGCCGAGGACGTGGGAGACGAGCAGGTGGGCCCGCTTGGGGTTGCGGCGCAGCGCCAGCCCTAGCAGGCCGGTCAGCTCCGGGCCGCCCACGAGTTCGACGCCGAGCCGCTCGGCGACCCAGGCGCCGGACCAGACCCCGTCGTTCACTGCCTTGTTCATGCGTTCCTTGTGGTCGGTGGGCACGGTGCGCGGCGGAGCCGGGCACCGTGCGGGATCAGCCGGGTATGCCGGCGGCGAGCAGCTCCACGAAGCCGACGTCCTCCCTCGCGACGCCGAACACCTCGGCGCGCAGCAGGGTCCGCTCCGCCCAGGCGCGGTGCGGCTTCACCTCGTTCATCTTGTTCGTGTACGCCGACCTCATGACGCCCCCGCCGCCGCGCTCGGGCCGCAGGATGTCCGCCGCGTCGCTGTACTCCTCGTGGCTGACCACGGACAGCGCGTGCACGGGGAGGACGTGGGAGGGGTGGATGCAGGTCTTGCCCAGCAGCCCGTTCGCCTGGTCCAGGGAGATCTCCCGCAGCAGCCCGTCCATCGCGTGTTCGATGAGTCTCTCGCGCAGCTCGACCGCCTGCACCTCAAGAAAGGGACTCTGCCGCAACTGCGGCTTGAACATGCGCTCCGGTGCCCGGAAGTACTCCCATACCGGCCCGGTGACCGTGAACCCGGTGCCGTCGGCGCGGCCCAGCATGTTCACCACGTCGGCTATCACGGAGGCGACGACCTGGACGTCGTAGGCCGTCATGTCGGGGGCCCGGCGCAGTCCGTAGGAGGAGCAGAAGTCGGTGACGCCGAGGCGCAGCGCGAGGACCCGGTCGCGGTACTTGTCGACCGCGCGGAAGATGCCCTCCAGCGTCTCCACCCGCGACTCCCGGTACAGCAGCTCGGGCGACTCCAGCACCGGCATGGCGAACAGGCGCCGGCCGCTGGCGTTCTCGGCGCTCTCCAGGGCCTCCAGGAACGGCAGGCCGCGTTCGCCGGTGAACTTGGGCAGCACGAAGCCGGACAGCAGCCGCACGGAGGGTCCCAGGCGGCGCACCAGATCGGGGATCTGACCGGGGGCGCGGACGCGGATGAACAGCAGCGGCAGGTCGGCGCCGGGGCGGGCGGCCAGATCGGCGAAGTGGCGGACGAGGTTCTCCTCGCCGTGCTCCACGTCGGCGTCGTCGATGGAGTCCTCCAGGCACAGCACCATCGAGATCACGCCATGGGCGGCCTGCTTGAGGATGTCGTCGGCGAGGCGCGGCCGGGTGGCCGGGCTGTAGAGCGTGGCGCCCAGGGCCGCGGCGAGCAGCCGGGCCTCGGAGTCGGCCGTGAACACGCAGGGCTCCTGGTGGAAGAGGCGCTGCCGCACCTCAGGAGCGAGGTGCCCGAAATGCCGCATATAGCTCCCCCGTAATGACCGAAAGTGAAAAAAGGTGGCCGGTAATAGTACGTACAAATCCCCGGTTCAGTTCCCATCGGGCGTGAATTTCTGGTAACGGGGGCGCACACCGAGATGTCCGCTGCGCTACCCGCATTGTCGTGAGCGCGACCGAGCAGGCAGGATGACCGTATGACGCACGCGATGACGAAAGGGTCGAACATCCCGCTGGAGGCCACCACGGTACGGGCGGTGGTGCGGTGGACTCCGGGGCAGGGGGTGCCGGACGTCGACGCCTCGGCACTGCTCCTCGGGCCGGCCGGTCGTGTGCGCTCCGACGAGGACTTCGTCTTCTACAACCAGCCCCGGCATCCCTCCGGGAAGGTGTGGCGGCTGGGGAAGCGGCGGGGTGCGGACGGGCTGACGGACACGGTCCAGGCCGATCTCTCCGGGGTCGAGGCCGCGGTGGGGCGGATCCTGCTGGTCGCCTCGGCGGACGGGGTCACGTTCGACCAGGTGCGGGGGCTGAGCGTCCGGGTGTACGACGCCGGCGCACCGGACGGGGAGCCGCTGGCGGTCTTCGACATCAAGCCCGAGACGGGGCGGGAGACCGCGCTGATCTGCGGGGAGCTGTACCGGCGCGGTGAGGGGTGGAAGTTCCGGGCGCTGGGCGAGGGGTATTCCAACGGGCTGAAGGGGCTGGCCACGGACTTCGGGATATCCGTGGACGAGTCGGAGGAGGCCGGGGAGGGCGAGGGGGCGGCTGCTTCCGCCGTCGCCCAGCCGCTGCCTCCGGAGGCGCCCCCGTACGGGTATCCGCAGGCCGTGGGGGCTACGGCGGGGGCCGCGGCCACGGCCGCGGTGCCGGCCACCGCGGGGGCCGGGCCCGCGTACGGTTATCCGCAGTCGGGGTACGGCTATCCGCCTGCGGCGGCCGCGGCCTCTCCTGTGGTGGCGCCCGACCCTGACTTCCGGCTGCCGCCGCAGGGGCCTCAGTTCATCGGGCGGTGAGCGGCGCCCTGCGGTGCGGCCGGGGTGGCCGCGCCGGGCGGGGTGCCGCTGCGCCCGCCCCGTGTGCCGCCCCGGGGGCACCTCCCCGGCCCCCAAGGCACCGCAGGAGGCACGCATGTCCGCAACTGCCGGGGGGCGGGGCGCTCAGCGGTCCGCGTGTTTGTAGCCTCTGCCCCATTGGAGGCCCCAGCCGTAGAGGCGGTCCAGTTCCGACTGGAAGCCGTAGACGAACTTGACCTCGCGGCGGACCACCAGCTCGCCCTTGACGTTCTCGATCAGGACGACCGCGCAGGAGCGGGCCTGCGGCTGGCGTTCGTCGAGGCCGATCTCGATGCGGGGGCCGTTGCTCGGATAGAGCGTGACGACCGCGTGGGTGCGGTCGAAGGCCGGCGTCTGGTCGTAGATGTAGACGAAGACCAGCAGCCGTTTGAAGTCGTCCCGGTGGTCGAGGTTGACGTAGATCGTCTCGCCCGAGCCCGAGCCGAACCGGTCGTCGCCGCTCAGCTTGATGTACGGCGGTGCGTTCACGTCGCCGAGGAAGCCGCCCAGCGGCTGCACCACGCCCTTGGTGCCGTCGGCCAGCTCGTACATGCAGCCGAGGTCGAGGTCGACGTTGACCATGGACTGGCTGTGCCCCATGACCTCGGGCGGCTTGAGCGCCCGCAGCGGATGGCGCAGCAGGCTCTCGCGGGTGGAGCCGCCGAAGTCGGAGGTGCGCATCCGCCAGGTCAGGTTGATGCGCAGGTTGCCGGTGGCCGCGCCCTGCTTGGTCAGCGACACCTGGTGGTGCCGTTTGGTCAGTTCGATCGCGTTGGACGCGGCGTTGCCCGAGTCGAACTCGGCCGCGCGTCCGCCCAGCAGACCGTCCAGGAAACCCATCGTCCTCCCCCACCTTGATCACGCTCGCCGCCCGCGCACATGCCTGCGGGGCGGCCCGAGGACGCGGTCCGCACCGCTCGCCGTCGTCCTCGTCGGCCGCCCCGCTCGAAGCGTTCCCCCGCGGGGTGGGCTGTCACACCCGCGTATGGGCCTCGGTGTGCTCGCCCGCGCCCGCGGCGCCCTCCTCGGCCGCCAGCGCCCGGTTGCGGCGCACGGAGGACCAGAAGGACCAGGCGATGAGGACCACGCCGACCAGGCCGGTGATCACCTCGTTGATCTGGTACTGGATGGTGACCATGAGGATCACGGCCAGCGCGCCGATCGCGTAGTGGGCGCCGTGCTCCAGGTAGACGTAGTCGTCGAGGGTGCCCTGGCGGACCAGGTAGACGGTCAGCGACCGCACGTACATGGCGCCGATGCCGAGGCCGAGGGCCATCATCACGATGTCGTTGGTGATGGCGAAGGCGCCGATCACGCCGTCGAAGGAGAACGACGCGTCCAGGACCTCCAGGTAGAGGAACATGAAGAACGCGGCCTGCCCGGCCAGGACGACCGCCGGCTTCTGCTTGCCGCCGCGGGCGGCGGCTTCCTCCTCCTCGTGCTCGCGCTCCTCCTCCTCTTCGAGGCGGTCCTCGAAGAACCCGGACAGTCCGCCGACGACCATGTACGTGATCAGACCGGCGATGCCGGCGATCAGGACCGTCTGCGCCTTGTCGACGTGGCCGCCGCCGTGCTGGTGGGCGTGGGTGGCGAAGGTGAAGGAGGTGATCAGCAGGACGATCAGCGCGATGCAGACCGACAGCATGTCGACCTTGCCGAGCTTGGCCAGCGGCCGCTCGATCCAGCGCAGCCACTGGATGTCCCGGTCCTCGAAGATGAAGTCGAGGAAGATCATCAGCAGGAACATGCCGCCGAAGGCGGCGATCGCCGGATGGGCGTCGGTCACCAGCTGCTGGTAGCGGTCCTTGTCGCTGAAGGCCAGGTGGACGGCCTCGATGGGACCCATCTTCGCCGTGATGGCGACGATGACGACGGGGAAGACCAGCCGCATGCCGAAGACCGCGATGAGCACGCCGACCGTGAGGAAGATCTTCTGCCAGAAGGCGTTCATCTTCTTCAGGATCCCGGCGTTGACCACCGCGTTGTCGAACGACAGCGAGATCTCCAGGACGGCGAGGATCGCCACCACGCCGAAGGCGGTCCATCCCCCGTAGAACACCGCGGCGATCAAGCCGATCACGGTGATCGCGAACGACCAGCCGAAGGTTTTCAGAAGCACTGGCTACCCAATCCGTATGTGTACGGGTTCCCCCGTCGCCTGCGTACGGGTCTCCCCCGTCGCCGTACCCGGCTTTTTACGAAACGTTGACTCCGAAGTCTAGAGCGATGCCCCGGAGTCCGGACGCGTACCCCTGTCCCACGGCACGGAACTTCCATTCGCCCTGGTAGCGGTAGAGCTCGCCGAAGATCATGGCCGTTTCGGTGGAGGCGTCCTCGCTGAGGTCGTAGCGGGCGAGTTCCTGGCCGTCGGCCTGGTTGACGACACGGATGAAGGCGTTGGAGACCTGGCCGAAGGTCTGGCCGCGCTCGTCGGCCATGTGGATCGAGACCGGGAAGACGATCTTCTCGCACTGCGGCGGCACCTTGCCGAGGTCGACCAGGATCGACTCGTCGTCGCCCTCGCCCTCACCGGTGAGGTTGTCGCCGGTGTGCTCGACCGAGCCGTCCGGACTCTTGAGCTGGTTGTAGAAGACGAACCACTCGTCGCCCATGACCCGGTTGCCGGCGGAGCACAGCAGCGCGCTGGCGTCGAGGTCGAAGGGTGCTCCGGTGGTGGAGCGCGCGTCCCAGCCCAGACCGATCATCACGTTGGTCAGATTGGGTGCGGCCTTGGACAGGGAGACGTTGCCCCCCTTGGCGAGTGTGACGCCCATGATGCTGGTCCTCCCCGGAACGGTGCTTCTCTGGTTGTCCTGCGCGTCCGGCGCCGCGCGGAAACGCGCGGCGCCGGACGGTCAGGCGTTCAGCCGCTCAGGAGTTCCCGCGGGCGTTCCCGAGCGGGGTGGGGCTGTGGCTCAGACGTTCACACCGAAGTCCTGCGCGATGCCGCGCAGGCCCGAGGCGTAGCCCTGGCCGATGGCGCGGAACTTCCACTCCGCGCCGTGCCGGTACAGCTCGCCGAAGACCATCGCCGTCTCGGTGGAGGCGTCCTCGGACAGGTCGTAGCGGGCGATCTCCGCGCCGCCGGCCTGGTTGACGACGCGGATGTAGGCGTTGCGCACCTGGCCGAAGGACTGCTGGCGGTTCTCGGCGTCGTAGATCGAGACCGGGAAGACGATCTTCTCCACGTCGGCCGGGACGGCGGCGAGGTCGACCTTGATGACCTCGTCGTCGCCCTCGCCCTCACCGGTGAGGTTGTCGCCGGTGTGCTCGACCGAGCCGTCCGGACTCTTGAGGTTGTTGAAGAAGACGAAGTTCTGGTCGCTGCCGACCTTGCCCGCCGCGTTCAGCAGGAGCGCGCTGGCGTCCAGGTCGAAGTCGGTGCCGGTGGTCGTGCGGGCGTCCCAGCCCAGGCCGACGAGGACCGCGGTCAGGCCCGGCGCCTCCTTCGTCAGCGATACGTTGCCGCCCTTGCTGAGGCTGACTCCCACGAGTCCTCCATTGGTGTCCGGGGGCGGGGAGCCCCGTCGTGCATCGGATATGGGATCAACGTCTCGATCCTAGTGACGGGTTCCCGCCCCCGGCAGGCGGTGCGGCCGAACGCGTCGGCGGGCGCCGGTCAGAGGGTGTCGAGGGCCTTCACGTACTCGTTCAGGTCACGCGCGTCGGGCAGGCCGTTGACGACCGTCCAGCGCACCACGCCGTCCTTGTCGACGATGAAGGTGCCGCGCACCGCGCAGCCCTTGTCCTCGTCGAAGACGCCGTAGTCGCGCGAGGTGGCGCCGTGCGGCCAGAAGTCGCTGAGCAGCGGGTACTCCAGGCCCTCCTGCTCGGCGAAGACGCGCAGGGTGTGGATGGAGTCGTTGGAGACGGCGAGCAGCTGGGTGTCGTCGTTGACGAACTTCGGCAGGTTGTCGCGCAGGGCGCACAGCTCGCCGGTGCACACGCCGGTGAAGGCGAACGGGTAGAAGAGCAGCACGACGTTCTTCTCGCCGCGGAAGTCGGACAGCCGCACGGTGCGGCCGTGGTTGTCCTTCAGCTCGAAATCGGGCGCCTTGTCGCCGACCTGGATCGCCATCGTCCTGCTTCCCTCCGGTGGGGCTGTTCGGGTGGGACCACCCTACGCAGCGATCACCACGGGGTCGGCGGGCGGGCCGACGAATCGGCCCGCCCGCCGGGCTCGGACGCCACTGACGCCCGGTGACTACTTCTTGGACTTGGCCGCCTTCGGCGTGAGCAGCCTGGTGCCGTTCCAGTCCTTGCCCACACTGACGCTCTTGGTCTGCGACAGACCGGCGGTCGTCGCCGCGTCTCCGATGTCGCTGGGCTCGACGTATCCGTCCCGGCCGGTCTTCGGCGTCAGGAGCAGGATCACTCCGCCCTCGTCGAGGAAGCTCAGCGTGTCGACCAGCGCGTCCGTCAGGTCGCCGTCCTCGTCGCGGAACCACAGCACCACGGCGTCGGCAACGTCGTCGTAGTCCTCGTCGACGAGCTCACTGCCGATGACTTCCTCGATGGACTCGCGGAGCTCCTGGTCGACGTCGTCGTCGTAGCCGATCTCCTGGACCACCTGTCCGGGCTGGAAACCCAGCCTGCCGGCCGGGTTGGTCCGCTCCTCCGCGTGGTCCGCGGTCGCGCTCACGGGTTGCCTCCTGATGGTGTTGCGATTGGGTCTTCGGCCTCGCGCGTGCGCGAAGCGTTGGCCGTAGTCCACACGGGCGGACCGGATCGCGCAAGTACCCGGCGGTTCGGACCGCCGAAACGGTGACGTTCCCGACTGTGTCGCCGCAACTCCTGACACCGTATCCCGGCCCTCGGTGACGCACACCACACCATTGTGTCCGATTCGCCCGGTCGGCAACCCCGCCGGGGAGAGCCGATGGTCCCGAGTGCGTCGCTCTGTCCCCCGGTAGAGATGACTTTGCCCTGCGCGAGGTACACGATGGGGAATGGTCCAGGCACAGGATGACAACCCGACAACCCGAGCACAAACCGAGAAATGTCGCCCTCTGACAGGTAAGGAACAGCGTGGCTTCCGGATCCGATCGAAACCCGATCATCATTGGCGGCCTTCCGAGTCAGGTTCCTGACTTCGATCCCGAGGAGACCCAGGAGTGGCTCGACTCGCTCGACGCCGCCGTCGACGAGCGCGGCCGGGAACGGGCCCGCTACCTCATGCTCCGGCTGATCGAGCGCGCCCGGGAGAAGCGCGTGGCCGTCCCGGAGATGCGCTCCACGGACTACGTCAACACCATCCCCACCAAGAGCGAGCCGTTCTTCCCGGGCAACGAGGAGATCGAGCGCAAGATCCTCAACGCCACCCGCTGGAACGCCGCGGTGATGGTCTCCCGCGCCCAGCGCCCCGGCATCGGCGTCGGCGGCCACATCGCCACCTTCGCCTCCTCCGCCTCGCTCTACGACGTCGGCTTCAACCACTTCTTCCGCGGCAAGGACGACGGCCGCGGCGGCGACCAGGTCTTCTTCCAGGGGCACGCCTCGCCGGGCATCTACGCGCGCGCGTACCTGCTGGACCGGCTCACCGAACGGCACCTGGACGGCTTCCGCCAGGAGAAGTCGAAAGCGCCCTACGGCCTGTCCAGCTACCCGCACCCGCGCTCCATGCCGGACTTCTGGGAGTTCCCCACCGTCTCCATGGGCCTCGGCCCGATCGGGGCGATCTACCAGGCCCGGATGAACCGCTACATGCAGGCGCGCGGGATCGCCGACACCTCCGACTCGCACGTGTGGGCCTTCCTCGGCGACGGAGAGATGGACGAGCCGGAGTCGCTTGGCCAGCTGTCCATCGCCTCCCGCGAGGGCCTGGACAACCTGACCTTCGTGGTCAACTGCAACCTCCAGCGCCTGGACGGCCCGGTGCGCGGCAACGGCAAGATCATCCAGGAGCTGGAGTCGGTCTTCCGGGGCGCCGGCTGGAACGTGATCAAGCTGATCTGGGACCGCTCCTGGGACCCGCTGCTGGCGCAGGACCGCGACGGCATCCTCGTCAACAGGATGAACACGACCCCGGACGGCCAGTTCCAGACGTACGCCACGGAGTCGGGCGCCTACATCCGCGACCACTTCTTCGGCGACGACCAGCGGCTGCGCGCCATGGTCGAGCACATGACCGACGACCAGATCCTGCACCTGGGCCGCGGCGGTCACGACCACCGCAAGATCTACGCGGCGTTCAAGGCGGCCAAGGAGCACAAGGGCCAGCCCACCGTCATCCTGGCCAAGACGATCAAGGGCTGGACGCTGGGCCCCAACTTCGAGGGCCGCAACGCCACGCACCAGATGAAGAAGCTGACGGTCGACGACCTCAAGCGCTTCCGGGACCGGCTGCACCTGCCGATCTCCGACCGGGAGCTGGAGTCCGGCGCGCCGCCGTACTACCACCCGGGCCGCGACACCGACGAGATCCAGTACATGCACGACATGCGCAAACAGCTCGGCGGGTACGTCCCGACCCGCGTCGTGCGCGCCCAGCCGCTGGCGCTGCCGGACGACAAGGCGTACGCGTCCGTGAAGAAGGGCTCCGGCCAGCAGGCCATCGCCACCACCATGGCGTTCGTGCGGCTGCTGAAGGACCTCATGCGGGACAAGGAGCTGGGGCGGCGGTTCGTACTGATCGCGCCGGACGAGTACCGCACCTTCGGCATGGACTCGTTCTTCCCGAGTGCGAAGATCTACAACCCGCTCGGTCAGCAGTACGAGTCCGTGGACCGCGATCTGCTGCTGGCGTACAAGGAGTCGCCGACCGGGCAGATGCTGCACGACGGCATCTCGGAGGCGGGCTGCACGGCCTCCGCGATCGCGGCGGGCTCGGCCTACGCCACCCACGGCGAGCCGCTGATCCCGGTGTACGTCTTCTACTCGATGTTCGGCTTCCAGCGCACCGGAGACCAGTTCTGGCAGATGGCCGACCAGCTGGCGCGCGGTTTCGTCCTGGGCGCGACCGCCGGCCGTACGACCCTGACCGGTGAGGGGCTCCAGCACGCCGACGGCCACTCGCAGCTGCTGGCCTCCACCAACCCGGGGTGCGTGGCCTACGACCCGGCGTACGGCTACGAGATCGCGCACATCGTGCAGGACGGCCTGCGCCGGATGTACGGCGCCGACGAGCAGCACCCGCACGGCGAGGACGTCTTCTACTACCTCACCGTCTACAACGAGCCGATCCAGCAGCCGGCCGAGCCGGCGGACGTGGACGTCGAGGGCATCCTCAAGGGTCTCCACCGGATCTCCGCCGGCACGGCGGGGCAGATCCCGGCGCAGATCATGGCGTCGGGCGTGGCGGTGCCGTGGGCCCTTCAGGCCCAGCGGTTGCTCGCCGAGGACTGGGACGTCAAGGCCGACGTGTGGTCGGCGACGTCCTGGAACGAGCTGCGGCGCGAGGCCGTGGCGTGCGAGGAGCACAACCTGCTGCACCCGGAGGAGGAGCAGCGGGTGCCGTGGGTGACGCGGAAGCTGAGCGGGGCCGAGGGGCCGTTCGTGGCCGTCTCCGACTGGATGCGCTCGGTGCCGGACCAGATCGCGCGCTGGGTGCCGGGCGCCTACCAGTCGCTGGGCGCGGACGGCTTCGGCTTCGCCGACACCCGCGGGGCGGCCCGGCGGTTCTTCCACATCGACGCCCCGTCGATCGTGGTGGGCGTGCTGACCGAGCTGGCGCGCGAGGGCAAGGTGGACCGCTCGGTGCTCAAGCAGGCGATCGACCGCTACCGGCTGCTGGACGTGTCGGCGGCCGACCCCGGCCCGGCGGGCGGAGACGCGTAGCCCTCACGGGTCCCGGGGCGCCCGCCCCGGGACCCCGGCCCCCGCCCGGGACCCCCGGACACGGCATCGGGCCCCCGCCTCGTGGAGAGGCGGGGGCCCGGTCCCGTTCTTCGGACGCCCGGGTCACAGCATGCCGTTGCCCCAGGTCGCCGCTCCGGCCAGTGCGACGACGGCCAGGAGCGTGTCGATGGCGCCCAGGACGAGGGCGACCAGAGCCGGCACCGAGCGGTCGGCCCCCGCCCAGCTGCGGCCCATCGCCAGCCAGCCGCAGACGACCGCCACCGGGCCCAGGACGATGCCCAGCACGAAGAATCCGGCGATCGCGCAGATGGTTCCGATGATTCCGAGCGTCGCGCTGTCCGGCCCGGTCCGTGACCACGTCCGGCTACGTGACCGGGGGTGTGCGCGCGTTCCGTGTCCGAAGCCCGCCATCATCAACTCCTCGAACGCCGGGTCGAGTTGGCGTTCTTGGGGTTCGAGGTGCGGGTACCCCGGCTCCGTGGGTCAATCCCCTTTTCCGCCGCCCGGCGCGCTGCCCCCCTCCAGCAGCGCGCCGCCGCGGAGCACCTCCTTGCCCTGCGCAGGACGTGACCCACTGTCACCCGCGGCCCGGGTCCGGGGCGGGCGGACCCGGGCGGCATCACTCTGACGGGCGAACCGGAGTGGGGCGGACGGAGCGGGCGCGCGCCGTGGCGGGACCGTCAGATGTGGCCCACGCCCGCGCCGGCCTCCGCGTTCACCCCGCGCTTGGTGAGCAGGGCGACCAGGACGGCCACGGCCGCGACGCCGGCGGCGACGAGCGAGGCGAGGCTCATGCCGGAGATGAACGTGTCGTGGGCGACGGTGGCGATCTTCGCGGCGACCGCCTCCGGCACGCCCTTCGGTACCGGCGCGATGCCCTGCTGCACCGCCTGGGAGGCCTGGTCGGCCTGGGCCGCGGTGAGCGGCGGCAGTCCGGCGTCCTTCCAGTTGCCGGCCAGGTCGTTGTCGACCTTGGAGGCCATCACGGCGCCCAGCACGGCCGTGCCGAGGCTGCCGCCGATCTGCATGGCGGCCTGCTGGAGACCGCCGGCCACGCCGGACAGCTCCATCGGCGCGTTGCCGACGATGACCTCGGTGGCGCCGACCATGACCGGGGCGAGGCCGAGGCCGAGCAGCGCGAACCAGACCGACATGACGCCGCTGCCCGTGCCCGTGTCGAGCGTGGACATGCCGTACATGGCGACCGCGGTCGCGACCATGCCGCCGGCCAGCGGGATGCGCGGCCCCACCTTGGTGATCATCGCGCCCGCGAGCGGCGAGGCGACGATCATCATGCCGGTGAGCGGCAGCAGGTGCAGACCCGCGTCGATCGGGCTCATGCCGTGCACGTTCTGCAGGTAGAAGGTGACGAAGAACAGACCGCCCATGAACGCGATGGCCATCAGGACCATCAGCACCACGCCCGCCGACAGCGGGACCGAGCGGAACAGGCCGAGCGGGATCAGCGGCTCCTTGACCCGCGTCTCCCAGAAGGCGAAGACCGCGAAGGCGAGGACCGCGGCGCCGAGGAAGGCCCAGGTCTTGCCGTCGCCCCAGCCCCAGGTCGGCGCCTTGATGAGCGCCCACACCAGGCAGAACATCGCGCCGGACAGCAGCCCGATGCCGGGGATGTCGAAGGAGCGCGGGGCGTTCTCGGCGCGGTGGTCGAGCAGCATCACCACGCCCAGGATCAGGGCGAGGGCGCCGACCGGCACGTTGATGAAGAACACCGACTGCCAGTTGACGTGCTCGACGAGGACGCCGCCGAGGATCGGGCCGCCGGCGGTGGAGGCGCCGATGACCATGCCCCAGATGCCGATGGCCATGTTCAGCTTCTCGGCCGGGAAGGTGGCCCGCAGCAGACCCAGCGCGGCCGGCATCAGCAGCGCGCCGAACAGGCCCTGGAAGACGCGGAAGGTGACGACCATGCCGATGGTGTCCGACAGGCCGATGGCGCCCGAGGCGGCGGCGAAGCCGGTCACACCGATCAGGAAGGTCTGCCGGTGCCCGAAGCGGTCGCCGAGCTTGCCCGCGGTGATCAGCGAGACGGCGAGGGCGAGGAAGTAGGCGTTGGTGATCCACTGGAGCTGCGCCCAGCTGGCGTGGAGGTCCTTGCCGATGGCCGGGTTGGCGATGGCCACGATGGTGCCGTCCAGGGCCACCATCATGACCCCTACGGCGACGGTGATCAGGGTGAACCAGGGGTGGCCGCGCAGGCCCCCGGCCGCCGCGGGGTGCGACGGGTCCCCGGACGCACCGCCCCCCTGACCCGTTGCGTCGATGGTGGTCTGACTAGTCATACAGCGAGGCTAGTGTCAGCCACTGACAAGTGACAAACCGATTCACAAGTCGGTAACTGACACGTCACCCTCCTATAGGCTGAACTGGGGAAACAGTTGGCCCGAGGGCCGCGGGAAGCACGGAGAAGTACATGGAGACGGCGGGGACCGCCGAGGCGGTGCCACAGCCGGCGCCGCGGCCGGGACTGCGCGAGCGCAAGAAGCGGCGCACCCGCGACGCACTGCTGCGGGCCGCGCTCGAACTGTTCACCACCAAGGGCTACGAGCAGACGACGGTCGACGACATCGCCGAGGCCGTCGGCGTCTCGCAGCGCACCTTCTTCCGCTACTTCCCAGGCAAGGAGGAGGCCGCCTTCGCGGTGCAGGACACCGTGGAGGCGCACTTCGTCCAGGCGCTCGCCGCCCGCCCGTCCCGCGAGACCCCGATGGAGGCGCTGCGCCGGGCGGTGCTGGACAGCTGGGACACGATCAACGACGCCGTGGAGAGCGTCGTGCCCGTCGAGCTGTATCTGCGGATGTTCTGGGTGATCGAGTCCACCCCCGCGCTGCTGGCCGCGTATCTGCGCCGTTCGGTGGAGACGGAGGAGGAGATCGCCCGGCTGCTCGCCGCCCGCGAGGGCCTGGACGTGGACGCCGATCCGCGCCCGCGCCTGGCGGTGGCGGTCTTCGGCGGCGTGATGCGGGTGACGGGCCGTCAGTGGAGCACCGGCGAGGACTTCAGCCTGGCCGCGATACGCACGCTCACCGCCGCCCATCTGGACCAGATCGGCCCGGCCCTGGCCGGCAGCTGGCGTACGGACGACGGAGCGGACCTGGGCACGGACGCGGACCCGGAGCCGGGGACGGGTCCCGGCACGGACGCCTGAGCGACGCCTCGAACTGCCGTACGAGCAAGCGATCTTGAACGGGGGTGCGAACTGAGATTCCGGTCACGCGACTTGAAACGTGATCCGTGTCACTCGGTTAACGCGAGACCGTCCCGTTCTCCTAGTGTGTCCTCCCAGTGACTTCCTTCGACGCCTCCCCGCCGCTCAACGTCTGGCGCGCCCTGCTCGCGCTGGCCGTCGTCTTCGTGATGCTGACGACCACCGGCTGGACCGCCTCGCGCGGCCACCGCGGGTCCACCGCCCTCCAGGCCTCCCTGGCCGCCTGGCAGCACGGCAGCCTGCACGGCCACCGGCTGCCCGACCCCGACGCGGCCCCCGGCCGGATCGCCCATTTCTTCGCCTCGCTCGGCGCGCACGACCGCGACCTGCTCGCCCACCGCTATCCGCTGGCCGTCGGCAACATGAACGGCGCGCCCGTCCCGCTGCGCTACGAGGCCAACCGCGTCGCGCTCGGCCAGGCCCGCGCGGCCGAGCTGAAGCGCACCCGCGACAGCCGGCTCACCCCCGCCGGCCAGCAGGACGCCGGGCGGCGCGAGGAACACTTCGCCGCGCTCATGGGCAAGGACCGCCAGATCCTCGCCTTCGACCCCGAGGGCTCCGGCCGCGTCGCCGAGGCCTTCGGCGACCTGACCCGGGCGAAGCGGATCTCCGTCGTCGTCCCCGGCGTCGACACCGACCTGTTCACCTTCCGCAAGACCTACCGCCCCTACACGGCGGCGTACGGCATGGCGAAGTCCCTCTACACCGCCGAGCGGACCGCGAGCCCCGGCACCCGCACCGCCGTCATCGCCTGGGCCGACTACACCGCACCCAGCGGCATCGGCGTCGACGCGGCCACCGCGATGCGCGCCGAGGACGGCGCCGTACGGCTGAACGGGCTGCTGCGCGCCCTGCCCGGCGCCACCCCCGTCGCCCTGTTCTGCCACAGCTACGGCTCGGTGGTGTGCGGCCTCGCGGCGCGCTCGCTGCCCGGCCGGGTCTCCGACATCGCGGTCGCGGCCAGCCCCGGCATGCACGCGCAGACCGTCGCCCGGCTCGGCACCTCCGCGCGGGTGTGGGCCATGCGCAACGCCACCGACTGGATCCGCGACGTCCCCTATCTGGAGCTGGGCGGATTCGGCCACGGCGCCGACCCGGTCTCCCGGGCCTTCGGGGCGCGGGTGCTGTCCGCCGACGGCGCCAAGGGTCACGCCGGCTACTTCGACCCGGGCACCGACAGCCTCACCAACTTCGCCGAGATCGGCGTCGGCGCGTACGACTCGGTGCGGTGCGCCCATGACGACGACGGATGCCGGGCGGGTTTGCCAGGCACGACGACGGCCGGACGCGCGTAGAGACAGCAGGAAGTGCGGTCCGCGCGAGGAGGGACGCAGAAGCCCGTGCCGCCTACGATGAGCCGCATGGGTGACGTACTGGCCGGATTTCATGCTGCCTGGGAGTTCGAGTCCGATTCCGTGCTCATCCGATACGAACGGGGGATACGGACACCGAAGCTCTTCCAGGCGCTCGGCGAGCGCCGGATTCCGCTGGCCGCGCTGGCCGGCGTGACGCTGACTCCCGGCCGGCGCGGGACCGTGGTCCTGCGCGCCGAGCCGCGCCCCGGCGCCGATCCGCTGATGGAGGCGGCCGACGGGCAGCTGAAGGAGGGCAGCGACCCCTACCGGCTGGTGCTGCCCGCCGAGCGGGCGACCCTCGCCGAGTACTACGCCGACGAGCTGCGCGACCGCCTCACCGGGACCGGCCCGGCCGACCGCCATCTGGTGGCCGCTCCCGAGCCGCCGCTCCGGTTCAAGGCCTACGACGGCAAGGCGTCCTTCGACGGCACGGCGGTGCGGTTCCGCTGGTCGTGGACGGGCGCTTCCTCAGAGAAGTGGAAGGCCGGCGACCAGAGCTTCCCGGTCGGCGACCTCGGCGGCGTGGAGTGGCGCTCGCCGGAGGTCTTCGAGGGGCATCTGCGGCTGCTGCCGCGGGAGGCCGGTACGGCGTCGGGCGCCGCCGCGCCGCCGGACCAGGACCCCGCCGCGGTGGTGTTCGGGCTCGGCTACGGGCCGGTCCACGAGTCGCTGCCGTTCGCCGCCGCGGTGCTGGCCGCGGTACGGGCCGCCGCGCCCGCCCCCGTGGCCGCGGTCGCCGCCGCCCGCCGCGACCCGGCCGACATCGCCGAGCGCATCCGGCACCTCGGGGAACTGCACCGGGCGGGGCTGGTGACGGACGACGAGTTCTCCGTGAAGAAGGCCGAACTGCTCGCCGAACTGTGACCGGTCAGCGCGTCGTGTCCCGCTCCGCGTCGGGGCGGCGCCCGGCGTCCGCGTAGAAGCCGATCTTGAAGTCCAGCACCGCGAGGGTGTCCTGGAGCTGGGCCATCCGCTCCAGGACGTCCCGGCGGGTCGCCACCAGCAGCTCGAAGCGCTCGCCGTAGGTCTCCTCGCCGCCGCGCACCAGCTCCGCGTACCGCACCATGTCGGCCACCGGCATGCCGGTCAGCCGCAGCTTGCCGACGAGGTCGAGCCACTCCAGGTCGCGGTTGCTGTAGCGGCGCTGACCGGTGTGCGAGCGGTCCACGTGCGGCATCAGGCCGATCCGCTCGTACCAGCGCAGCGTGTGCGCCGTCAGCCCGGTGAAGGCGACCACCTCGCTGATCGTGTAGCGGTCCTGCCCGTCGGGGCGCGGGGGCCGCCGGGGGTCGGCGGAGCAGGCGTCGGGGTGGGCGGAGTCGTCCACGGTCTCGATGGCCACGGCCGTGTTCTGCGTCACCGTCATGCCCCCACGCTAGAACCTTCGAGTGCACTCCAAGCAAGCGCGGGGTGCGCTCCAGGTGAGCGCGGGCCGGAGAACGTCCGCCGGGAAAACGGCAGGACGCGGCCGGGCCGTGCTGGATAGCGTGCGGGGCATGAATCCCGTACGCCGTGCCGAGCCCGCCGACGCCCCCGAAGTGCTGCGTCTGCGCCAGGTGATGATCGACTCGATGGCCGGGGTGGACCGCTCCACCGACTGGCACGCCGACTCGCTGCCCGTGCTGCGGGCGCGGCTGGCCGAGCCGGACGGCGGCTTCGCCGCGTTCGTCGTGGACCACCCGGAGCAGCCGGGTGCGCTGGCCGCGCTGGTGGCGGGCACCCTGGAGTACCGCATCGGCCGGGACGGCAACCCGCTCGGCACGGTCGGCTACGTCTTCAGCGTCGCCACCGACCCCGGCGCCCGCCGCCGGGGGTACGCGCGCGCGTGCATGGACCGTCTGCTGGAGTGGTTCCGCGAGCAGGGCGCCGACCGGGTGCAGCTCACCACCTCCGCCCAGGCCGCGCCGCTGTACGCCTCCCTGGGGTTCCGGCCCAAGCCCGACCCCTTGCTGGAACTGTGGCTGTGAGCGCTTAGGCTCGTCGTCATGTCGTTGAAGAGCCTCGCGTCGATCGAGAACTGGCCGGTTTCCACCGCCGCGGCGGGCGTGGTGCGCGCCGACGGCACGGTCGCCGGCACCCACGGCCCGACCGGCCACCGCTTCCCGCTGGCCTCGGTCACCAAGCCGCTGGCCGCCTACGCGGTGCTGGTGGCGTACGAGGAGGGCGCGATCGAGCTGGACGAGCCGGCCGGTCCGCCCGGCGCGACCGTCCGCCATCTGCTCGCCCACACCTCGGGCCTGGCCTTCGACGAGCACCGGGTGACGGCCCCGCCCGGCGAGCGGCGGCTGTACTCCAACGCCGGTTTCGAACAGCTCGGCGACCATGTGGCGAAGGCGACGGACATCCCGTTCCCGGAGTATCTGCGCCAGGCGGTGCTGGAGCCGCTGGGCATGACCGCGACGACGCTGGACGGCTCCCCCGCCAAGGACGGCGTCTCCACCGTGGACGACCTGCTCCGCTTCGCCGCCGAAGTCCAGGCGCCGCGGCTGCTGGACGTGCGCACGGTCGCCGAGGCGATGACGGTGCAGTACCCGGGCGCCAAGGGGGTCCTGCCGGGCTACGGCCACCAGAACCCCAACGACTGGGGCCTCGGCTTCGAGATCCGCGACGGCAAGTCCCCGCACTGGACGGGCGCTTCGTCCTCCCCGCGCACCTTCGGCCACTTCGGCCAGTCCGGCACGTTCCTGTGGACCGACCCCGACGCGGGCGCATCCTGCGCAGCCCTGACCGACCGCCCCTTCGGCCCCTGGGCCGTCGAAGCCTGGCCGGCTTTCACGGACGGGGTGCTGGCGGAACTGCGCGGGACCGCCTGACCGGCGACAGGCCGGGGCGCGTCACCGCGACGCCTCCACCGGTCGGTGACGGCAGCCATGATCCCGTTTCCGGCGTTCACCTTCGGCAACGGGATCGGCGCCTGGCCGGCCGCATCGTGTCCTCACGCCCAGTAGTGCATTTTCTTGACGTTTTCGTTCTTCTTGAGGTCCGGGTACCTGCTCTCCAAGTCCGCAAGAACTTCGCGCAGGAACTCACGACTGACAACGACCACTTCTTCCTTCGGGATCTGCGCATCGCCGTCCGCGTAACTGCAACTCACAGTCACTGCGGCACCCGATAGGACCAGGTAGATCTCGTCCGCCATCCCCGCGAATTCAATTTTCGCGTTCTTCCCCGAAGCTATCGCCCGCCCAGCCGTGTAGAACTCCACGGCGAAGTCGAGAATCTGCACACCACCCCCGGTGACCATGCTGAAGTCGACCTCATTCACCGTGAGCCTCAGGTCCCCCCCGAAGCACGAGTAGCACAGCGTCAACAGGCCTGCTTTCCGGAGGTTCACTCTGACCTGTTCACGCAGTACGACGGGGTTGTCCGACAGAGCGTGGTCAGCGCGTATCACAGGCCGTCACCCCCCATTTTGATCGGGAAAGCGGTCACGATTCGCTTGCCGCCTACAACCACCCGAACCCCAGTGGTGGTCACCAGCGATCCCTAGGACCTCAACCACCTCGCCGACTCCATCGGCGTCAAGCTGCGGCTCTTCACCGTCTGACAGCCCACAACGGTCACGTGACCATGAGGTTCTGGCCTCAGCCACAGAAAGCCAGCCACGGCGGCGGGCGTGCCGACCGATCACCCGACACGTGTGTCTCGCTCAACCCTGCCCCGGCATCAGCCCAGGTATCCCCATCGTCACAGCCCCCGCCAGACTGCAAGCATGGGCGCCCGGGACGGCACGAGCCCGCCAGGCGGCCTCTCGGGTACCCGGCCACCGACGCCGGCCACCGTCCTCGGTGAGCCCGGTGACGCACGTGAGGGTCGGCCCCCTGGTCGGCCCTGGGCCTGCGATCCGGCCGTAGGACGGTCGTAGGCGACAACTTGCTGTTAGGTCGTCCTCACCACCCTGACCCCGTGCCAGGGCTACGCCGCGTGCACCGCCGACGCGGACACCGACCGCGTCACCGCCAACACGTGGATCACCGACCAGATCGACTTCAGCACCCCCACGGTCGGTTACGTGGACGCCGAGGCGGCCGTGGCGGTCCCCATGGACCCGGCGAGCACCGAGGAACCGCAGCCGCTCAAGCTCGCCGGCGACCCGGCACCGGGCGACTTCGACGCCGGCGACCACGTCAACCTGACCGCCGACGGATACCGCGCCGTCACCGACGCCTTCGACCTGACGGCCCTCGGGCCGGACAGCCCGTAGGCATCACCCGGACGCGCGCGTGCCGGACGGGGTCCACCCGCCCGGACGCGCACGTCCCCGTTCGTTCCCGCCGCGACGGCCAGCCGGCCCCCGTGGGCCGGCCGTGCTCATCCCGCGTCCAGCTCCCACACCAGCAGCTCCGCGTCCGTCACGGCCTCCGCCTCCAGGGGGCCGGCGCCGGTGATCCGCGCCGCGTCCCCCGGGGACAACTCCTCGCCGGACAGGCGGACTTCGCCGCGTACGACATGGACGTACAGGTGCGCGGCGGACGGCAGCGGCGTGCGCTCCCCGGCCGCCGGGCGCCGTACGTGGAGGGTCGCGGCCGCCTCCGGCACGGTGTACGGGGTCGTGTCGGGCAGGGCGCGTACCGCCGCGTAGCGGGGCTCGCCGCCGGACTCCAGCGGGGTCAGCCACATCTGGACGAAGACGAGCGGGACGTCGGCGTCGTTGCGCTCCACGTGGCGCACGCCCGCCGCCGCGCTCAGGTGCTGCACGTCGCCGGGCCGGACCACGTTCTCGTGGCCCGTGGAGTCGCGGTGGGTCAGCTCGCCCTCGACGACCCAGGTGACGATCTCGGTGTGGCTGTGCGGATGCTCGGCGAACCCGGCGCCGGGGGCCAGGCGCTCCTCGTTGCAGGCGATCAGCGTGCCGAAGCGGAGGTTGTCCGGGTCGTAGTGCGGGCCGAAGGAGAAGGCGTGCCGGGTGCTGATCCCGGCCGCCTCCTCACCGCCCTCGTGGCGCTGTGCCGCGCGCCGCACGTCCATGGTCACGGGACCACCGTAGCCCCGGCCCCCGGGGCCCCGGGAGGCCGGCCGGGAGCAGGCCGGCGGGGTGCGGACCGTTCGGTCCGGACCCGGCGGCACGTACGTGCGTCCGGATAAGGCAGTCTTGTCCCCGTGCCCGAACCCGAATCCCGCGACGCCGAAGCCGCACCGCGCCCCGCCCATCCGCACACCGCGACCCTGAGACGGCTGGAGAAGTCCTCCGGGTCGCTGGCCGCGCAGGCCATCGCGCGGATGGACGAGACGCTGCCGTGGTACCGGGCCATGCCCCCGGAGAACCGTTCCTGGATCGGGCTGGTCGCCCAGGCCGGCATCGCGGCCTTCACCGAGTGGTTCCGCCGCCCGGACGCGCCCCAGGCCATCTCCACCGACGTGTTCGGCACCGCACCGCGCGAGCTGACCCGGGCGATCACCCTGCGCCAGACCGTGGAGATGGTGCGCACCACCATCGAGGTCATGGAGTCCGCCATCGACGAGGTGGCGGCCCCCGGCGACGAGTCCGTGCTGCGCGAGGCGCTGCTCGTGTACGCGCGGGAGATCGCCTTCGCCACCGCCCAGGTCTACGCCCAGGCCGCCGAGGCACGCGGTGCCTGGGACGCCCGGCTGGAGTCGCTGGTCGTCAACGCCGTCCTGTCGGGCGAGGCGGACGAGGGCGCCGTGTCACGGGCCGCCGCGCTCGGGTGGAACTCTCCCGAGCACGTCTGCGTGGTGCTCGGGACCGCGCCCGACGGGGACTCGGAACTGACCGTGGAGGCCATCCGGCGGGCCGCCCGGCACGCCAAGCTCCAGGTGCTCACCGGGGTGCTGGGCAACCGCCTCGTGGTGATCGCCGGCGGCAACGACAATCCGCTCGCGGTGGCGAAGTCGCTGATCGGGCCGTACGCGGCGGGGCCGGTGGTGGCCGGGCCGATCGTGCCGGACCTGCTCGCCGCGACCCGGTCCGCGCAGGCCGCCGCGGCCGGTCTGAAGGCGTGCTCCGCCTGGCAGGACGCCCCGCGCCCGGTGCTGGCGGACGATCTGCTGCCGGAGCGCGCCATCGCGGGCGATCCGGGCGCCCGCGAGCAGTTGGTAGAGGAGATCTACAGACCGCTGGAGGAGGCCGGGTCCGCGCTCCTGGAGACGCTGAGTGTCTATCTGGAGCAGGCGAGCAGCCTGGAAGGGGCGGCCCGCATGCTCTTCGTTCACCCGAACACCGTGCGCTACCGGCTCCGACGTGTGACTGACGTCACCGGATGGTCGCCCTCCGATGTACGATCCGCGTTCACGCTGAGGATCGCCCTGATCCTGGGGCGGCTTGCCGATGGAGATCCCCAGGCCTGACGTTTTGTCGGGGGTCCACAAAACCCCTCCGTGTTCTTCGTCCCTGTCCTCACGGGCGGCCGTGGCCGTCCCCAAGAGAGAGTGTGAGAGTGCTCGTACTCGTCGCTCCCGGCCAGGGCGCCCAGACGCCCGGCTTCCTGACCCCCTGGCTCGAACTGCCCGGGGCCGCCGACCGTGTGGCCGCCTGGTCGGACGCCATCGGACTCGACCTCGTCCACTACGGGACGCAGGCCGACGCGGACGCGATCCGTGACACCGCGGTGGCCCAGCCGCTGCTGGTGGCCGCCGGGATCCTGTCGGCCGCGGCACTCGGTGACATCGCGCCCGACGCCGTCGCGGGCCACAGCGTCGGCGAGATCACCGCCGCGGCCTTCGCGGGCGTGCTGAACGACACCGCCGCACTCACCCTGGTCCGCAGGCGCGGCCTGGCGATGGCCGAGGCGGCCGCCGTCACCGAGACGGGCATGTCGGCGCTGCTCGGCGGCGACCCGGAGGTCTCCGTGGCGCACCTGGAGAAGCTGGGGCTGACCCCGGCCAACGTCAACGGCGCGGGCCAGATCGTGGCCGCCGGCACCATGGAGCAGCTGTCGGCGCTCGCCGAGGACAAGCCCGAGGGCGTGCGCAAGGTGGTGCCGCTGAAGGTGGCCGGCGCCTTCCACACCCACCACATGGCACCCGCCGTCGAGAAGCTGGCCGAGGCCGCCAAGGCGCTCTCGCCGGCCGATCCGAAGGTCGCCTACGTCTCCAACAAGGACGGCCGGACCGTCACCAGCGGCGCCGAGGTCGTCGAGCGGCTGGTCGGCCAGGTCGCCAACCCGGTCCGCTGGGACCTGTGCATGGAGACGTTCAAGGAACTCGGCGTCACCGCCCTGATCGAGGTCTGCCCCGGCGGCACGCTCACCGGCCTGGCCAAGCGGGCCCTGCCCGGCGTGCGGACGCTGGCGCTGAAGACCCCCGACGACCTCGGCGCGGCCCGCGACCTCGTCGCCGAGCACGCGAACGCCTGACGCCCTAAGGAGCCGACCCAACATGGCGAAGATCAAGCCCAGCAAGGGCGCCCCGTACGCCCGCATCCTCGGGGTCGGCGGCTACCGGCCCACGCGGGTGGTGCCCAACGAGGTGATCCTCGAGAAGATCGACTCGTCCGACGAGTGGATCCGTTCGCGCTCCGGCATCGAGACCCGGCACTGGGCGTCGCCGGAGGAGACCGTCGCGGCCATGTCCGTCGAGGCGTCCGGCAAGGCCATCGCGGACGCCGGGATCGAGGCCGCGCAGATCGGCGCGGTGGTCGTGTCGACCGTCTCGCACTTCAGCCAGACCCCGGCCATCGCCACCGAGATCGCCGACCGGCTCGGCACCGACAAGGCCGCCGCCTTCGACATCTCGGCCGGCTGCGCCGGCTTCGGCTACGGCCTGACCCTGGCCAAGGGCATGGTGATCGAGGGTTCCGCGGAGTACGTCCTGGTCATCGGCGTGGAACGGCTGAGCGACCTCACCGACCTGGAGGACCGGGCGACCGCCTTCCTGTTCGGCGACGGCGCCGGCGCGGTCGTCGTCGGCCCCTCCACGGAGCCGGCGATCGGCCCGACCGTGTGGGGCTCGGAGGGCGACAAGGCGCAGACGATCAAGCAGACCGTCTCCTGGGACCGCTACCGGAGCGGTGACCCGTCCGGGCTGCCCGTCGACAGCGAGGGCAACATCAAGTTCCCTGCGATCACGCAGGAGGGCCAGGCGGTGTTCCGCTGGGCCGTGTTCGAGATGGCGAAGGTCGCCCAGCAGGCGCTGGACGCGGCCGGGATCACCCCGGACGACCTGGACGTCTTCATCCCGCACCAGGCCAACGTGCGGATCATCGACTCGATGGTGAAGACGCTGAAACTGCCGGAGCACGTCACGGTCGCCCGCGACATCCGCACCACCGGCAACACCTCGGCCGCCTCGATCCCGCTCGCGATGGAGCGGCTCCTGGCGACCGGCGAGGCGAAGAGCGGCGACACCGCCCTCGTCATCGGCTTCGGGGCGGGTCTCGTCTACGCCGCGACGGTCGTTACCCTCCCCTAGGCACTCCGTGCCGGATCATGCGTCCGGTGCGGGCAGCACTGCCACACCCTCTGGAACATCTACGAAGGAGCGCCGACATGGCCGCCACTCAGGAAGAGATCGTCGCCGGTCTCGCCGAGATCGTGAACGAGATCGCCGGGATCCCCGTCGAGGACGTCCAGCTGGACAAGTCCTTCACCGATGACCTGGACGTCGACTCGCTGTCCATGGTCGAGGTCGTCGTCGCCGCCGAGGAGCGCTTCGACGTGAAGATCCCCGACGAGGACGTCAAGAACCTCAAGACGGTCGGCGACGCGACCGACTACATCCTCAAGCACCAGGGCTGATCCACCGATCACCGCCTCGGGCTGACTGCCCCGCCACCCGGCGGTGGCGCCGTTTGAATCCTCGCATCCGTTGGAGAAAGAATTCCCGTGAGCTCGACCAATCGCACCGTGGTCGTCACCGGTATCGGCGCAACCACACCGCTGGGTGGCGACGCAGCCTCCACCTGGGAGGGTCTGGTCGCCGGCAGGTCCGGCGTCAAGCCGCTGACCCAGGAGTGGGCGGCCGAGCAGGCCGTCCGCATCGCGGCCCCGGCCGCGGTGGAGCCGACCGAGACCATCCCCCGGCCCCAGGCCCGCCGGCTGGACCGCTCGGCGCAGTTCGCGCTGGTCGCCGCCCAGGAGGCGTGGCGGGACGCCGGCTTCACCGGCAAGGCCGGCGAGGACGGCTCCGTCGACCCCGACCGGCTCGGCGCGGTCATCGCCTCCGGCATCGGCGGCGTGACCACGCTCCTCGACCAGTACGACGTGCTGAAGGAGAAGGGCGTACGCCGCGTCTCCCCGCACACCGTGCCCATGCTGATGCCGAACGGCCCCTCGGCCAACGTGGGCCTCCTCGTGAACGCCCGGGCCGGCGTGCACACCCCGGTCTCCGCCTGCGCGTCGGGCGCCGAGGCCATCGGCTACGCCATCGAGATGATCCGCACCGGCCGCGCCGACGTGGTCGTCGCCGGCGGCACGGAGGCGGCGATCCACCCGCTGCCGATCGCCGCGTTCGGCAACATGATGGCGATGTCCAAGAACAACGAGAACCCCGAGGGCGCCTCGCGCCCCTACGACGCCGCCCGGGACGGCTTCGTCCTCGGCGAGGGCGCCGGCGTCCTCGTGCTGGAGTCCGCCGAGCACGCCGCCGCGCGCGACGCCCGCGTCTACGCGGAGGCGGTCGGCCAGGGCATCTCCGCCGACAGCCACGACATCGTGCAGCCCGAGCCCGAGGGCCGCGGCATCTCGCACGCCCTGCACAACCTGCTGGACCGCACCGACCTGGACCCGGCCGAGATCGTGCACGTCAACGCGCACGCCACCTCGACGCCGGCCGGCGACATCGCCGAGCTGAAGGCGCTGCGGAAGGTCTTCGGCGACCACGCGGACCACATGGCCGTCTCCGCGACCAAGTCGATGACCGGTCACCTGCTGGGCGGCGCGGGCGGTGTGGAGTCGGTGGCGACGGTGCTGGCGCTGTACAACCGGGTGGCGCCGCCGACGATCAACGTCGAGAACCTCGACCCCGAGGCGGAGGCGAACGCGGACGTGGTCCGCGGGGAGGCCCGGCAGCTGCCCGCCGAGGGGCGGATCGCCGCGCTGAACGACTCGTTCGGGTTCGGTGGGCACAACGTCGTACTGGCGTTCCGTACGATCTGACTCCCGGTACTGAACGGCGTCGGCCCGGGCCCCTGGTGGGGTTCGGGCCGACGCCGTTCTTCGCTTGTCGTCGGCCGGGTGCGGGCCGGCGGGGGCTGGTCGCGCCCACGCGGCGGAGCCGCACACGGGCACGGCCCCGCGCCCCGGACGGGGCACGAGGACCTTCAGACCACCTGGTGGAGCCAGCGGACCGGGGCGCCTTCGCCCGCGTAGCGGAAGGGTTCCAGCTCGTCGTCCCAGGGCTTGCCGAGGAGCTTGGCGATCTCCGCCTCCAGGTCCGTCTCGCCCGCCCGGGAGCGGGTGAGGGCGGCGCGCAGGCGGTCCTCGGGGATGAGGATGTCGCCGTGGATGCCGGTGACGGCGTGGAAGATGCCGAGGTCGGGGGTGCAGCTGTAGCGCTCGCCCTCGGCGGTGGCGCACGGCTCGGCGGTGACCTCGAAGCGCAGCAGGTGCCAGCCGCGCAGCGCGGAGGCCAGTTTGGAGGCGGCGCCGGCCTGGCCCTGCCAGGAGAACTCCGAGCGCCAGGTGCCGGGCGCGGCCGGTTGCCGGATCCAGTCAAGGCTGACGCGCGTGCCGAGCACCCCGCCGACGGCCCACTCGACGTGCGGGCACAGCGCGCGCGGCGCGGAGTGCACGTACAGAACTCCACGTGTCGTCACGGGACCTCCGGGCAGAGCGGGTCAGGGGCGGGCGGGCGGCAGTGGCGCGACGGCCACGTTGATGGCGAGGCTACCGTGCGACGGGGCAAGGAGTGTGACGTACCGTCGGTCCCGGTGCCAGGAAACCCCCGTCATTCACCCATGGGGACGCTTGTACGGGTGTGCGCCGTCACATCGGAGGGGGTGGGGAACCCCCGCGCGTTCTCATGGAGGGACCGGCTGCACCGTAGGACGACCGAGGGGAACACCAGGGATGCGGAAGCGAAGCCACCGTCTGCGGGCCGCGCACGCCGTCGTGGCGGTGACGGCCGTGCTGGCCGCCGCGGGCTGCGACACCGTCGGTCGGGGCACCTCGGGCGACACGGGGGCACGGGCGTCCGCGTCGCCGACGCCGCAGTGGGACACCTCACCGGACTCGGTCGCGGCGGTGGGCGACTCCATCACGCGCGGGTTCGACGCGTGCGCGGTGCTGACGGACTGTCCGGAGGTGTCCTGGGCGACGGGCAGCGACGCCGCGGTCAACAGCCTGGCCGTGCGGCTGCTCGGGGTGGCCGGCGCCTCTCAGCACAGCTGGAACCACGCGGTGACCGGGGCCCGGATGCGTGATCTGAAGGCGCAGATGGACAAGGCGGTGGTGCACCGGCCGGCGCTGGTGGCGGTGATGGCCGGCGCCAATGACGCGTGCCGGGCCTCGACGGCCGAGATGACGTCGGTGGCGGACTTCCGCACCCAGTTCCAGGACGCGATGAACACCCTGCGCCAGACGCTGCCGAAGACGCAGGTGTACGTCTCCAGCGTGCCGAACCTGAAGCGGCTGTGGTCGGAGGGGCGGACCAATCCACTGGGCAAGCAGATCTGGAAGCTGGGGATCTGCCCGTCGATGCTGGGCGACGCGGACGCGCTGGACGGGGCGGCGACGGCGCGGCGCGAGACGGTGCAGGCGCGGGTGGTGGCGTACAACAAGGTGCTGGCGGACGTGTGTGCGAAGGACCGCCGCTGCCGGTTCGACCACGACGCGGTCTTCGACTACCGCTTCGGCTCCCAGCAGCTCAGTCACTGGGACTGGTTCCACCCGAGCCGCAACGGCCAGGCGCGGCTCGCGGAGATCGCCTACCGCACCGTCACGGCGAGAACGCCGTGACCTTAGGGTGCTGCGCATGAGCATGAGCGACATCTTCGGCCGGCTTCCCGACGGGAGTCCGGTGCACCGCTGGACGCTGGAGCGGGCCGGGGTACGGGTACGGGTGCTGACGTACGGCGGGATCGTGCAGTCGGTGGAGGTCCCGGACCGGGACGGGCGTCCGGCGGACGTGGTGCTGGGCTTCCCGGACCTCGCGGGGTACGTCACCCACCCGGAGCCGTTCCTCGGCGCGCTGGTCGGCCGGTACGCCAACCGGATCGGCGGCGCCCGGTTCCCGCTGGACGGCCGGACGTACGCGCTCGCGCCCAACGACGGGCCCAACTCGCTGCACGGCGGCGCGAGCGGCTTCGACAAGCGGGTGTGGGAGGCGACGGAGGCCGCGCACGGGGTGCGCCTGGCCCGCGTCTCCCCGCACGGCGAGGAGGGCTTCCCGGGGCGGCTGGAGGTCTCGGTGACGTACACGCTGGACGCGTCGGGCGCGCTGCGCATCTCCTACGAGGCGGTCACGGACGCGCCGACGGTGGTCAACCTGACCAACCACGCGTACTGGAACCTCGGCGGGGCGGACTCCGGCCCGGCCGGCGGTCACGAACTGCGGCTCGCCGCCGCCCGGTACACGCCCGTGGACGAGCGCCTGATCCCGGCCGGCGAACCGGCCGAGGTCGCCGGCACCCGCTTCGACTTCCGCGGCTCGCGCACGGTGGGCGCCGGCTACGACCACAACTTCGTCCTGGACAAGGGCGTGACGGCCGCCGCCGAGGAGATCGCCGAACTGCACGACCCGGTCTCCGGCCGCGTCCTGACGGTGGCCACCACCGAGCCGGGCATCCAGCTCTACACCGCCGACCACCTCACGGCCCCGCTCGCCCCGAACGCCGGAATCGCCCTGGAGACCCAGCACTTCCCGGACTCCCCCAACCGACCGGACTTCCCCAGCACCGAGCTGCGTCCGGGCGAGGTCTACCGCTCGGAGACGGTGTACGGGTTCTCGGTGCGGTAGCGGCGGCCGCGGCGGTGCGGTCGCCGGTGCGGCGACGGCACCGCGTTCACGTCAGCAGCGCGGCGACCGCGTCCGGGGCCTCGCGCATCGCGTTGTGGCCGGTGGGGAGTTCGCGCACGTGCCAGCCCGGATCGGCCTCGAGGCGGGTGCGGAGTGCGGTGAAGGGGGTCCGGTCCTCCCATCCGGAGCAGTAGACGAACTCGCGGCGGGGCACCTGCTCGGCGGCGCCGGTGAGCCGGATCGCCTGCGTGAGCGAGGCGAGAGGATGGGGCCGGCGGCGGGGGTCTCCGCCGGCCGGCGGAAGCACGGCGTACCCGGTGCTCGTGGCGCCGTCGACGAACGCCTGCCGGTAGGGCTCGGTGGTGGAGGACCAGCACGACTCCCCGTCGCGCGGCACATAGGCGTCGAGATGCACCAGCCGTGAGACCCGGCCGCGGGCGCGGTCGGCGGCCGCGGCGATCACCATCCCGCCGTAACTGTGGCCGACCAGCGTCACGTCGGTGAGGCGGGCGCGGTCGAGGAGGCCCAGCACGTCGTCGGCGTGGGTGTCCAGGTTGGCGGCCGCGACCGTCGCCCGGTCGTCGTCGGGCCGCAGTCCGGTCAGGGTGAGGGCGTGGACGGTGTGGCCGGCGCGCTCCAGCAGCGGGACCACCGCCTCGAACGCCCAGGAGCCGTGCCAGCCGCCGGGCACGAGCACGAACGTCGCCATGGGCCTCTCCTCTTCTCGGCTTCCCGGCCGTCGGCCGGGGCGTCTTCCGGGCCGACGGCCGCGGCATCGGGGTGTCGTGACGTGTGCGGCCTGTGTCGCCCGGGGCGCTGCCACGGCTCGTCGCGTCCGTCGGCGACGTCACCGGCACCGCACCGGGCCGTTTCCGAGCCGGCCGCCCGAAAGCGCCGCCCGTGAGCCCTGACGTGGACCGGGACCCCCGCACACACCGCGAACAGCCCCGGTCCGGGGGTCAGGTTCCCGGACCGGGGCTGTTCGCGGGAGGACGCGTCCCCGGTCCGACGGTAATCGCCGGGACGCCGCGGTGTCCGGGGATCAGCCGTGCGGCCGCAATCTCGTACGAACCCTTCACAATCCGGCGGGGCTGTCCGCGTCGTCGCCGTCCGCGTCCTGGGGGCGCTGCGCCGCGTCCGGCCCGCCCGTCTCCTCGGCGAGCAGGTCGCGGGCGAGGAGGGTGGCGCCGGCGACCGCGCCCGGCATCAGGAACACGGCGACGAACGGGACCAGGAAGGCCAGGCCCAGCGGGGTGCCGAAGCCCCAGACCAGGGTCTTGCGGGAGCGCAGCAGGGCGAGGCGGGCGCGCAGGTCGACGTCCCGGCGCTGGAGGGCGACGGCGGCCAGTTCCTCGGTGAGGAAGAAGCCGGTGACGAAGAAGCCGATCACCGGGATCACGGTCTGGCCGACGACCGGCAGGAAGCCCAGCGCGAAGAGCAGGACGCCCCACAGCGCTGCCCGTACGACCACGCGGAGGCTGTCGCGGGCGGAGATCCACAGTTCGCGCCAGAGCGGCAGGCCGGACTCGGGCGCGGTGCCGTCCGGGGAGACGTCCCGGTCGACCTGTTCGGAGAGGCTCTCGTAGAAGGGCTGGCCGATCAGCAGGGTGACCGCGGTGAAGGTGACCACGGCCAGCAGCAGGCCGAGGGCGAACAGGACGGCGGTGAGGAAACCGCGGAAGAGGCCGAGCCAGGGACTCGGCCAGCCGTCGGCGAAGGGCGTGGCCCAGGCGACGGCGTCCTCGCCCCACAGGGCGAGCGCGGTGAGCGCGGCGGCGTACAGGACGAGGGTGATCAGCCCTGGCAGCAGACCGAAGCCGTACGCCCGTCCGTGCCGGGCCACCCAGCGCTGGCCCTTCAGCAGATATCCGAACCCCACCCCGAGATCACGCATGGGGCCACTGTAGCGAGGGCCTTCGGGAGGGCGGCCGGGCAGGACGGAGGCCGCACCCCACGTCCAGGGATGCGGCCTCCGTCCGGGAAACGATCGGCTCAGGCCAGCGTCACGGTGATGTCGCCGCGGGTGGCCTTCGAGTACGGGCACACCTGGTGGGCCTTCTCGACCAGGCTCCGGGCGGTGGCGGCGTCGACGTTCGGGATGTCGGCCGAGATCTCGACGATGATGCCGAAGCCGTCCTCGTTCTGGCCGATGCCGACCTTCGCGGTGACGGTCGAGCCGGTGACGTCGGCGCCCTCCTGGCGGGCGACGACGCCGAGGGCGCCCTGGAAGCAGGCGCTGTACCCGGCGGCGAACAGCTGCTCGGGGTTGGTGCCGGCGCCGCTGCCGCCCATCTCCTTGGGCGGGTTGACGACGACGTCGAGCTTGCCGTCGTCGGTGGCGACGCGGCCGTCGCGGCCGCCCTCGGCGGTGGCGACCGCGGTGTACTTCACGTCGGACTGCTGGATGGCCATCGGTTGCGTTCCTCCTCGTGCCGCCGTGACTCGCGCCCACGATCACAACGGTTTCGGAATGAAGTTACCGCATGCCGGAATGTGCGGGAAGGTGCGTCCGGCACACGGCGAGACCTCCGCGGGCCGGTCCCTCAGAGCTTGACGATCATCTTCCCGGTGTTGTCGCCGCGCAGGACGCCGAGGAAGGCCTCCAGGGTGTTCTCGACGCCCTCGACGACCGTCTCGCGGTACTTCAGCTCGCCCGAGCGCACCCAGGGGCCGACCTCCCGCACGAACTGAGGCTGCAGGTCGTAGTGGTCGCCGACGAGGAAGCCCTCGATCCGGCCGCGGGTCTGGATCAGCCGGGCGAGGTTCTTCGGGCCGGGCGCGGGCTCGGTGTTGTTGTAGACGGAGATGGCGCCGCAGATCGCGACCCGGCCGTGCAGGTTGAGGGAGCCGATCGCGGCCTCCAGGTGGTCGCCGCCGACGTTGTCGAAGTAGACGTCGATGCCGTCGGGGGCGGCGGCGCGGAGCTGTTCGGAAACCGGGCCGTTCTTGTAGTTGAAGGCCGCGTCGAAGCCGTACTCGTCCGTCAGCAGCTTCACCTTCTCGTCGGAGCCGGCGGAGCCGATCACGCGCGAGGCGCCCTTGAGCCTGGCGATCTGTCCGACCTGGCTGCCGACCGCGCCGGCCGCGCCGGACACGAAGACGATGTCGCCCTCCTTGAAGGAGGCGGTGCGCAGCAGGCCCGCGTACGCGGTCAGGCCGGTCATGCCGAGCACCCCGAGGTACGTCGACAGGGGCGCGGCCTCAGGGTCCACCTTGACGGCCTGCGCGGCGTCCACGGCGGCGTACTCGCGCCAGCCGCCGTAGTGCAGGACGTGGTCGCCGACGGCGATGTTCTCGGCGTTCGAGACGACGACCTCGCCGACGGCGCCGCCCTGCATGGGCTGGTTCAGCTCGTAGGGGGCGGCGTAGGACTTGGCCGCGGACATCCTGCCGCGCATGTACGGGTCGACGGAGAGGTATTCGTTGCGGACCAGGATCTGGCCCTCGCCCGGCTGCGGCAGCTCGACCTCCACGAGGGCGAAGTCCTCGGGCTTCGGCCACCCGACCGGACGGCTGACCAGGTGCCATTCACGGCTGACGCGGGGAAGGGTGGGGGTGTCGGACATGGGGGCGCCTCTCGTAGGTCGGTGCGGGACGTGTCGTGCGGGTGGGGTGGGGACCCACCGCTGAAACGTGATTTTAGTTCAGCATATGAAACAACCATGCTCCTGAACATTTCATCCTGTCAAGCAAACGGGTACCCTGGACGCCATGGCCACTCCCCCGAACGCCCGCCGCCCCGATCCCGTGACCATGGAGGTCGTCGAGCTGATCGGTGACGTCGTGGCCCGGTTCTACGAGGACTACGAGGAGGCGGCCGGTGAGCACGCGCTGACCGGTGCGCAGGCGCGACTGCTGAGCCTGCTGTCGCTGGAGCCGCTGCCGATGCGCAAGCTGGCGCTGAAGCTGAAGTGTGAGCCGTCGAACGTGACCGGCATCGTGGACCGGCTGGAGGTGCGGGGGCTGGTCGAACGGCGCCCCGACCCGGCCGACCGGCGCGTGAAGCTGGCGGCGGCCACGGAGGAGGGGCGGCGGGTCGCCCGTGAACTCCGGGAGGGGCTGCGGTTCGCCCGCGAGCCGCTCGCGGGGTTGACGGACGAGGAGCGGGTGACGTTGCGGGGGTTGTTGCGGCGGATGCTGGGCTAGGGCTGAAGTCGCCCTCCCGGCGGGGGCGGCCTCCGGGCCGGGCGGCCTCCGGGCCGGGTGGGCATGGGCGGGGTGCCCGTCGCCTTGTGGTGCGGGCGCGTGCGAGGAGCCGGGCGCGCCGTTCCCCGCGCCCCTCAGGGGGCGGTCAGGTGCACCACCACAGGAAGCGGTCGCAGGTGTGGGTCGGGGCTGGCTTCGGGGGTGCGGTCGTCGGGGGCGGGGCCGAGGTCGCGGGGGACGTCGGCTGCTGGGCCGGCGGTGTCGGGGACGCCTCGCCTCCCGAACCCGGTGCCGGGCCCGAGCCCCCGTCGCCACCCGTGCCCGTCTCCCCGCCCCCGCCCGGCGACGCCGACTCCGAACCCGTCGGCGTGCCCGTCCCGCTCGGCGTCGGGGTCCCGCCGGTCGCGGAGGCGGACGGCGACGCGGAGGCCGACGACGAGGCGGAGGCGGGGCGGGCGCTCGCGGCCCCGCCGGAGGTGTCGTCCAGCGGGCGCGCCGTCGACGGCGTACCCGACTCCGCCGCACCGCCGTCCGCCGTGTCCGCGCCGGCCGCCGCCGGGCCGGGATCGGCGAAGCCGGGCAGGCCCGGCGCGTCCACCCCCAGTTCGGCCAGGCTCAGACCGCCCGCCGCCAGGACGAACCCGGCGGTGATCAGCAGCGTCCGGCGGCGCCGCCGGCGATGGTGCGCGGCCTTGCGGTCACGCCGGCTCGCCACCGCGCGGGATTCCGGTTCTCCCACACCGGATCCCGGGTCCGGCGCGTCCCGGTCCGCCGCCGCGGGTTCCGGTTCCGCCGTGCCGCGGCCCCGCGCACCGCGTCCGCGCCCCTGGGCCCGCCGGCGTTCCGCCCGGCCCGGCGCGGGGGCGCTGTCCTCGTCGCCGCCGTCCACCGAGGCCGGCTCCCACTCCGCATCGTGAGCAGACAGGCCGTGCCCGGCCGAGACCACCGGCAGCGCTTCGGCCGGAGTGCCGCATCCCGGGCAGAGGAGGGCGCCGTTGAGGTGCCGTCGGCACGGGTGGCAGTAGTTCATGACGCGGGAAGACTAGATTCCGCACCGCCCGCGTTCCTAGGGGCCGTTGTGAAGGTTCCGTGGGGGATCGAAAGAGCTGTCGAAAGGTTTGCCGAAACCGTTATCTGTCGCCCCCATTGACACCCCCCTGACCCCGTCCTTACTGTCACGCCAGCATTTCGAACGTGTGACGAAATATCGAACAGCTGGAAGGGCAACTGCCGTGCGCATCACCGGAATCAGCACACACGTGGTCGGGACGCCGTGGCGCAATCTGACCTACGTCCAGGTGCACACCGACGAGGGGATCACGGGCGTCGGCGAGACCCGGATGCTCGGCCACACCGACGCGCTGATCGGCTATCTGCGGGAGGCCGAGACCAACCACATCCTCGGCTCCGACCCGTTCGCCGCCGAGGACCTGGTCCGCCGGATGAAGTACGGCGACTACGGCCGCGCGGGCGAGATCGTGATGTCCGGCATCGCGGTCGTGGAGATGGCCTGCTGGGACATCAAGGGCAAGGCGCTCGGCGTCCCGGTCTGGCAACTGCTCGGCGGCAAGGTCACCGACAAGGTGAAGGCGTACGCGAACGGCTGGTACACCACCGAGCGCACCCCGGAGGCGTACCACAAGGCGGCTCAGGGCGTGATGGAGCGCGGCTACCGGGCCCTGAAGATCGACCCGTTCGGCACCGGTCACTTCGAACTCGACCACGAGCAGACCCTGTACGCCGTCTCGCTGATCGAGGCGGTGCGCGACGCCATCGGCCCGGACGCCGAGCTGATGCTGGAGATGCACGGCCGCTTCTCCCCCGCCACCGCCGTCCGGCTGGCCAGGGAGATGGCCCCGTTCCAGCCGGCCTGGCTGGAGGAGCCGTGCCCGCCGGAGAACCTGAAGGCGCTCGAGAAGGTCGCCGCCAAGGTGGACCTCCCGGTGGCCACCGGCGAACGCATCCACGACCGGATCGAGTTCCGTGAGCTGTTCGAGAGCCAGGCCGTCGACATCATCCAGCCCGACGTCGGCCACATCGGCGGCATCTGGGAGACCCGGAAGCTCGCCGCCACCGCCGAGACGCACTACATGCTGGTGGCCCCGCACAACGTCGGCGGTTCGGTACTGACCGCCGCCTCCCTCCAAGTCGGCTTCAGCACGCCCAACTTCAAGATCCTCGAGCACTTCAACGACTTCGCGGACGCGGAGATCAAGAAGGTGGTCAAGGGCGCGCCGCAGGTCGACCCGGCCGACGGCTGCTTCCACCTGAGCCACGCGCCGGGGCTCGGCGTGGAGCTGGACACGGACGCGGCGGCCGAGTTCCCGCAGCAGCAGGCCCGGTTCGACCTGTGGGCCGAGGGCTGGGAGACCCGCCGCCCGAAGGGCACGAAGTGACCTCCCGGGGCGACGGGCGCGAAGGGGCCTCCCGGGACGACGGGCGCGACGTGACCGCCCCGGGTGAAGGGCGTGACGCGACCGTCACGGCCGGAGGGCGCCCCGTCTCCGTCCAGGTCGTCGTGGAAGCGCCCGGCGCGCACCGCCTCGCCCCGCACACCCCCCGCGACCCCGGCCCGGGCGAGGCCCTGGTCGCCGTGCACGCCGTGGGCGTCTGCGGCAGCGACCGCGAGGTGTACCAGGGCAACAGGCCCGAGGGGTACGTCCGTTACCCGCTCACGCCGGGCCACGAGTGGTCCGGCACGGTACGGGCGGTCGGCCCCGGGGTGCGGGGCGACCTGGTGGGCCGCAAGGTGGTCGGCGAGGGCTTCCGCAACTGCCAGGTGTGCGACCACTGCCACGCGGGCGAGACCACTCTGTGCGGCGCGGGCTACGAGGAGACCGGCTTCACGCAGCCCGGCGCGATGGCCCCCACCCTCACCCTCCCGGCCCGGCTGCTGCACGTCCTGCCGGACGCCGCCGACCTCACCGCGGCCGCGCTGCTGGAGCCGGCCGCCTGTGTGGCCGCCGCCGCGCTGAAGGCGGGCGCACGGCCGGGCGAGCGGGTCGCGGTGGTCGGCACGGGGACGCTCGGCATGCTCGCCGTGCGGTTCCTCAGGGCGGTCTCCCCGGCCGAGCTGCTGGTGGTCGGCGCCCGCGACGACCGGGCGGCGCTCGCCCGCCGGTTCGGCGCGACCGCCTTCCGCACCAAGGACGAGAATCTGCCCGGCGGCTTCGACGTGGTCGTGGAGGCCGCCGGGTCCGCCGACTCGGCCCGCACCGCGGCCGCGCTGTGCCGGCGCGGCGGCCGGCTGGTGCTGACCGGGCTCCCGGCCGCCGGCGCGGCGGGCCTCGACCCGACCGACCTGGTGGTACGGCAACTGGAGGTGCACACCGTCTTCGGCGCGCCGCCGTCCGCGTGGGCGCACGCGGTGCGGATGTTCGCGGCCGGACTGCTCGACCCGCTGCCGCTGGTCACCCACGAACTCCCGCTCACCGACTTCGCGCACGCCGTCGACCTGGTCGGCGGCGGCGACCCGAAGGTCGGCAAGGTCCTCCTCCGCCCCTGACCCACCCGCCCCTCGTCCGTACGCCGGTCACGGCGTGACCCGACGACGCCGTGACCGGCGTACCCCCAGGTCTTCCGCCCCCCGGCAAGCCTTTTCACACCCCGAGCCACGAACCACGTTCGACATGTCGAACACCTCCGGCTCGTCGACCGAAGGACAGCTTGTGACCGACGCTTCCGCCCCGGCAGCCCGCAGGCCCGGTGAGCAGGCGCTCACCGCGCTCGGCCTGGCGGCCCCCGCCCTCGACCCCGCCGACGCCTCGCCGCACACCTTCCCCGGTGGGGGCCGCTGGCGCACCGAGATCCCTTCGTGCGAGGGGCCGGAGGCGCTGGCGGTGATCCTGAAGGAGGCCTCGCGGCTCGATGTGCCGATCCACCGGATCAGCCAGGGCAGCGGGGTGTGGATGCTGACCGACTCCGAGATCACCGAGATGGTCGAGGCGGCCGGCGAACGCGACATCGAGCTGTGCCTGTTCACCGGGCCGCGCGGCACCTGGGACACCGGCGGCTCGGTGCGCACCGACTCGCGCGGGGCGGGGCTGCGCGCCCGGGGCCACGACGCGGTCGCCGGCTGTGTCGAGGACGCCGTACGGGCGACGGAGTTGGGCGTGAAGTGCCTGCTCGTCGCGGACGAGGGCGTGCTGTGGACGCTGCACCGGGCGCGCACGGCGGGCATCCTCCCGGCCGACACCACGCTCAAGGTCTCCGCGCTGATCGGCCCGGTCAACCCGGCTTCCTACGCCGTCTACGAGTACCTGGGCGCGGACTCCCTCAACGTGCCCAGCGACCTGACCCTCGATCACCTCACCGAGATACGGCGGGTGTCGGCGGCGCCGATGGACATGTACATCGAGGCCCCGGACGACCTGGGCGGCTATGTGCGGATGTACGAGGTGGCCGAGCTGATCCGGCGCGGGGCGCCGCTGTACCTGAAGTTCGGGCTCTCCAAGGCACCCGGGATCTACCCGTACGGCCACCAGCTGCGCGAGGTGACCCTCGCCACGGCCCGGGAGCGGGTGCGGCGCGGCCGGCTCGCCCTGGATCTGCTCCAACGGCACGGCGTGGACGGCGACATGGCGCCCCTGGGCTCCCGGCTTCCGGGCGCGCTGCGCCGCTTCGACACACCGGCATAACGTTCCGGAAACTGCGCTTCACAGAAGACGACACAGGCGCGCACAATCCCACACGACCATTCTCGGTCCGCCACTGCGGCCCCCTCAGAGCCGTACCTCAGCAGCACCGCAGCAGCACCTCCCGAGCGCGCGGTCCAGCAACCCCGGCGCCGGACCCACCCCGCAGTCACCACCGGACCGACCCGCACCCACCACCCCAAGGATGACCACCATGCGCAACCGCAGAGCCGCACTCGCCGCGATGGCCACCGCCGCCTCCCTCGCCCTGACCCTCACCGCCTGCGGGCAGAGCGGTGAGGGCGGCTCCAAGGAGGACAAGGGCGACTCGAAGGGCGGCGGCACGATCGGCATCGCGATGCCGACCAAGTCCTCCGAGCGCTGGATCTCCGACGGCAAGAACGTCGTCAAGGACCTGGAGGCCAAGGGCTACAAGACCAAGCTCGTCTACGGCGAGGACGACCCGGACACCCAGGTCTCCCAGATCGAGAACCTGATCACCCAGGGCGTCAAGGGCCTGATCATCGCCGCCATCGACAACAAGTCGCTGAACAACGTGCTCCAGGAGGCCGCGGACGCGAACATCCCGGTCATCTCCTACGACCGCCTGATCCTCGGCACCAAGAACGTCGACTACTACGCCTCCTTCGACAACGAGAAGGTCGGCGAGCTCCAGGCCGGCTACATCGTGGACCACCTGGGTCTGAAGGACGGCAAGGGCCCCTTCAACATCGAGCTGTTCGCCGGCTCCAACGACGACAACAACACGAAGTACTTCTTCAACGGCGCGATGACCGTGCTGAAGCCGTACATCGACAGCAAGAAGCTGGTCGTGCGCTCCGGGCAGACCGCGCTCAACCAGGTCACCACGCTGCGCTGGGACGGCGCCACCGCGCAGAAGCGCATGGACGACATCCTGACCTCCTCCTACAAGAACCAGCGCGTCGACGCGGTCCTCTCGCCCTACGACGGCATCTCCATCGGCGTGCTGTCCGCGCTCAAGTCCGACGGTTACGGCTCCGGCAGCAAGGCGCTGCCGGTCATCACCGGCCAGGACGCGGAGCTGGCCTCGGTGAAGTCGATCATCGCCGGGCAGCAGACGCAGACCGTCTACAAGGACCTGCGCAAGCTCGCGGACGTCGCCTCGACCATGGTCGACGACGTGCTGAAGGGCAAGAAGCCCGAGGTCAACGACACCAAGTCGTACGACAACGGCACCAAGGTCGTGCCCGCCTACCTGCTCCAGCCGGTCAGCGTCGACAAGTCGAACTACGAAGAGGTCCTGGTCAAGGGCGGCTACTACACCGACGCCCAGCTCAAGTAGCAGTCCCCTCCCACCGACCGCACACGACTGGAAGGCACGACCATGGCGGGACCCGTCCTGGAAATGCGCTCGATCGTCAAGACCTTTCCCGGTGTCAAGGCACTGTCGGACGTCAACCTGAGTGTCCGTCAGGGCGAGGTCCACGCCGTCTGCGGGGAGAACGGCGCCGGCAAGTCCACCCTGATGAAGGTGCTCTCCGGGGTTCATCCGCACGGCAGTTACGACGGCGAGATCCTCTTCGAGGGTGAGCCGTGCCGCTTCAAGGACATCCGGGCCAGCGAGCAGCACGGCATCGTCATCATCCACCAGGAACTGGCGCTGGTGCCGTTCCTGTCCATCGCCGAGAACATCTTCCTCGGCAACGAGCACGCCACCCGCGGGCTCATCAACTGGCACGACACACTCAAGCACGCCGCCGAACTGCTGCGCCGGGTCGGTCTGGACGAGCACCCGGAGACCCGGGTCGCGGACATCGGCGTCGGCAAGCAGCAGCTGGTGGAGATCGCCAAGGCGCTGTCGAAGTCGGTGAAGCTGCTCATCCTGGACGAGCCGACGGCGGCCCTGAACGACGAGGACAGCGACAAACTCCTGGACCTCATCCTGGAGTTGAAGAAGCAGGGCATCACCTCGATCATCATCTCGCACAAGCTGAACGAGATCCGCAAGGTCGCCGACTCGGTGACGATCCTGCGCGACGGACGCACCATCGAGACCCTCGATGTGAAGGCCGCCGAGACCACCGAGGAGCGGATCATCGCGGGCATGGTCGGCCGCGACCTCGACCACCGCTTCCCCGAACGCACCCCGCACCAGGCCGAGGAGGGCGCGGCCCCGGCGCTGGAGATCCGCGACTGGACCGTGTTCCACCCCATCGACCAGCAGCGCAAGGTCGTGGACGGCGTGTCGCTCCAGGTGCGGCGCGGGGAGATCGTCGGCATCGCCGGCCTGATGGGCGCGGGCCGCACCGAACTCGCGATGAACGTCTTCGGCCGCTCCTACGGCCGGTACGCGGCCGGCACGGTCCTCAAGGACGGGACCGAGATCCGTACCCGGACCGTCGCGGAGGCGGTCGGGCACGGCATCGCGTACGTCACTGAGGACCGCAAGCACTACGGCCTCAACCTCATCGACACCATCAACCGGAACATCACGCTGACCGCGCTGCGCAAGGTCGCCCGGCGCGGCGTGGTGGACGAGCACGAGGAGCGGCAGGTCTCCGAGGGCTTCCGCAGGTCCATGAACATCAAGGCGCCGACGGTGTTCGAGCCGGTGGGCAAGCTGTCCGGCGGCAACCAGCAGAAGGTCGTCCTCAGCAAGTGGATCTTCGCGGGTCCCGATGTGCTGATCCTGGACGAGCCCACGCGGGGCATCGACGTGGGCGCCAAGTACGAGATCTACACGGTCATCGACCAACTGGCCGCGCAGGGCAAGGCGGTCGTCTTCATCTCCTCCGAACTGCCCGAGCTGCTCGGCATGTGCGACCGCATCTACACCATGTCCGCCGGGCGGCTGACCGGCGAGGTGCCGCGGGCCGAGGCCACGCAGGAGGAGCTGATGCGCCGGATGACGAAGGACACCCAGGACAAAGAGGTAACCCGATGAGCACGGATGTGACCGCCAAGACCCCGGCCCCCGCGCCGCCGGGCGGCAGCGGAGGGGGCGGCGACGGCCTGCTGGGCCTGGTGCTGGACGGACTGCGCCGCAACATGCGCCAGTACGGCATGCTGATCGCGCTCGGTCTGATCGTCGTCCTCTTCGAGATCTGGACCGGCGGCGACCTGCTGCTGCCGCGCAACGTGTCCAACCTGGTCCTCCAGAACAGCTACATCCTGATCCTCGCGATCGGCATGATGCTGGTGATCATCGCCGGCCACATCGACCTGTCGGTGGGCTCGCTCACCGCGTTCGTCGGCGCCTTCGCGGCCGTCCTCACCGTGCAGCACGGGCTGCCCTGGCCCGTCGCGCTGGTGCTGTGCCTGCTGGTGGGCGCGGCGGCCGGGTCCGTGCAGGGCTTCCTGATCGCGTATCTCGGGATACCGTCCTTCATCGTCACCCTCGCCGGGATGCTGCTGTTCCGGGGCCTGACGGAGATCCTGCTCAAGGGACAGACCCTCGGCCCGTTCCCGGACGGCCTGCAGAAGATGGGCAACGGCTTCCTGCCCGAGGCCGGCCCGAACACCAACTACCACAACCTCACGCTGCTCCTCGGCTTCGTCCTGATCGCGGCCGTGGTGTGGCAGGAGGTGCGGGCCCGGCGCCGGCAGCGGGAGTTCACCCTCGACGTGGTGCCGGTGAGGCTGTTCGCGCTGAAGCTGGTCGCCCTGGTCGCCGCGATCCTCGTACTGACCCTGCTGCTGGCCAGCTACAAGGGCGCGCCGATCATCCTGATCATCCTGGCCGCGCTGGTGGTCGGCTACGGCTACGTCATGCGCAACGCCGTCTTCGGCCGGCACATCTACGCGATCGGCGGCAACCTGCCGGCCGCGAAGCTGTCGGGTGTGAAGGACAAGCGGGTCACCTTCCAGGTGTTCCTGAACATGGGCGTCCTCGCCGCCCTGGCCGGCCTGGTGGTCGCCGCCCGGCTGAACGCGGCCTCGCCGAAGGCCGGTGTCAACTTCGAACTGGAGGCGATCGCCTCCTCGTTCATCGGCGGCGCCTCCATGAGCGGCGGTGTGGGCACCGTGCTCGGCGCGATCATCGGCGGTCTCGTCCTCGGCGTGCTCAACAACGGCATGAACCTCCTCAGCGTCGGCACCGACTGGCAGCAGGTCATCAAGGGCCTGGCCCTGCTGGTGGCGGTCGGCTTCGACGTGTGGAACAAGCGCAAGTCCGGTTCGTAGGTCAGCTCGGGCCCCGCCGGAGCGCGGGGCCCTTCCTTCTCAGGGAGCCGCACATGGAACTGAACAGACGCACGGTCCTCGCGGGCGCGGCGGCCGCGGGCATCGCCGCCACCACGCTCGGCGGGACGGCACAGGCCGCCGCCCCCTCACCGGGCCGCGGACCGGTGAGGGAACCCTTCGGCGCCCTCGCCGACGGCACCAAGGTCCACCGCTGGAGCCTGGAGAACGGCGGCACCCGCCTGAAGGTCCTCTCCTACGGCGGCATCGTCCAGTCGCTGGAGATCCCCGACCGCCACGGCCGCCACGCCAACGTGTCCCTCGGCTACGACAACCTGGCCGCCTACGTCGCCGGCACCACCTTCTTCGGCGCCACCATCGGCCGCTACGGCAACCGCATCGCGAACGGCCGCTTCACCCTGGACGGCCGCACCTACCAGCTCTCCGTCAACGACGGCGTCAACAGCCTGCACGGCGGCGCGAAGGGCTTCAACACCAAGGTGTGGGACGTCGAGCCGTTCACCTCGGGCTCCGACGTCGGCCTCCACCTGCACTACGTCAGCGTCGACGGCGAGATGGGCTACCCCGGCACGCTGCGCACCAAGGTGACGTACACCCTCACCCGGCACGGCGACTGGCGCATCGACTACACCGCCACCACCGACCGGCCCACCGTCGTGAACCTCACCAACCACACCTACTTCAACCTCGCGGGCGAGGGCAGCGGCAGCGTCCTCGACCACGAACTGTGGCTCGCCGCCGACCGGTACACCCCCACCGACCAGGGTCTGATCCCCACCGGCGAACTCGCGCCGGTCAAGGGCACCCCCTTCGACTTCACCCGCGCCAAGCCGATCGGCCGCGACATCCGCGCGGCCCACCCGCAGATCGTCACCGCCAAGGGCTTCGACCACAACTTCGTCCTCGACAAGGGCGTCACCGCCCGCCCGGTGCACATGGCGACCCTGCGCGACCCGTCCTCCGGGCGCACCCTGAAGATCGCCACCGACCAGCCCGGCGTGCAGTTCTACTCGGGCAACTTCCTCGACGGCACACTGGTCGGCCCGTCCGGGCGCACCTACCGGCAGGGCGACGGACTGGCCCTGGAGACTCAGCACTTCCCGGACTCCCCGAACCACCCCGCCTTCCCGTCCACGGTGCTGCGCCCCGGCCAGACGTACCGGACCACGACGGTGCACTCGTTCGGCGCGTGAAGGGGCCCGGTCGCGGGAGCCGTTGAACACCGCGGCCCCGCCCTCCGTATCTGTGGGCGGCCCGTGCTCCCCCGCACGGGCCACCCACAGACGGAGGTTCCCTTGGCCGGCGACGTCACCTCGCTCTTCCGCGGCACGGCGGCGCACAGCCCGTCGATGGCGGCGCTGACGCGGGAGAGCGGCGACGGCGCGAGCGGCCCGGTGGACTTCTGCGTCCCGTGCAACCCGTACTTCCCCACGCCCGCCATGTTCGACGAACTGGCGTCCGGGCTGCGCGAGATCATCACGTACTACCCGAGCGACGCCGGCACCGTCACCGGCGAACTGTGCGACCTGCTCCAGCTGCCCCCGCAGTGCGTGGCGATGGGCAACGGCTCCACGGAACTGATCACCTGGCTCGACCACCTGCTCATCCGCGAGTCCCTCGCCGTGCCCGTCCCCACGTTCGGCCGCTGGACCGACCAGCCCATGGAGACCGGCAAACGGGTCGACATGTTCCCGCTCCAGGAGGCCGGCGGCTTCGCCCTCGACCTCGCCCGCTACGCCGAGTTCATCCGCCGTCGCGGCACCAGGGCGGCGGTGGTCTGCAACCCCAACAACCCCGACGGCGGCTTCCTGCCCAAGCGGGAGGTGGTCGAGTTCCTGGACGCCATGGCCGACCTGGACCTGATCGTGGTGGACGAGTCCTTCCTGGAGTTCGCCGACGCCGAGGCCGACCCCAGCGTCGTCCGGGAGGCGATGCTGCGGCCCAACGTGGTCGTCCTGCGCAGCCTCGGCAAGAACTTCGGCCTGCACGGCGTCCGCTTCGGCTACCTCGTCGCCAACCCCGCCCTGGCGGGCCGCGTGCGCGCGATGCTGCCCAAGTGGAACCTCAACTCCTTCGCCGAGCACGTGGTGTTCATGCTGCGGGAGCATGGCGCGGAGTACCGGCAGAGCATCGAACTGGTGCGCCGCGACCGCACGGCGATGGCCGCCCACCTCGCCGCGCTGCCCGGCCTCACGGTCTACCCGTCCCAGGGCAACTTCCTCTTCGTCCGCCTCCCCGTGGGCGCGGAGGGCACGGTGGTCCGCGACCGCCTGCTGAACGAGCACCGCATCCTGGTCCGCGAGTGCGGCAACAAGATCGGCTCCTCCAGCCGCTTCCTGCGCCTCGTGGTACGGCCGGAGGTGGACGTACGGCGGCTGGTGCCCGCGCTGCAAGGGGTGCTGTACGACGCGGGACCGGGGGCGGGCTGCGAGGCCCCGGCGCCGACGGCAGCGACCGCGTACAGCTCGGGCACGGCGGCGGTGGACCGCCTGGTGAGCCAGACGAACGGGGCGGGGGTACGGCTGGCGCACCCGGCGGGACCGGAAACAGCCGCCCCTGCGACGGGGACGCCTCCGGCGCCGGCTCGGGGACCGATGCCGGTGGCCCCCGCGCCGACGCCGGTGGCACCAGGACCGATGGCGCCGGTGCCGGTGCCGGCCCCGGTGGCGCCCGCGCCGACGCCGTACGCCCCGGCGCCCGCCGCCGCGACACCACCGGCACAGCCCTACCCGCCGGCGCCGGTACCGCCCCCACCTCCGGTACCGGCGCCCACCCCCGTCCTCGCCCCGGCCCTGCGACCGGTCCCGCAGACGGGCCCGCCGGGCGCACCCCTGCCCACCCCCTCCCCCTACGGCCTCGGCGTCCCGGCCGCAGGCGGCCTCACAGCGGCCCAGGTACGGGGCCGCACCCAGCCGGAACCGGCCACCCCGCAGCCGACGGCCTGGCCGGCGGCGGGCGGGACGTACGGTCGGACAGGCTGAACCGCCGGGCCGCCACAGCCCCCGCGGTTCAAGCTCGGCCAACCCCTTCCCGGCCCCCGGGCACGTCCCTCAGGGGTTCTCCCAGGCCCCCGGTTCCGCCGCCAGGGCGCGCACCTCCTCCGGGAGCGCTCCCGCGGCGATGTCCGCGAGCGTCACGCCCTCCAGGATGCGGCGGACGTTGGCCCGGAGGGCGATCCAGAGGGGGAGCAGGGGTTCCGCCGAGCCCGTGTACGTCAGGCCCGTGGGGCGTTCGCCGCGTACCGAGACGATCGGGCCGTCCACCGCGCGGATGACGTCCGCCACCGTGATCGCCGACGCCGGCCGGGCCAGGGCGTATCCGCCGCCCCCGCCGCGCCGGCTGGTCACCACGCCCGCGCGGCGCAGGTCGCCGAGGATCCCTTCCAGGAACTTGTGGGAGATGCCCTGTTCGGCCGCGATCGTCTCCGCCTTCACCGGGGCCTGCGGGCCCTCGCGGTGCCGTACGGCCAGTTCCAGAACCGCCCGTACCGCGTAATCCGCCCGTGCCGAGATCCTCATGCCGCCATTGTGACGCCCGGTGCCATGGAGAATGGCGGGACCCGCGCCCCGTAAGATCCGCCCGGGAGGCACAAGCTTTGGCGCTCAGCAGACGTTCATTCAGCGCCCTCGCGGGCACCGCCGCGCTCGGACTGGCACTGGGCGGCAGTGCGGGATCGGGGGCGTCGTCGGCGTACGCGGCGCGCGAGGTGCCCACCGGTCCCCCGCCGCCCGCGCCCCGCCCCGACGGCCGGCGGCACACCGTCGCCTTCGACCGCTACTCGCTGCTGGTCGACGGCCGCCGCCTGGTGCTGTGGTCGGGCGAGATGCACCCGTTCCGGCTGCCGAGCCCGTCCCTGTGGCGGGACGTCCTGCAGAAGATGCGCGCCCACGGCTACAACGCCGTCAGCGTCTACGTGGCCTGGAACTACCACTCGCCGGCGCCCGGGCGGTACGACTTCACCGGGGTCCGCGACCTGGACCTGTTCCTGCGCACGGCCGCCGAGACCGGGCTCTACGTCGTCCTGCGCCCCGGCCCCTACATCAACGCCGAGGTCGACGGCGGCGGCTTCCCCGGTTGGCTCACCGCCGCCGAGGGCGTCGCGCGGACCGACGACCCGGCGTACCTGAAGCACGTGGACGAGTGGCTCGGCCAGGTGAACGCCATCGCCTCCCGGCATCTGCTCACCCACGGCGACGGCACCGTGCTGCTGTACCAGATCGAGAACGAGTACGACGCGCACGTGGACGAGCCCACCGGCCGCGCCTACATGTCGCACCTGTACGAGAAGGTCCGCGCCGACGGCATCGACGTCCCCCTCTTCCACAACGACAAGGGCCGCAACGGCCACTGGACGCCCGGCAGTTTCGACACCGGCGGCGAGCAGGGCGGCTGGCTGTACGGCTTCGACGGCTACCCCTCGCCGTCCCAGACCCCGCCGGACTGGGGCTCCTTCGGCAGCGGCGGCAAGACCGGCGGGGCCAGCGCGAGCCCCCGTACGCCCGGGTTCATCCCCGAGTTCGGGGGCGGCTGGTTCGACCCGTGGGGCGGGGCGTTCTTCCAGGGCAAGGGGTACGCCGAGGCGCGCCGCACCCGCGACGCCGCCTACGAGCGGCGCTTCCACCTGACCAACCTCGCCAACGGGATCACCGCGCACAACGTCTACATGACCTTCGGCGGCACCTCCTGGGGCTGGCTGCCCGCGCCGGTCGTCTACACGTCGTACGACTACGGGGCGGCCATCGCCGAGGGCCGGCAGCTCACCGCGAAGCTCGCCCCGATGCACCAGACGGGCCACATGCTGCGCACCATCCCGGACTTCGCCAAGCTGGACCGTGCGGCGGACGTGCGCGCGCCCGGGCTGACCACGTACCACCTGCGCAATCCGGACACCGGCGCCCACGTCTACGTCCTGCGCAACGACGGCGCCGAGAAGGTCTCCAGCACCCTGCGGGTCTCCGGCGGGGACGGCCTGCCCGTGGACGTGCCGGGGCGGGACGCGCGGCTGCTGGTCACCGGGCTGCGGCTCGGGGCGCGGCGGCTGCGGTCGGCGACCGCGCAGCCGATGCTGTTCATGTCGGCGGGCCGGCAGGACATCGTGGTGTTCTGCGGGCGGCGCGGCGACATGGCGCGCGTGGTCCTGGAGTGCCCCGAGGAGCCGTTGGTCACCCGGCTGAGCCAGCAGGCGGCGGACGTGTGGGCCGACGGGCTGCTGCGGCTGACCGCGCCGCTCGGCGCGGGCGGGCTGGCCGGCGCGCGGGTCGAGGGCGACGGGAACGACCGGCCGCTGCTGGTGCTGTTCGCCGACGACGCGGCCTCGCTCAGGCTGTGGCCGTACGACACCCCGTCGGGCTCCGTGCTGGTGTACGGGCCGGGGCTGCTGCGCACCGCCGCGCTGCGCGGCTCCACCGTGCACCTGACCGGGGACACGGCGGCGCCGGCCGGTCTCGAGGTGTGGGGGCCGCGCGGCGCCGACGCCGTGACGTGGAACGGCCGCGCGGTGGAGACCGTCGCGACCGGCGCGGACAGTCTGCGCGCCGCCGCCCGGCTGCCCGGCGTGCCGAAGCTCAGGCTGCCGGCGCTCGGCGGCTGGCGGGCCCGGACGGAGAACCCGGAGTCGGCCCCCGGCTTCGACGACTCGGCGTGGCGGGTCGCCGACAAGAGGACCTCGCACAGCACCACCCCCGTGCCCGCCGGGCAGCCGGTGCTCTTCGCGGACGACTACGGCTTCCACTACGGCGACGTCTGGTACCGCGGGACGCTCGCGGACGCGGCCGGTCTGGAGTCGGTGAAGCTCTCCTACAGCACCGGCACCCTGGGCCTGCTGATGGCCTGGCTGGACGGCGAGCCGCTGGGCACGCACCGGATGCCGGTCCCGGACAACGCCACGATCCGCAAGGGCACCTGGACGGACACGGCCGTCTTCGAGGTGCCCGGGCGGCCGCGCGGGGACGGGCGGCACGTGCTGTCCGTGCTCGTGCGGCGGATGGCGCACGACCAGGACGGCGCGTCACGGGACACCCACAAGGCGGCCCGCGGTCTGACGGCGGTCTCCTTCGCCGGGGCCGCGCCGAAGACGGTGTGGCGCATCCAGGGCGAGGCCGCGCCCGATCCGGTGCGCGGGCCGCTGAACAACGGCGGGCTGTACGGCGAACGGTCCGGCTGGCATCTGCCCGGCTTCGCGGACGGGGACTGGGAGCCCGTCGCCTTCCCGCGCTCCGGACGGCGGCAGGGCGTGACCTGGTACCGGACGACGTTCCGGCTGACCGTGCCGACGGGCGTGGACGCCTCGGTCGGGCTGACGCTCCAGGACGATCCGCGCCGGGCCTACCGCGCGCAGATCTTCCTCAACGGCTGGAATCTCGGCCAGTACGTCAACGACGTGGGTCCGCAGCACACCTTCGTGCTGCCGAACGGCATCCTGCGCACCCGGGGCGCCAACACCCTGGCCCTGGCGGTCCTGTCGGACGGAACGACGGATGCGGGGCCGGGCCGGGTGGAGCTGACGCTGCTGGGCAGCACGGCCGGCGGGGTGCCGGTGGCGGCGGTGCACTCGCCCGGCCGCTGAGAGCGCGGCCCCGCCCGGGACTCCGGGACTCCGGGACTCCGGGAGGGGCCGCCGAGGGGCGTTCCGGCGGCGTTGCGCCCGGGGCGGCGGCGGTCTCCGGCCGTTTCGTTGGGCGTTGAACGAACGGTCGCGTTATCGCCTGACGCGGACACGCGGAGCCGCGTAGGCTCGAACGGTCCGCCGTGGCACGGGCGGCCGGAAGGGGTGCGGGTGCGTAGGAAACGGGAGATGCGGCGGCTCGCCGACGCTCTCATCGACACCATCCGGGTGCCGGTCCCCGCGGACCCCGAGGCGCTGTTCGCCGCGCTGGTCGACGCCGTCAGCGCCTGGCGCGGGCGGCGGGTCGTGGTGCGCCGCGAGATGTTCCCGCCGCACACCGCCAGCGGGCTGTGGCTGGAGGCGGAGACGCAGGACGTGGTCGTCGTGGACCAACGGGCCGCCGTCTGGCACCAGATCGTCATCTTCTGCCACGAGGTGTGGCACATGAACCGGCGCGACGAGGACGCCGGCCCGGCCGGCGCCGCCGTGCCCGGCGGCGCGCCCCGCCCCGTCGCCGCCCGCACCGATTTCAGCCTGGCCGACGAGCAGGAGGCCGACCGGTTCGGCATGCTCATGGGCGGCCGGCTGCGCACCTGGCTGGAGGAGGCGCCGGCGGACGCCCCGCCCGCCGCCGCTCCCGCCGCCGACGAGGGCGTGGCCGGACGCATCGGAGCGGCGCTCAACTACCGCGGGACACGGAGAAGATGACCGGCCTGATCAACTACGTCAGCTGCGGCGCGCTGTGGCTGGGCCTGGCGGTGAAGACACCGGACCTGATACGCCACCGGCACGACCCCTATCTGCGGGCGATCTGCGCGGTGCTGGGCCTGGCCGGCGTGTGTTTCCTGCTGGGGGCCGCACCCACGGTCGGCGCGGTCAACCGGCTCAGCGGTGTGCCGAACCTCGCCGCGCCGCTGACCTACGCGTCGATCACCGCCTACAGCGCGGCCTCCCAGGTGCTCATCGTGCACTGGCGCGGCGGGCCGCGGGTGCGCCGGGTGGTGCGCCGCTGGGTGGTGGCGTACGCGGTGGTGCTCGTGGGGATCGCGGTCATGTTCGCGCTGGGCAGCGCGCCGGTGGAACGGCGCACGGATCTGGACACCTATTACGCGACGACGCCGTTCATCGCCGAGATGATCGTGCTGTACCTGCTCGGGCACCTCACCGCCGTGACCGTCACCACGGTCTCCTCGCTGTGCTGGGCCCGCGAGGTGTCCGGACGGCTGCGGGCCGGGCTGGTGCTGCTGGGGACCGGGTCGCTGTGCAACGCCGGGTACAGCGTGATCAAGCTGGTCGCCGTCGTGGCCCGCTGGTGCGGCCGGGACTGGTCGGGGCTCGGCACGACGGTCTCGCCGGCCGCGGCCGGGCTCGGCGCCCTGCTGACCTCGGTGGGCATCCTGGTCCCGCTGGCCGGGCCCCGGCTGACCCAGTGGCGGCGCTCCCGGCGCGCGTACGCCCGGCTGGAGCCGCTGGAGCGGGAGCTGGACGGCGTCCTCACCCGCCACGCGCTGCGGCTGCCCCGCCCGCGCTGGGCCTCCCCCACCACCCGGCTGATGTGGCGGCAGACCAGCATCCACAACGCCCTCGGCTATCTCGACGCGGCCTTCGACCACGCCCTGTACGAACGCGTGCACACCGCCGCGCTGGACGCCGACGGCGACAAGGAGCACGCGGAGGCCGCCGCGTGGGCGGCGGTGATCCGGGCGGCGGTCGCCGAGGCGGCGGCGGACGGCCGGCCGCCCCTCCGGGTCCCGGACGGCCTCGCTCTGCCCGAGGCCCCCGGCGGCCGGCTGACGGTGCCGGTCCCGGGAGCCGCGGTGCTGGTACGCGTCGCCGACGCCCTGGGGACGGCCCCGGGGGCCGCCCGCCGGGGCGGTACGGCGGCGGGTGCGATCCCGACGGGCGAGATCCTGACGGGTGGGGTGCCGGCTGACGAGGTTCCGGCGGGTGACGCGGCGGCGGGCGGGGTCGCGGTGGGCCGCGCACCGGTGGGCGAGATCCCGGGGGCTCAGGTCGTCCTGACGCCCGAGGTCGCGGTGGGCGAGGTCCCGGCGGCCGGGACGGCGGCCGCCGCCGAGGTCCCGGCGGCCCAGGTCCCGACACCCGAGGTCGCGCCCGCCGGGCTCACGGCGGGCGAGATCCCGACACCCGAGGTCGCGGCCGGTGAGGTCACGGCGGCCGGGATGGCGGCCGTCGAGGTCACGGCCGTCGAGGTCCGGGGCGGGACGACGCCGACGGGGGCCCGGTGAGGGCGGTGCCGGTCCGCGGGGTGCGCGCCGGGGCCGGGCGGGGGTGGCGGCGGTGAGTCTCGTCGTCTATCTGGCGGCCGGGCTGTTCGGGCTGTCGGCCGTCGTGCTGCTGCGCCGCCCGCGCACCGCCGTACGCGACCCGCTGACCGTCTCCACCTGCGTGGCGATCTTCCTCGGCTCGCTGGTGTTCGTCTGCTCGGCGCCGCTGACCCTGTCCGCCGTCAACCGGCTCACCGGCATTCCCAACTTCGGCGCCCCGCTGACGTACGGCATGCTCTGCGCGTACAGCTGCTCGCTGCTGATCCTGCTGATCCACTGGCGCGGCGGCCCCCGCGAGCGGGTGCGGCGGATGGTGCTGCGCAGCATCGCCGCGTATGTGCCGCTGATCGCCGCGATCGTCGTGCTGTTCGCGCTCGGTGACGCCCGCACCGAGCGGCTGACCGACCTCGACACGTACTACGCCAACACGCCGTACCTGCGCGAGATGATCCTGCTCTACCTGCTCGGGCACAGCGCGGCCACCGTGACGATGTGCACGCTGTGCGTGAAGTGGAGCCAGGAGGTCACAGGGCTGCTGCGGGCCGGGCTGCGGCTCATCCTGGCCGGGTCGCTGCTGGACGTGTTCGGCTTCCAGCTCACCAAGTACACGGCCGTGGCGGCGCGTTGGACGGGCCACGATCTGGACGCGCTGTCGACGCAGGTCGCCCCGCCGCTGGCCTCGCTGGGCGCCCTGCTGTGCTCGGCGGGCTTCGTGCTGCCGAGGCTGCTGCCGGCGGTCGTCGTGCAGCTGAACAGCCTGCGCGACTACCGCCGGCTCGGACCGCTGTGGTCGCGGGTGCGGTTCGTGTCCACCGCGCCCAAACCCCCCAGCACCTGGTGGCAGTTGCCGCGGGCGCGGCTGCACTGGCGCGAGGTGTCCATCCACGACGCGCTGCTCGGTCTCGCCCCCTACTTCGACGACCGGGTGCGCCAACAGGCCCTGGCCGCCGCCCTGGACGCGGGCCGCGGCGCGCACGAGGCGCGGATCGCGGCGGAGGCGGCGATGCTCGCCGACGCCGCGCGCCGGGCCGCCGCCCGCGAGGAACCCCCGCGGGTGGCGAGCGGCTACCGTCTGCACGCCACGGAGGTGTCCGGCACCTGCGGCCTGGTGGAGCTGGCGCAGGCGCTGGCCCGGTCGCCCGCCGACGCCGCCGTGCCCGACAAGTCCGTGCGGACCTCCCATGGTTGAGACCATGGCCGACTTCGAGGAGTTCCATGTCCGCTAGAGCCACCCGCACCCGTGCCGTCTCCCCCGGCGACGGCGCGCCCCGGGCCGACGGCGCCCGACGGGCCGTCGTCGTCGGCGCCGGTCTGGCCGGTCTGCTGGCCGCCGCGGCGCTGTCGCCCGCCGTGGACGAGGTGGTCGTGCTCGACCGCGACGACCTGCCCGACGGCCCCGAGCACCGCAAGGGCCTGCCGCAGGGCCGGCACGCGCATCTGCTGATGGCCGGCGGGCTGGCCGCCATGCAGGAGATGCTGCCGGGCGCGGGTCTGCGCGGGCGGCTGCTGGCGGCCGGGGCGCGGGAGATACCCCTCGGCTCGGGCATGCTGAACCTGTCGCCCGAGGGCTGGTTCCGCCGCTGGCGCCACGACGGCCCGAGCATGCTCAGCTGCACCCGCGCGCTGCTGGACTGGACGGTGCGGGAGGCCGTCGTCGCGCACACCGGCGTGCGGATCCGCAAGGCGCGGGCCGTGGGGCTGGTGGGCGACGCGGACCGGGTGCGGGGGGTGCGGGTGGCGGAGCCGGACGGCACGGAGACGGAGCTGGCCGCCGCCCTCGTGGTCGACGCGAGCGGGCGCGGGTCGCGGATCGACGTGTGGCTGGCGGAGCTGGGGATCACCGGGATACGGACGAGGACCGTCGACTCGGGGCTGGTGAACGCCACCCGCGTCTACCGCGCCCCGGCCGGTGCCGAGCAGTTCCCGCTCACCGTCGTACAGGCCGACCCGTACGCGTCCGCGCCCGGCCGCAGCGGGATGGTGATGCCCATCGAGGGCGACCGGTGGATGGTGAGCCTGGCCGGCACCCGGGGCGGCGAGCCCCCGGCCGACCCGGACGGCTTCCTCGCCTACGCGCTCGCTCTGCCGGACCCGGTCGTCGGCCGGCTCGTCTCCGGCGCCGAGCCCCTCACCGAGGTGCACATCAGCCGCAGCACCAGCAATGTGCGGCGCCATCTGGAGAAGGCCGAGCGCTGGCCGGAGGGCTTCGTCGCGCTCGGCGACGCGGTGGCCACCTTCAACCCGGCCTACGGGCAGGGCATGTCGGTGGCGGCGCTGGGCGCACGGCTGCTGGGCGAGGAGGCGGGGCGCGCCGGGGTGGACGCGCCGGGGCTCGCGCGGCGGGTGCAGCGCGGGGCCGCCCGGTCGGTGGACGCGGCGTGGGCGGCGGCCGTCGGGCAGGACGTCTGGTACCCGGATTCGCGCGGGGCGCGGCCGAGCGCGGCGGACCGGCTGGTCACCGCCTATGTCCGCCGGCTGACCCGGGCCGCCACCGGCTCCTACCGCGCGGCGGCGGTCCTGTGGGACGTGACCAGCCTGCTCACCGGCCCCGAGCGCCTCTTCCGCCCGGCCACCCTCCTGGACGTGGCCTACGGCCCCCTGCTGCCCCCGCTGTCCGGACCCCCGCTGACGGCGGCCGAGCGCAAGATCCTTGAGGAGCTGGACCGGACGGGGAGGTGAGCGGGCCGCGGGCCGGGCGGGGCGCGGTGGCCGTGCCCGGCGCGCCCCGCCCCGCCCCGTCGGTCGCCTCAGCCCGCGAACGGCGGCTGCGGCAGGCCCTTGCCCGCGTCCGGGACGACCAGCAGCGCACCGGCCAGCGGGTGCGGGGCGGTCAGGCCGACGCGGGCCGTGGTGATGTAGAGGTCGGTGAGGGCGGGGCCGCCGAAGGCGCAGGCGGTGGGGCGCGGGACGGGGAGCCGGACGATCCGGTCCAGCTCGCCCGTCGGGGTGTAGCGGCGGACCGCCCCGCCGTCCCACAGGGCGACCCAGACGCAGCCCTCGGCGTCCACGGTGAGACCGTCCGGGAACCCGGCGCCCTCCTCCACCAGCGCCAACTGCCGCCGGTTCGCGACCCGTCCGCCGTCGTGCTCGAAGACGTCGATACGGCGGGTCGGGGTGTCGACGTAGTACATGAGGCGGCCGTCCGGGCTCCAGCCCGTGCCGTTGCTCACCGTCACGTCGGACAGCACCGTCTCCACCGAGCCGTCGCCGGTGAGGCGGGAGAGCGTGCCGCCGCCCTCGGCCTCGTCGTAGCGCATGGTCCCGGCCCACAGGGAGCCGTCGGGGGCCACGGCGGCGTCGTTGCCCCGGCGGCCGGGCACCGGCTCGCGGTGCAGCCAGCGGAAGGCTCCGTCGGGGTCGAGCAGGCCGACGCCGTCACGCAGGTTCAGTGCCAGTCCCCCGCCCACGCGCGGTTTGGCCGCGCCCACGTGCTGTTCGGTGGTGCGCACCGTGCGGCGGCCGGTGACCGGGTCGTAGGTGTGCACCCGGCACGCGAGGATGTCGAGCCAGATCAGCCGGCCGGCCGCCGGGTCCCAGGTGGGACCCTCGCCCAGCTCGGCGCGGGCGTCCAGCGCGACCTCGTACTCGGGCGCGGGTGTCCGCGGTGTCATACGGCACTCCGGTGGCCGAGGCGTTCGGACAGGTCGGCGGCGCCCTTGACGGCGAGCTGCTCCAGCTCGGCGCGGCGCTCCTCGCTCCAGCGGACCATGGGCACGGAGATGGACAGGGCGGCGACCACCTGTCCGGTGCGGTCGCGCACCGGGGCGGCCACGCAGCTCACGTCCGGGTTGGACTCGCGGTTCTCCACGGCCAGGCCGCGCTGCCGGATCCCGGCGAGCGCGGCGCGCAGGGCGACGGGATCGGTGATGCTGTCGGGGGTCATCGCGGGCAGTTCGGCGTCGTCCGGGATGCGCGCGGCGAGTTCCCGCTCGGGCAGGGAGGCCAGCAGCATCTTGCCCACGGAGGTGCAGTGCGCGGGCAGCCGGCGGCCGGCCGCGGAGACCATGCGCACCGCGTGGGTGGAGTCCACCTTGGCGATGTAGATGACGTCGGTGTCCTCCAGGATCGCCACGTGCACGGTCTCGTCGCAGGTCTCGGCGACGGTGCGGGCGACCTGCTGGCCCTCGGCGGCGAGGTCGAGGTGTTCGGCGTAGCGGCTGCCGAGCTGGTAGGGGCGGACACCGAGCCGGTAGCGTCCGGGCTGGCCGGTCACCTGGACGATGTACTTGCGGGCGGCGAGCGTGGTGACCAGCTCGTGCACCGTGGTGCGCGGCAGTTGCAGCCGGCGCACGATGTCGGGGGCGGACATCGTGCCGTCCCCGTCGAGGAAGAGCTCCAGTATGTCGAGAGCCCGGGTCACGGCGGGTACGAGGCGTCCCACGACCGGCCCCCCTCCGCTGTTCCAGGCCTGTGTTCGAGATTTCAACAGGCGATCGGCATGACGAACACAGGCTAGTCACGGGCGGGGCGGGCGGCAATGGGTCGTACGGGTCACGCGGGTGCGGGACGATGGGCTCATGCCCGCGTCGTTCACCCCGTTCACCCCGCTCGACCTCCAGCTGGTGCTGCTGCGCCGGATGGCCGACCACAATCCGGAGCTGGTGGCGGACGCCCGCCGGGAACTGGGCGTCTCGCTCACGGACATGCGGGAGGCCAACAAGCGCTGGCAGGCGATGGTCCGCTCCCCCGGGTCGCGCTCGGCCGCCTCCCGCTACCGCTCGGTCCTCGGGCCGCCCGAGTCGACCGCTGCGCGCCGCATCGGCGACCTGGACTGCGAGGCCCGGCAGTGGCCCCTGCCGCTCTGGCCGGAGCTGCGCTTCGAGGTGCTGGTCGGGCCGAACGGCCAGGTCTGGAACGAGTGGCTGGTCCGCGCCCCGGGCGCCGAACCGCCCGCCCTGCGCACCCTGGACGACCTGGCCCCCTGGTCCTGCACGGTGGACGAGGCGGCCCGCGCCTTCGCCCCGGCCCGCCCCCTGGAGGGCACCGCGCCCACCCGCTGGGGGCTGGCCTTCACGGCCCCCGACGCCGAGGGCGTACGGCACGAGGTCGTCGCGGAGTTCACCTGGGGGCTGCTCCAGCGGACGCGGACGGCGGACGCGTAGCGGGCGGGGAAGGCGCCGCCCCACGACCGGCCGCACGCGAAGGTCACCGGCCGCACGCCGAAGTGGCCGACCGCACGCGAAGGTCACCGGCCGCACGCCGAAGTGGCCGACCGCACGCGAAGGTCACCGGCCGTACGCGAAAGTGACCGGCGCGACGCACCCGGCGGCGGCGCCGGGCGCCGCTCGTGGGGTAGGAACGGGGGTGTCGTCCCGGAACCCCCCGAGCCACAAGGAGCCGCCGCGTGTCCTCCCTCTTTCCGGCCCTCACGGACGCACCGGACGAGCGCCCCGCGCTGCGTTTCGGCCCCCGCTCGTTGACGTACGCCCAGCTCGCCGGGGCGGCCGGGGCCGTGGGCGCGCGGGTGCGCGGGGAAGGCCGGGTCGCCGTGTGGGCGACGCCGGAGCTGGAGACGGCGGTCTCGGTGGTGGGCGTGCTGCTGGCCGGGGCCGCCGCCGTGCCGCTCAACCCCAAGTCCGGGGAGAAGGAGCTGGCGCACATCCTCGGCGACAGCGCGCCCTCCCTGGTGCTGGCCGCGCCCGGAGACGAACTGCCGGCGGCGCTGGCGGGCTTGACGCGGATCGACGTGGACGTCGAGGCGCGCGAGGAGGTGCCCGACGCCGACGCCGAGGACGGCGACCCGGCCCTGATCGTCTACACCTCCGGCACCACCGGCCCGCCCAAGGGCGCCGTCCTGCCGCGCCGCGCCCTGGCCACCACCCTGGACGCGCTCGCCGACGCCTGGCGGTGGACGGCCGAGGACGTGCTGACGCACGGGCTGCCGCTGTTCCACGTGCACGGGCTGGTGCTGGGCGTCCTCGGGCCGCTGCGGCGCGGCGGGTCGGTGCGGCATCTGGGCCGGTTCAGCACCGAGGGCGTGACGGCGGAACTGAGCGGCGGCGCGACGATGCTGTTCGGCGTGCCGACCATGTACCACCGGATCGCGGAGGCGCTGCCCGGCGACCCGGAGCTGGCCAAGGCGCTGGCCGGGGCCCGGCTGCTGGTCTCCGGCTCGGCGGCGCTGCCCGTGCACGACCACGAGCGGATCACGGCCGCCACGGGCCGCCGCGTGATCGAGCGGTACGGCATGACGGAGACGCTCATGAACACCAGCGTGCGCGCCGACGGCGAGGCACGGGCGGGGACGGTCGGGGTGCCGCTGCCGGGCGTGGAGCTGCGGCTGGTGGAGGAGGACGGCACGCCGATCACGGCGTGGGACGGGGAGGCGGTCGGCGAGATCCAGGTACGCGGCCCGAACCTGTTCACCGAGTACCTCAACCGTCCCGACGCGACGGCCGCCGCCTTCACCGCCGACGGCTTCTTCCGCACCGGGGACATGGCGGTGCGCGAGGCCGACGGCTATGTGCGCATCGTCGGCCGCAAGGCCACCGATCTCATCAAGAGCGGCGGTTACAAGATCGGCGCCGGCGAGATCGAGAACGCGCTGCTCGAACATCCGGGGGTGCGGGAGGCGGCCGTCACCGGGGAGCCGGACGCCGACCTCGGGGAGCGGATCGTCGCCTGGATCGTCCCGGGAGACCCGCAGTCGCCGCCCGGGGAGCGGGAGTTGGCCGATCATGTGGCCCGGCGGCTGGCCCCGCACAAGCGCCCCCGCGTCGTCCGGTTCCTCGACGCGCTGCCCCGGAACGACATGGGGAAGATCATGAAGCGGGCGCTGCCGCAGGGGTGAGCGGACCGGGCCTGCCTCACGGTGATCGAACAGGGGAGCAGGTGTTCGCTGGAACAGGTGATCGTCGTTCATACGACCACCTGAACAGTTGGTGCCGACACATACTCACAGTGCGCAGGAGACCGGCTGCAGACGGTAGTCGAGCGCGTGTCCCACATGTTCACCGCAAGGAGAAGCACGATCATGAACCTCATCACCGACGTCCTCGCCGGCCTCGTCCACTTCATCGGCTGGCTGGTCTGACGTCCACCCGCACGCACGGCGGCGCCGTCTCCCCGTCCCAGGGAGGCGGCGCCGTCCGCGTGTTCCCGCTCCCCGGGCTACCTCACGCCCGCGGCCCCGACGATCTCCTGCCGCACCGAGCCGCCCTTGTCGTCGCGCGCGCTCGCCCGCAGCGAGACGGAGGCGGCGCCGCGGGGCACGGTGAGCGTGCCCCGCCAGTCGGCGTGCCCGCCGGTGAGCCGCACCGTCTGCCAGGTCGCGCCGGCGTCGTACGACACCTCCAGGCGCCCGTCCCGGATCGTCCCGGCACCCGGCGCGCCCGCCACATACGCGGCGCGCAGCCCCACCGGCACCCGGCTTGCGGCCCTGACGGCGCCCGTGAGGTCGGTGTCGAGGTCGAGGGCGAGGTTGATCAGGGGCAGCGCGGTCCAGTGGTCGTCGGGGGTGGCCGCCGACCGGAACGTCCACTCGGCGTGCCCGCGGGTGGCGAGCGGCCAGCGGGCGGCGTCGAGCGCGGTGTCCGTGACCAGCTTGTAGGTGTGCGCGTCGGCGGGCGCGTCCCACACGTACGCCGTCGAATCGGGGTTCCGGTCGGCCGACGTGCCGTCCACGAACACCTCCGTGGTCTGGGACATCCCGCTGTCCGCGCTGTACACGTCGCCGAATCCGGTGTGGTCGTCTCCGGAGTCGCCCCAGCCGGGCGCGTTGAACCGGAGCGCGCCGCCCGCCCGTTGCTGTCCCCAGCCGAGGCCGGTGCCGAGCCACGGGTGCCAGACCGGCTTGAACCAGTTCAGCGTGGGGTGTGATCCGCCGGTGTAGCGGACCAGGCCGCTGCGCTCCTCCAGGGTGCCGTCGCCGACCGACACCGACTCGTGCCAGCGCTGGCCGGGACCGGTGGAGACGTAGTCGGTGCGCCGGGCCGGGTAGTCGATCCGCTCCTGGAAGCCGATGCCGACGGGGAACACGTCGGTGACCGAGTAGCGGAACTCGCCGCCGGACGCGGGCTGCGCGGCGTGGAACCCGACGCCGATCCGCGCGAGTTGCCGCTCGCCGGGCCGGAACGTCAGGTCGCGGTCGGGTATCTGTCCGGCGTGGCCCTCGGACAGGTCGTAGACGTACGGGGTGTTGCGGGTGGCCGTCATGTCGACGCGCCCTGACGCGCGCAGCCGGGCGGCGTCGGCGGCGTTGACCGAGGCGATCGGGAAGGGGCGGTCGCTGCCGTCGTCGGCGCCCCACCAGGCGCCGAGCCGGCCGGGTGCGTCGTCGGTGACGAACAGCGCCTTCACGCCCGCCGCTTGCGCGGCCTGGGCGAGGGCGGTCGGTTCGGCGCCGTCGGCGAGACGGGCGAGAACCGCCTTGCCGCGCACGTTCCTCCCGGTGAGATCGCCGTCGCCGACGTCCACCAGCGGGAGCCTGCTGCGGCCGTCGGTGAGCGTGCCGCCGGACTGGACCACCGCCTCGCCGACGCCCTTGACGTCCAGCAGCGGCTTGCCGAGCCGCCACACGGTCCGGTACTCGAAGCCGCCCTGTGCGACACGTCCGGTGGGCGCGGCGAAGACGCTGTCGTACGTCAACGGGACCTGCACCGCGCCGAACAGGTCGGAGCCGCCGCCGCTGCGGTCGTACTCCATCAGCAGTTGCCGGGTCTCGGCGCGGCGGCCGACGTCGGCGCGTATCTCGCGCAGCGCGCGCCCGTCGAGGGTGACCTCGCGGTCGCGGTCGAGGGTGACCTCGGGTGCGGCGAGGAAGCCGAGGCCGAGCGAGTCGCGGCCATGGCTGCCGGGCACGTCGAGGAAGGAGGTCAGGCTGTACGTGCCCGGCGGCAGGCGGAGCTGGAGCGTGCCGGTGTCGCCGACGTGCGCGGGAGCCGGGTCGACGCCCTCGGCGAGGCGCTGCACCGCGAGGTCGGCGGCGGTCGCGGCCCCGGAGCGGTCCTTGACGTGGACGGTGAGCGTGTAGCGCTCCTCCTCCTTGACCAGGGCGAAGACGGTGTGCGCGACGGTTGTGCCGGCCACCGAGGCCACGATCTGCCCGCTGGTCCCGCCCACCGGGGCCTTGGCGGCGTCGCCGGTGACCGTGGTGGTGGCGGTGCCGTGCGCGGGGACGGTGAGCGCGGTGTCGGCGAGAGTGGCCACGCCCTCCGGGGCGCCCTGGACGGCGAGGGCCAACTCGACCCTCTGGTCGGAGGTGTTGGTGTAGGTGAGGGTACGGGTGACCGGCCGGTCCGAGGAGTACGGCCAGGCGTGGAAGCCGAGGTCGGCGCTGCCGGTGGCAGTGACCGTCGCGGTCACGGCGTCCGGCACACTCACCCGGCCCGCGCCCAACGTGTAGGCGGAGGCGTCGAGTTGCCTGGAGGTGGACATCAGCGCGTCCTTGAGCCGGGCGCCGCTCCAGTCCGGGTGCTCCTGGGCGAGCAGGGCGGCGGCCCCGGCGACGTGCGGCGTCGCCATGGAGGTGCCGCTCATCGTGGTGTAGTAGCCGCTGCCCTCGGTGAGCTGGGAGCGGGCGGCGAGGATGTCCACGCCGGGGGCCGCGAGGTCCGGCTTGAGGGCGTGGTCGCCCGAGCGGGGCCCGGCGCTGGTGAAGTAGGCGGCCTGGTCGGCGGAGTCCACCGCGCCGACGGTCAGGGCGGCGTCGGCGGCGCCCGGCGAGCCGATGGAGGAGGGCGCGCCGGTGTTGCCGGCGGCCACCACGAACAGCGCGCCGGTCTGTGCCGAGAGGGTGTCGACGGCCTGGGCCATCGGGTCGGCGCCGTCGCTGGGCTCGTCGGAGCCGAGGCTCATGGAGACGATCCGCGCGTGCGCGTCCCGCACGGCCCACTCCATGCCCGCGATGATCTGCGACTCGCTGCCGGTGCCCCGGTCGTCGAGCACCTTGCCGACGACGAGGTCGGCGTCCGGTGCGACGCCCTTCTCCGCGCCGTCGGAGGCGGCTCCGCTGCCGCCCACGGTGGAGGCGGTGTGGGTGCCGTGACCGTTGCGGTCGGCGACCTCCTCGCCCTCGATGAAGCTCTTGGACTGCTTGATCCGCCCGGCCAGGTCGGGGTGGGTCGCGTCGACGCCGGTGTCGAGGACGGCGACGGTGACGCCCCTGCCGGTGAGCCCGGCCTGCCACGCCTTCGCCGTGCCGATCTGCGCGTTGGACTCGGCGAGGTCGGCGGTGACGCGCGCGTCCAGCCACACCTTGTCGACGCCGTCCGCCGCGAGGCCCCGCGCCGTGCCGCGCCGGGTGAAGTCCCGCCAGAAAACCCGCCCCTTGGCCGCGGCCACGGCGGCCCCGTGCACGCTGGCCAGAGCGCGGGTGCGCTCGGTTCCGGGCGGAGTGGCGACGCGGGCGCTCTTGCCGTAGGTGACGATCAGCGGCAGTTCGCCGGTGCGCGAGTCGTCCAGGCCCTGGCGCAGCAGCGCGCTGACGTCGAACAGCCGCCGGTCCAGGCGGCCGGCCCGCAGATACGGCACCGCCTCGTCCGGCACGACGCTGATCGTGCCGTCTGACACCTGGGTGCGGACGGCTCCGGTGGCCCCGGCGGGGCGCTGGACGGTGACGGTCTTCTTCCCGTCGGCGAGGTCGGTGACGGTGACCTTGTCGCCGGTGACGAGGGTGACGGTGCGGGGGGTGGCGGCGGGGGCGGCCGCGGAGGTGGTCGCGGGGGCGGTCGTGGGGGGCTTCGCCGTGGGGGCGGCGCCGGTGGTCTGCCGGGCGGCTGCCTGCCCCGCCGGCAGCAGGGCGATCACGAGCCCGGCCGACAGGAGGAGGGTCGCTCTCCGTCCGCCTGGTCCTCTGCTCATCCGTGCCTCTCTTCGTCGAGTGCTGCCTGTGCCGTCGGGTGCTGGGTCGAGCGCTGCGAAGAGTGTCAGGAGACTTGTGCCGCAAGGGAGTTGACGAGAGGTGGCGGATGCCTGCCGTGGCGTGTTCCCGCCAGGCCCAAGGCGTGCGATAGCCGCTTATCCGGCGCTTACCAGGCCCATGACCGCACAATGCACCCATCTCGCGGCCCCCCGCCCGGCCCTCTTGAACGGGCGCCCGCTCCCCGGCCCCCGCACGATTTCAAGGAGGCCGCCGAGCGGCGGCCGTCTCGGTCCGCGCTCTCGGGAGGAACTGCCATGACCGCCAGCCTGGAGCAGTTGCGCCGCTGTCACTTCGCCGTCGATCTGGGCGCGGCCCGCACCCGGGTGTACGTCAAGGGCGTGGGCCTGGTCGTCGACCAGCCCTCGGTCGCCGCCGTGAACACCCGCACCGGCGCGCTGATCGCCGTCGGCGAGTTCGCCGAGCGGATGACCGGCCGCACCCCCGACTACATCCGCGTGGTCCGCCCGGTCTCCGGCGGCACGGTCATCGACATCGAGATGGCGCAGCGCATGCTGCGGCATCTGCTCGGCGACCGGATGCGGCGCTCGCTGCGCCGCAAGGCCCGGCTGCGGGCGGCGGCCTGCACCCCGCACGACGCCGACCCGCTGGCGCAGCGGGCCACCATAGAGACGCTGGTCGGGCTGGGCGCCCGGCGGGTGGAGCTGGTGGACACGCTCATCGCCGCCGCCGTCGGCTGCGGGCTGCCCGTCGAGCGCGCCGAAGCCACCATGATCATGGTGTGCGGGGCCGCCGCGACCCAGGTCGCCGTGCTCTCTCTCGGCTCGATCGTCACCGCCGAACGCGTCCCGGTGGGCGGCGAGGCGGTCGACAACGCGATCGTCCAGTACCTGCGCCACGAGCACGCGTTGATGCTGCCGAGCCAGTCCGTACGCCCCCTCCAACTGGCCCTGCACGGCACCGGACTCACCCCGCAGGGCCCGGCGACCACCGAGATCCACGGGCGTGACGTGGCCACCGGGCTGGCCCGGTCGGTCCGGGTGGACACGGCCGCCGTACGGGAGGCCATCCAGACGCCGCTGACCGCGGTGCTGGACGGGATCGGCAAGGTGCTGCGCGAGTGCCCGCCCGACCTGGTCGCCGATCTCGTCGAACGCGGCCTCACAATGGTCGGCGGCTCCGCCCTGCTGCCGGGCCTGGACCAGATGGTCCGCAAGGCCACGGGCATGCCCGTGCACATCGCCGAACGCCCCGACGTGTGCGCGGTCCAGGGCCTCGGCGAGATGCTGGAGGGCCGCATCGAACCCCTGGTGCTGGACCCGCTGGGGGCGTACTAGGGCCGCTGCGGCGGGTCTTCACGGGACCGGGCGGTGCAGGCCCGACGGGATGGGCGGCACACGTCCGACAGGAGCGGACGGCGCACGCCGGACGCGACCGGACGACGGGGGCCCGACCGGACCGAGCGGCACGGGCCCGACGGCACCGGACGGCACGCTCTCGACAGGACCGGACCGCACACGCCCGACAAGACCCGACGGCGCACGCCCGACAAGACCGAGCGCTGAGATCCCCGCCGGTCCGGCCGGCAGGGGCTCAGGCGGACCGGCCGGCAGGGGCTTGGCCGGTCCCGGCCGGCGGAGGTCAACGGGGCGGCCAGGCGCGGACCGCGGTGCCGTACGGGCCGGTGTGCACGCGGACCAGGTCGGCGATCAGGGTCCACCATCAGCAGGCCGCGGCCGCCGCGCTGGTCGCGGGCGGCCGGTCTGCGCCCGGCCCGCGGATCGTCCATGCGCCCCCGTCCCGCACCTCGCACGGCACGCGCCCGTCCTCGGCCCACACCCGCAGCTCCCCCGAACCGCCGCCGTGGACCACGCTGTCGGTGGTCAGCTCGGCGGTCGGCCAGGGCCAGGTACTCCAGCGGCCGCCGGTCCAGGCCGAGCCGCGCGCCCTCCGCCGTGGCCGCGTGCCGGGTCCGGGACGGGCCTGCGCGGTGAAGGGGAAGGACAGCGCGCCGGGCACGGGCGGCGACGGCTCGTGACAGCGGACGCGCGGGCGAAGGTACCCCTCCGGTTCGGCATGTCCCCACCGTCCCCTGTCGCTCACGGACGCGGGGCGCAGTACGCCCCGTGGCCCGGCGTCCAGGTGTACACCGCCGGTGAGCGGGCAGGCGCAGTTCGGCAGCGCCGGGAAACCGCGGACCGCGCCCGGCCCGCGCCCCGCGTCGGCCGCCCCAGCGGCACCGGTCGACCGTACGGGCCGTACGGGACAGGGCGGCCGCGTCCTGGCGGCGGCGGGGAACGCGATGTCACGAGACGCGCGCGGACTGTCGGGGACGGACAAGGCGGGAACATGACCTCAGCGGCACCACCACCTCTCCCACCGCTCGCCCGACGGCTGACGACACTCGCCGGCGCCCTGACCCTCGACGTCCGCACCTTCCCGGACGGCCGGGCGGTGCTGCGCCCGCGCGGCGAGCTGGTGCACGGCTGCGCCCGGACGCTGGCGAAGGCGCTGGCCGGACTGCCCGAGGGGACGACCCGCGTCGATCTGGACCTGGCCCTGGTGACCTTCATGGACACCGCGGGGCTGGAACTGCTGAACGTCCTCGACGGGTACGGTCGCGGCCGACTGGTCCCGGTGACGGCCACCGGCTGGACGGGACAGCCGCAGCGCATCCTGGAGCTGGCCGGCCTGGACACCACGGATCCGCTGAACCCGGTGGTCCCCGGGCCTCCGGTCCCGACGACCCGGGCGGCCTCGGCGGTGGCCGTGGAACGGGCGGAACGGCTGGGGCAGTTGCAGCAGGAGGTGGCCCAGCTGCGCCAGGCGATCGCCTCCCGTCCGGTGATCGACCAGGCGCGCGGCATCCTGATGGCCGCCCACGCCTGCACCCCGCGGCAGGCCTGGGACATCCTCCGGGAGGCCTCGCAGCGGTCCAACACCAAGCTCCGCACGGTCGCCGCCTGGGTGGTCGAGGGCGCCCGGCCCGACGCCCCCGCGCCGCCGCCCGCCCTGCGCGAGGCCCTGCGCACGGCGATCGCCCGCACGACGGCCCCGGCACCGGACGGCGACGGCGGCGACGACGGGAGCGGGCGCGGGTAGCGGACGGCCGGAGGGTGACTGTGGTGTTCCCCGGTCCGGGGGTACTCGGCCTGCCGGACGAGCGACCAGCCCGCCCGTGTCCGTACGTCGCAGGAGCAGCACGATGAGAGAGCACACCCCGTCCCAGGCCGAGGGCGAACGGGACGACAACGACACCCGGCGCGGCGCGGAGCCGCCCGACACCCCCTACCCGACCCCTTCCCAGGCGGAGGGCGACCGCGACGACCTGCCGGAGACCTCCGACCCCGCGGACGACGACCGCCGACGCTGAAGCCGTGCGCCGAGAGACGGCGGTACCCGAACCGGTACGGGAAGAGGCGGTGCCGTCTGAGCCGTACGGGAGGGTTGTGAGGGAAGGAACCGGCCAACTGGGTGAGCGGTGGCCGCCGCTTCGGCGTGGCGACCACCGCGGCCGCGTACGGACAGGTCAGATCGATTCTGCGCCTGCACTGCGAGGTGGGGCGGGTGGGACTCGAACCCACGGCCGACGGATTATGAGTCCGCTGCTCTAACCGGCTGAGCTACCGCCCCGTTCGGCGCGTCGCGTACATGTGTGCGCGCCGTCTGCCGCAGCATAGCCGCTCATACGATCTCCTGCTTCGTCATGGTCGGCTTGCCGCGGCCCTTCATGACCTTGAGGACTCCGCCACGGACCGCGCGGTTCCCCGGGTCACGACACCGGACATGAAAAAGGACCCCGGAGGGTCCTCGTTCACATGCTCCCCCGACTGGACTCGAACCAGTAACCTGCCGGTTAACAGCCGGCTGCTCTGCCAATTGAGCTACGGAGGACCGAGCTCCCCCGACTGGACTCGAACCAGTAACCTGCCGGTTAACAGCCGGCTGCTCTGCCAATTGAGCTACGGAGGAATGCCTCGTTGCATCGAACGCGTCTGCCTGGGTATTCGCCAGGGGGCGCGCGCTCGCTGCGACACATACATTAGCGCAAGCAGGGGGGTGCTTTGCCAATCGGTTCCCCCGGCTCCGACTCGAGGCAGAAGAAGGGTGGCCAACCATGCGGTACCGGCTCGTGTTCATCGCAGGGCTCGCCGTGGGGTACGTACTGGGCACGAAGGCGGGACGTGAGCGCTACGAGCAGCTCCGGAACTCCGCACGGCAGGTCGCGCAGAACCCGGCGGTGCGCAACACCGCCGAGACGGCGGCGCAGCAGGGCCGCCAGTTCGCGGACAAGGCGTACCACGTGGTCAGCGACAAGGTCGGCGACCACGTGCCGGAGTCCGTGGCGCAGCGGGTGCGCTCGCTGCGCGGCCACGGCAACGGCAGCGGCCCGGACGACTGGGGCACCAGCAACACCTGATCGGGCCGGGCCGTCCGCGCTGCGGCCGGGACGGCCCGAGGCCGCTGCGGGGCGCCCGTGGCGTCCGGCGGAGCGCCCCGGACGCGGACCGCGCCCGTCGCGCACCCGCGGGAAAGCGCCCGCCTGGCGATCCGTGACCCGAGCAGGGGTCGCGGTGCGGCAGAATTTCGGCCATGGGGATAGTCGCCGGGTTGGACAGTTCACCTGATTTCACTCGCATCGTGGTCTGCGACACGGACACGGGCGCCGTGCTCCGGCAGGGTTACGCGCCGCATCCGGTGGAGAGCCCCGAGGGGGGCGGCCGCCCTGCCGACGTCGATCCGCAGGCCTGGCTGCTCTCACTCGGGGAGGCCGCGGGCGGCGGGCTGCTGGAGGGCGTGCAGGCCATCGGCGTGTCGGCCCAGCAGAACGCGCTGGTCCCGCTGGACGCCCAGGGCGCCACGGTGCGGCCCGCGCTGGTCGGCGGCGACCGGCGGGCGCAGATCGCCGCGGCCGATCTGATCGACGCGCTCGGCGGCCGGGAGGCGTGGGCGCAGGCGGTGGGACTCGTGCCGCAGGCCGCGCAGCCGGTGACGAAGCTGCGCTGGCTGGCGAAGAACGAGCCCGACGCGGCCCGGCGCACCGCCGTACTGCTCCAGGCGCACGACTGGCTGGTGTGGCAGCTGCTGGGGCGGCCGGCCCGGCGGACCACCGACCGCGGTGGCGCCTCCGGCACCGGCTACTGGTCGGCGGCCACCGGCGCCTACCGCCCCGATCTGGTGGAGCTGGCGCTCGGCCAGCAGGCCGTCCTGCCGGAGGTGATCGGCCCCGCCGAGGCGGCCGGCACGACCCCGGAGGGGCTGCTGATCTCGGCGGGCACCGGGGAGACCATGGCTGCCGCCTTCGGGCTCGGGCTCGGACTCGGCGACGTGGTGGTCTCGCTCGGGGCCTCCGGTTCGGTGATGGCCGTGCACCCCGAGGCGCTGGTCGACCGGGCCGGCATGATCACCTCGCTCGCCGACGCGACCGGCATGCATCTGCCGGTGGTCACCACGCTGAACGCCGTACGGGCCCTGCGCGGGACCGCCGAACTGCTCGGCCTGCCCGACCTGGAGTCGCTGTCCGACCTGGCGATGAAGTCGACGCCGGGCGCGCACGGGCTGGTGCTGCTGCCGTACCTGGAGGGCGAGCGGACCCCCGCCCTGCCGCACACCGCGGGCACGCTCGCGGGGCTGCGGCGCGAGTCGATGAAGCCGGAGCACCTGGCGCGGGCCGCGTTCGAGGGCATGCTGTGCGGGCTCGTGGACGCGCTGGACGTGCTGCGCGGGCGGGGCGTGGAGGTGCGGCGGGTGTTCCTGCTCGGACCGGCCGCCGAACTGCCCGCCGTGCAGGCGGCGGCGCCCGCGCTGTTCGGCGCGCAGGTCGTGGTGCCGCAGCCCGCGGACTACGCGGCCATCGGCGCCGCCCGGCAGGCCGCCTGGGCGCTCGGCGTCTCGCAGGGCGTCCTCGACCCGCGTACTCCGCCGCTGTGGCAGGGCGCGGCCGCGCAAATCCTCGAACCGGGCGAGGAGCTGGCGGTGGGCCAGGCGGTGCGCCAGCAGTACGTGTCGGTGCGCGAGCAGACCCACCCGGGGGCGTTCCACGGGTGAGGCGCGCCCTGGGGCGTTCCACGGGTGAGGGCGGCGAGGGATCGCAGCGGTGCGGGCCGGCGCGGGTGCCCGGGCCGCGGCGGACCGGTGCGTGCGGGCGTAGGACGGATGGCCGAGTACCGTCAGCCGTTGGTCCGCTATTGGGTTAATCAGTTGAGGTAACGCGGGTGGAGTGTCCGACGATAGGGGCCAGGGGACGGACGACACCCCGCCGCCCCGATCGCCGACTCCGAGAGACCCAGCGTGCTCCTAAGACTCCTGCGGACCTACCTCAGGCCCTACAAGAAACCGATATCCCTGCTGGTGCTGCTGCAGTTCCTGCAGACCTGCGCCACCCTCTACCTGCCGACGCTGAACGCCCACATCATCGACAAGGGCGTGGTGAAGGGCGACACCGGCTACATCCTCACGTTCGGCGCCGTGATGATCGCCATCTCGCTGGCGCAGGTGGTGTGCAACATCGGCGCCGTCTACTACGGCGCCAAGACCGCCTCGTCGCTCGGCCGCGACATCCGGGGCGCCGTCTTCGACCGCGTGCAGTCCTTCTCGGCGCGTGAGGTCGGCCACTTCGGCGCGCCCTCGCTCATCACCCGTACGACCAACGACGTCCAGCAGGTGCAGATGCTGGCGCTGATGACGTTCACCCTGATGGTGTCGGCGCCCATCATGTGCGTGGGCGGTGTCGTGCTGGCGCTCGGTCTGGACGTGCCGCTGTCCGGGGTGCTGGTCGCGGTCGTGCCGGTGCTGGCCATCTGCGTGACGCTGATCGTGCGCCGGCTGCGCCCGCTGTTCCGGTCGATGCAGACCCGGCTGGACACGGTGAACCGGGTGCTGCGCGAGCAGATCACCGGCAACCGCGTCATCCGCGCCTTCGTCCGCGACGAGTACGAGAACGACCGCTTCCGCAAGGCGAACACCGACCTGACCGAGATGCAGCTGGCCACCGGGCGGCTGCTGGCGCTGATGTTCCCGATGGTGATGACGGTGGTGAACCTGTCGTCCATCGCGGTGGTGTGGTTCGGCGCGCACCGCATCGACAGCGGCGGCATGCAGATCGGCGACCTGACGGCGTTCCTCGCCTATCTGATGCAGATCGTGATGTCCGTGATGATGGCCACCTTCATGTTCATGATGGTGCCGCGCGCGGAGGTGTGCGCCGAGCGCATCCAGGAGGTGCTGGACACCGAGTCGAGCGTCGTCCCGCCGCTCGCGCCCGTGCGAGAACTGCGCAGCCACGGTCATCTGGAGCTGCGTCAGGCCGGCTTCCGCTACCCGGGCGCCGAGGAGCCGGTGCTCAGGTCCGTCGACCTGGTGGCCCGGCCCGGCGAGGTGACCGCGGTCATCGGCTCCACCGGCAGCGGCAAGTCCACGCTGCTCGGCCTGGTGCCGCGTCTGTTCGACGCGACGGACGGCGAGGTCCTGGTCGACGGGGTGGACGTGCGCACCGTGGACCCGAAGCTGCTGGCCAGGACGGTCGGCATGGTGCCGCAGAAGCCGTACCTGTTCGCCGGGACCGTCGCCACGAACCTGCGCTACGGCAACCCGGACGCCACCGACGAGGAGCTGTGGCACGCGCTGGAGGTGGCGCAGGCCAAGGACTTCGTGGCCAAGCTGGAGGGCGGTCTGAACGCGCCGATCGCGCAGGGCGGCACCAATGTCTCCGGCGGTCAGCGCCAGCGCCTGGCGATCGCCCGCACGCTGGTGCAGCGCCCGGAGATCTACCTCTTCGACGACTCCTTCTCCGCGCTCGACTACGCCACCGACGCCGCCCTGCGCGCGGCGCTGGCCGAGGAGACCGCGGAGGCGACCGTCGTCATCGTCGCCCAGCGGGTGGCGACCATCCGCGACGCGGACCGGATCGTCGTCCTGGACGGCGGCCGGGTCGTCGGCGCGGGCCGCCACCGCGAGCTGATGGCGGACAACGAGACGTACCGGGAGATCGTGCTCTCCCAGCTGACGGAAGCGGAGGCCGCCTGATGGCCGGGCCCATGGGGCGGATGATGGCCGGGGGCGGCCCGAACAGCCGCTCGATGAACTTCAAGGAGTCGGGCAAGCGGCTGCTCGCGCAGTTCAAGCCCGAACGGGTCACCATGTACGCGCTGGTGCTGTGCGTGGTGATCAGCGTCACCCTGAGCGTCGTGGGGCCGAAGATCCTCGGCAAGGCCACCGACCTGGTGTTCGCGGGGATCATCGGCCGGCAGATGCCGGCCGGGGCCACCAAGGACCAGGTGCTCCAGAACATGCGGGAGCACGGCCGGGGCTCGATCGCCGACATGCTGAAGAGCACCGACTTCACGCCCGGCCAGGGCATCGACTTCGACGCGGTGGGCCGGGTGCTGCTGCTGGCTCTCGGCACGTTCATGGTGGCCGGGCTGCTGATGGCGGTGGCGACGCGGCTGGTGAACCGGTCGGTGAACCGGACGATGTTCCGGATGCGCGAGGACGTGCAGACCAAGCTGTCCCGGCTGCCGCTGTCCTACTTCGACAAGCGCCAGCGCGGCGAGGTGCTCTCGCGCGCCACCAACGACATCGACAACATCGGCCAGACCCTCCAGCAGTCGATGGGCCAGCTCATCAACTCGGTGCTGACCATCATCGGCGTGCTGGTGATGATGTTCTACGTCTCCTGGATCCTCGCGCTGGTCGCGCTGGTGACGGTGCCGCTGTCGTTCGTCGTCGCCACCCGCGTCGGCAAGCGCAGCCAGCCGCACTTCGTGCAGCAGTGGAGCTCCACCGGCAAGCTGAACGCGCACATCGAGGAGATGTACACCGGGCACGCCCTGGTGAAGGTGTTCGGCCGGCAGGAGGAGTCGGCGCAGCAGTTCGCCGAGCAGAACCAGGCGCTGTACGAGGCCGGGTTCAAGGCGCAGTTCAACAGCGGCGTCATGCAGCCGCTGATGATGTTCGTCTCCAACCTGAACTATGTGCTGGTGGCGGTCGTCGGCGGTCTCAGGGTCGCCTCGGGCTCGCTGTCCATCGGCGACGTGCAGGCCTTCATCCAGTACTCGCGGCAGTTCTCGATGCCGCTGACGCAGGTCGCCTCGATGGCGAACCTGGTGCAGTCGGGCGTCGCCTCGGCCGAGCGGATCTTCGAACTCCTGGACGCGGAGGAGCAGGAGGCGGACCCGGTGCCGGGCGTGCGGCCGGAGGAACTGCGCGGGCGGGTCGCCCTGGAGCACGTGTCGTTCCGCTACGTGGAGGACAAGCCGCTCATCGAGGACCTGTCGCTCACGGTGGAACCGGGTCAGACGGTCGCGATCGTCGGCCCGACCGGCGCGGGCAAGACCACGCTGGTGAACCTGCTGATGCGGTTCTACGAGGTGACCGGCGGGCGGATCACGCTGGACGGCGTGGACATCGCCCGGATGTCGCGCGACGAGCTGCGCTCGGCCATCGGCATGGTGCTCCAGGACACCTGGCTGTTCGGCGGCACCATCGCGGAGAACATCGCCTACGGCGCCGCGCGCGAGGTGACGCGCGGGGAGATCGAGGAGGCGGCGCGGGCCGCGCACGTGGACCGGTTCGTCCGCACGCTGCCCGACGGCTACGACACCGTCATCGACGACGAGGGCACCGGGGTCAGCGCCGGTGAGAAGCAGCTGATCACGATAGCGCGGGCGTTCCTGTCCGACCCGGTGATCCTGGTCCTGGACGAGGCGACCAGCTCGGTGGACACCCGCACCGAGGTGCTGATCCAGAAGGCGATGGCCAAACTCCAGCACGGGCGTACGTCGTTCGTCATCGCGCACCGGCTCTCCACGATCCGGGACGCGGACACGATCCTCGTGATGGAGAACGGCTCGATCGTCGAACAGGGCGCGCACACCGAGCTTCTGACGGCGGGCGGGGCCTACGCCCGCCTGTACCAGGCGCAGTTCGCGCAGGCGGTCGCGGAGGTGGACTGAGGGCGGCGGCCGGTCCTCGGGGCCGGCCGGAGTGAGGAGGGGGCCGTCCGGTGGGCGGCCCCCTCTCCCGTCCGGCGGCGTCCTGCCGGTCCGCTCTCGTCCGGCCCGGTCCGGTGCCGTGCGGCTGGTCCGGTCCCGTGCGGCCCGTTCAGTCGAGGTAGCCGCGGAGCTGGTCGGCGAAGGCGTGGTCGCGGAGCTTGCTGAGGGTCTTGGACTCGATCTGCCGGATGCGTTCGCGGGTGACGCCGAAGATGCGGCCGATCTCCTCCAGGGTGCGCGGCCGGCCGTCCATCAGTCCGTAGCGCAGCTGCACGACCTTGCGCTCGCGCTCCCCCAGCGTGGACAGCACGGCCTCCAGGTGCTCGCGCAGCAGCAGGAACGCCGCCGACTCCACCGGGGAGGCGGCGTCGCCGTCCTCGATGAGGTCGCCGAGGGCGACGTCGTCCTCCTCGCCGACCGGGGCGTGCAGGGACACCGGTTCCTGGGCCAGCCGCAGCACCTCGCCGACCCGGTCGGGCGTGAGGTCGAGCTGGGCGGCGACCTCGGCGGGGGTCGGCTCGTAGCCGCGCTCCTGGAGCATCCGGCGCTGCACCCGCACCACGCGGTTGATGAGTTCCACGACGTGTACGGGGACGCGGATGGTGCGGGCCTGGTCGGCCAGCGCCCGGGACATGGCCTGGCGGATCCACCAGGTGGCGTAGGTGGAGAACTTGTAGCCGCGGGCGTAGTCGAACTTCTCCACGGCCCGGATCAGCCCCAGGTTCCCCTCCTGGACCAGGTCGAGCATGGTGAGGCCGCGGCCGACGTACCGTTTCGCCACCGACACCACCAGGCGCAGGTTGGCCTCGATGAGGCGGCGCTTGGCGACCCGGCCCAGGACGACGAGGCGGTCCAGATCACCGGCCAGGCGGCTGTCGAGGTCGGGGGTGCTGCTCAGCTTCTCCTCGGCGAACAGGCCGGCCTCCACCCGCCGGGCGAGTTCGACCTCCTCGGCGGCGGTGAGCAGCGGTATCCGCCCGATCTCGCGCAGGTACTGCCGGAACAGGTCGGCGGAGGGGCCGCCGGACTCGGTGCGGGCGGGCGCGGCGGGAGACGGCCCGGCGTCGAGCGGGTCGGGGGTCGGCTCGGCGTCGAGGGGGTCGGGAGCGTCGAGGGCTTCGGGTGCGTCGAGGCTCTCGGGTTCGCCGGGCCCCTCGGGTGCGTCGGACGCGTCGAGCGGCTCCGGGGCCGGCTCGGCGGCCGGCGGTTCCTCCGGCTCGGCGGCCGGCTGCGTCTTGGGGTGGTGCGCGGCCCGGTCCTGCGGGGGCACGGCCACCGCCGTCCCACGGCCGGTGGTGCTGTCGACGGAGGTGAGGGTCTGGGTCTGCACGGGGGGCGACCTCCAGGATGATCGCTGCTCAGCTGTCCGGCAGCGCTGCTCGGGGGGCGGAGCCGGCACTGTCGCCCCGGTCCGTCCCGTACGCGATGAGCACAGCCGGGAGGGGAAGGGGGCCCGTGGGTGACGGACCGGCCGCGCTCCGAGGACTCAGGCACCGGACCCAGTGTGGGGTACGACACATCGCCGCCACGAGGGGCGTGCGGTGACTTTTTGCGTTCGGTCCGTGACGGGGCGGTCACCACCGTCGGGCACGGGGCCTCGGCGCGTCCTCCCGGGCGGGCGCCCGGAGCGCGGTCACAGGGCGGCGGCGCCGCGCTCCCGCAGGGCTTGGTCGTACTGCTGGAGGATCCACAACTCGTTCTGCGCGGCGGCGAGTTGGGCCGGGTCGCCACCGGTGCCGAGGCGGGCCACGGTGCTGCTGAGGTCGCGGATACGGCGCTCGACCGCGCGGCGGCGGACGGTGACGAGCTGGGCGCCGGCGTAGGCCTCGTCGACCTCGCGGCGCAGCAGGATCGCCTCGACGGCCAGCTCGGTGACCATCGCGCGGACCGTGTCGTCGGGAGCGGCCTCGCGGACCCGGACCAGGTACTCCTGCGGGTCGGCGGTGCCGTACTCGGCGCCGCCCGCGTCCAGGATGGCCTGGCGCACGGCGGCGTAGGGCGGCGCGGTGAACTCGTCCACGCCGTACGCGTCGAAGGCCGGGGAGACCAGCTCGGGGCGTTGCAGGGCGAGCTTCAGCAGTTCGCGCTCGGTGGCGTAGACGGGGTTGCGCAGGTTGAGGGCGGGGCCGCGGACGGCGGGCCCGGTGGCGGAGGCGGCGTACTCCTGGCGGGGGCCGCCGCGCTGCTGCCGGTCCGGTGCGGGGCCGCGGCCCCCGCGCTCGCGCGCCCACCGGGCCAGCTGCGCCACCCGCTTGACCACGAACTGGGTGTCCAGGATGCCGAGCAGCCCGGCCAGCTGGACGGCGACCTCGTGCTGGGCGCCGCTGTTCTTGATCCGGGCGACGACCGGCGCGGCCTCGTCCAGGGCGGCGGCGCGGCCGCCCGGGGTGTCCAGGTCGTAGCGGGCGACGATCTGGCGCAGCGCGAACTCGAACAGCGGGGTGCGCGGTTCGGCCAGGTCGGCGACGGCGTCGTCGCCCTTGGCCAGACGCAGGTCACAGGGGTCCATGCCGTCGGGGGCGATGGCGATGTAGGTCTCGGCGGCGAACTTCTGGTCGTCCTCGAAGGCGCGCAGGGCCGCCTTCTGGCCGGCCGCGTCGCCGTCGAAGGTGAAGATCACCCGGGCCGAGCCGTTGTCCATGAGGAGCCGGCGCAGGATCTTGATGTGCTCGCCGCCGAAGGCGGTGCCGCAGGTGGCGATGGCGGTGGTGACACCGGCCAGGTGGCAGGCCATGACGTCGGTGTAGCCCTCGACCACGACCGCGCGGGAGACCTTGGCGATCTCCTTCTTGGCCAGGTCGATGCCGTAGAGCACCTGGGACTTCTTGTAGATCGGGGTCTCGGGGGTGTTGAGGTACTTCGGGCCGTTGTCCGCCTCGTAGAGCTTGCGGGCGCCGAAGCCGACGACCTCGCCGCCGATGTCGCGGATGGGCCACATCAGGCGGCCGCGGAAGCGGTCGATGGGGCCGCGGCGGCCCTCTTGGGCGAGGCCGGAGAGGACCAGTTCCTTGTCGGTGAAGCCCTTGCCGCGCAGGAAGCGGGTGAGGTGGTCCCAGCCCTGCGGGCTGTAGCCGACGCCGAAGTGGAGGGCCGCGGCCTGGTCGAAGCCCCGCTCGGCGAGGAAGACGCGCCCGGCCTCCGCCTCGGCGGAGGAGGCGAGCTGTTCGGCGTACCACTCGGCGGCCAGCTTGTGCGCCTCGACCAGGCGGATGCGCTCGCCGCGCTGGTGGGCGGGGTTGTAGCCGCCCTCCTCGTACCGCAGGGTGATGCCGGCCTGGGCGGCCAGGCGCTCGACCGCCTCCGAGAAGGAGAGGTGGTCGATCTTCATCACGAACGTGATGGTGTCGCCGCCCTCCTGGCAGCCGAAGCAGTGGAAGAGTCCCTTGCTCGGGCTGACCTGGAAGGACGGCGACTTCTCGTCGTGGAACGGGCACAGCCCCTTGAGGTTGCCGCCGCCCGCGTTGCGCAGCTGGAGGTACTCCGAGACGACGGCGTCGATCGGGACCGCGTCCCGTACCGCCTTCACGTCCTCGTCGTTGATCCGTCCTGCCACGGGTGAATTCTACGGGGACGCTCGGACAGTCCTGAGCCGCACGGTGGCGACCGCGGGCGTGAGGGCGCCCCCGGGGAGTCCCCGGGGCGGCCGCCGCCGTGCGGTCACGCGGCCAGCGTGTCCAGCGGCACGTGCGGGTCGGCCAGGGCGTCCGAGTCGATCCGGGCCCGGGAGCGGATCAGCCGCTGGATCGGGTCCGTGACGTCCCACACGTTGACGTTCATCCCGGCCAGCACCCGGCCCTCCTTCACCCAGAACGCGACGAACTCGCGCTTGGCGGCGTCGCCCCGGATCACCACCTCGTCGTACGACCCCGGCGGCGCCCAGCCGCTGTACTCCATGCCCAGGTCGTACTGGTCGGAGAAGAAGTACGGCACCCGGTCGTACACGACGTCCCGGCCGAGCATCGCGCGGGCCGCGGCCGGGCCGCCGCCCAGCGCGTTGGCCCAGTGCTCCACCCGCAGCCGGGTGCCGAACAGGCCGTGCGGGAAGGCGGCCACGTCGCCGGCGGCGTGGATGTCGGGGTCGGAGGTGCGCAGCCGTTCGTCCACCGCGATGCCGCCGCCGTGCGCCCGGTCGGCCAGCTCCAGGCCGGCCGCCTCGGCCAGCGCCACGCGCGGGGCGGCGCCGATCGCGGCGAGCACGTCGTGGCAGGGGTGCTCCTCGCCGTCGTCGGTACGGGCGGCCAGCACCACGCCGTCCTGCCCGACGATCTCGGTCAGCCGGGCCCCGAAGTGGAAGCGGACGCCGCGCGCGCTGTGCAGCTCGGTGAAGAGCTGGCCCAGCTCGGGGCCCAGCACGTGGTGCAGCGGGGTGGCGGACGGCTCGACGACCGTGACCTCCGCGCCGTACTCGCGGGCCGCCGCCGCGACCTCCAGGCCGATCCAGCCGGCCCCGGCGATCACCAGGTGGCCGTTGTCCCGGCCGAGGTGGGCGAGGACTCCCTTGAGCCGCTCGGCGTGGGCGAGGCGGCGCAGGTGGTGGACGCCGGCGAGGTCGGTGCCGGGGATGTCCAGGCGGCGCGGCTCGGCGCCGGTGGCCAGCAGCAGCTTGTCGTAGCGCACATGGGTGCCGTCGTCGCCGTAGTGGACGGTCTTCGCCTCGCGGTCGATGGCGTCCACGGTCTGGCCGAGGTGGAGTTCCACGTCGTTGCGCGCGTACCACGCCGGTTCGTGCACGAAGACGGTGTCGCGCTCCTCCTTGCCGAGGAGGTAGCCCTTGGACAGCGGCGGCCGTTCGTAGGGGTGGTCGCGCTCGTCGCAGATGAGGATGACGCGGCCGCTGAAACCCTCCGCGCGCAGGGTCTCGGCCGCCTTCGCGCCGGCCAGGCCTCCTCCGACGATGACGAACGTCTGATCCGCGTCGACCACTTGATGCCTCCTGCCAGGGGTCTGGGGGCGTCCCCAGAGAACACTGTCGGTGCCGCCACATGCGAGCGTCCCGCACGCAGCGTGATGCGGGAAGAGGGAGTGGCCCGATCAGGCCACGGAGGGTCACGCCGGGGGCCGGCCGCGGTCCCTCGGGTCACTCCCGTCCCACGGGTGCCGGCGGGCGCGCCGCCGGCGTCATATGCGTTCCTCCGGCCCCGTCCGCCCCGTCAGCCTCGCGTGCAGCGAGCGGGCGGAGGCGTCGGTCAGGGAGGCGATCTGGTCGACGACGACGCGCTTGCGGGCGCGGTCGTCGGCGGCCTCCGCGAACAGGGCCCTGAACTGCGGTTCCAGGGCCTCGGGGGCGCGCGCGGTGAGGGCCTCGGCCAGCTCGGCGACCACGATCCGCTGGTCGGCGCGCAGCCGCTCCTGCTCGGCGCGCTGCATCACGTACCGGTCGGCGACCGCCTTGAGGACGGCGCACTCCAGCCGGGTGCTTCTGGGGACGACCAGCTCCGCGCCGTACCGCGTCAGCCGCCCGCTGCCGAACGCCTGCCGCGTCGCGCCCTCGGCGGCCAGGCAGAAGCGGCCGATGAGCTGGCTGGTGGCGTCCTTGAGGCGGGCCTGCGCGACGGCCGTGCCGTCGTACCCGTGCGGCCACCACTCCTGGGCCAGCAGGCGGTCCAGGGCCTCGGCCAGCTCGGCGGGGTCGGTGTCCGCCGGGACGTAGCGGCCGACGGCGACCTCGAAGACCGCCTGCCGCTCGGGCTCGGCGTGCAGGCAGTTCGGGTCGATGTGGCCGGCGTGCAGGCCGTCCTCCACGTCGTGCACCGAGTACGCCACGTCGTCGGCCCAGTCCATGACCTGCGCCTCGAAGCACGTGCGCGTGCCGGGCGCGTCCTTGCGCAGCCAGTCGAAGACCGGCCGGTCGTCCTCGTAGACGCCGAACTTGGGCGAGGCCGGGTCGGCGGGGTGGGCGCCGCGCGGCCACGGGTACTTCGTGGCGGCGTCCAGGGCGGCGCGGGTGAGGTTGAGGCCGACGCTGACCAGGGCGCCGGAGACGGGGTCGGGCACGAACCGCTTGGGTTCGATGCGGGTGAGCAGGCGCAGCGACTGGGCGTTGCCCTCGAAGCCGCCGCAGTCGGCCGCGAACTCGTTCAGCGCCTGTTCGCCGTTGTGCCCGAAGGGCGGGTGGCCGAGGTCGTGGGAGAGGCAGGCCGCCTCCACGAGGTCGGGGTCGCAGCCGAGGGCGGCGCCCAGCTCGCGGCCCACCTGCGCGCACTCCAGGGAGTGGGTGAGGCGGGTGCGGGGGCTCGGGTCCCAGGCCAGGCTGCGGGTGCCCGGCGTGACGACCTGCGTCTTGCCGGCCAGGCGCCTCAGGGCGGCGGAGTGCAGCACGCGCGCGCGGTCGCGCTGGAACGCCGTGCGTCCCGGCCGCTTGTCCGGCTCGGCGGCCCAGCGCTCGACGGCCGACGTCTCGTAGCCGTCGGGCGGGAGCTGGTTCTCGTACGGCCCTGCTGCCTCGGTTGCCTCACGTGCCCCGGGGGCGATCCCTTCCATGCCTCGACAGTAAGGGCAGGCGGTGACGATCGGGATACGGAGGGGAGGTTTCCGGCGGGGTGGGGGCGGTCGGAGCGGGGGGTGCCGGCGAGGAGTCCCCGGGTCGGGTGGGGGCTCAGGCCGCCGGGGTGAGGGTGCGGGGTGGGCGGGCGGTGAGCGGGTGGCCGGGGAGGAGCGCGTCGTCCCGGCCGAGTGCCTGGTCGTGGCCGAGTGCCTGGTCGTAGCGGTGCAGGACGAGGCGGGCCAGGGCGGGGTGGTCCCCGAGGGGGGCGGCGGCGATCCAGGGGGCGGCCTCGGCGCACTCGGTGGCGAAGCGGCCGGGGGCGGTGAAGCAGGAGGCGACGGCGACGCGGTGCCGGCCTCGCCCGGCGAGGGCGCGTACGGCGGCCTCGACGGTGGGCGCGGTGGCGGAGGCGTAGGCGGGGACGACCGGTACGCCGACCCGCTCGGCCAGGAGCCGGGCGGTACGGCGGGTGCCGGCGGCCGAGTCGGGGTCGTGCGACCCGGCGGCGGCGAGCACGACGGCGCTCACGCGGCGGGTCGCCTCGTCGGACGGCGTACGCCAGCCCGCCTCGCCCAGCCGGGCGCACAGGGCGTCCACCAGCAGCGGGTGCGGGCCGAGGGGCGCGGCCACGCGCGCGCGTACCGGTGCGCTCGCCGCCGTCTCGGGGACGTCGTGCTTGACGTGGTGGCCGGGGCTGAACAGCAGGGGCACGAGCACGGCGGCGGTACGCGCCTCGGCCCCGGTGGCGGTTCCGGCGGTTCCTGCGGGCTTGAGCCGGGCCAGGGTGTCGGAGAGCAGCGGCTCGTTCAGTTCGATGTGCCCGAGGCGGACGGGCAGGGCGGGGCGCAGCCGCCGGACGCGTTCCATGAGGGCGTCGACGGCCACCCGCGCGCGTGGGTCACGGCTGCCGTGCGCCACGAGGACCAGGGCGGGCGGGTCGTGCGGGGTGCGGGTGAGCGGCGTCATGCGGCCATCGTCGCCGGGCCGGGTTGCCTCGCCGTTGCACGGCGGTGACGGGTGTTTGCGGGGGGTTCACGGGGCGCGGCGGGGCGGTGTGAGGCGGGGCTGGGCGGGGCGTACGGACGGGAGGCGGTGCTGTTCCCAGGGTGGTACACAGGGCGTGAACCGGTCTGCCCCGGGTCGCGTCTTCCCTGGTCGAGGCCCGTCCGGGCCGCCCGAGGAGGGGACCGACCCATGCGCCGACCGACCGGCAGTGCCGCAGGCAGCCCGACGGACCCTCCGGCGGCAACCCCGACGGACCACCCGCCGGTCGGCCCGCCGGACCGCTCGGCAGACGCTCCGTCGGGCCGTCCGTCGGGCCGTCTGGCGCGCCTTCGGCCGCGGCTGCCGCGCACCCGGGCCGGCCGGCGGCGGCTGGTGCAGGCCGTGATGGCGGTGTGCGTGCTGGCGCTGCTGCCTGCGACGTGGCTGTACGTGTCCACCGGGGACCGCCTGCGCACCACGGCGGACGCGCCGCGCACGGACGTCGCGATCGTCTTCGGCGCGGGCCTGTGGCACGGCGGCGAACCGTCGCCGTACCTGGCGCACCGCCTGGACGCGGCGGTGACGCTGTACCGCGAGGGCCGGATCAAGGTGGTCCTGGTGACCGGCGACAACAGCCGCACGGACTACGACGAGCCGGACGCCATGCGCGCGTACCTGACGGAGCACGGCGTCCCCGGGGCGCGGATCGTCAGCGACTACGCCGGCTTCGACACCTGGGACTCGTGCGTGCGGGCGAAGAAGGTCTTCGGGGTGGACCGGGCGGTCCTGGTGAGCCAGGGCTTCCACATCCGCCGCGCGGTGGCCCTGTGCGACGCGGCCGGCGTCGACTCCTACGGCGTCGGCGTGGACGCGGTGCACGACGTCACCTGGTACTACGGCGGCACCCGCGAGGTGTTCGCGGCCGGCAAGGCGGCCCTGGACGCGGTCTTCCGCCCGAACCCGCAGTTCCTCGGCCCGAGGGAGCACGGGGTGCAGCGGGCGTTGGCGGGGGCGGGGTGAGGGTGGGTTCGACGGGAACGCCCGCCGGACGTGGCAGCCGTCGTGACCCGGCGAGAACGCGGCGCACCGGTTGCCCCGTCACACGGGCGATGGTCTCGAAGTCACCGTCCTCGTGGAGCACGGTCATCGTGTGCTGCCCGGCGGTGACGGCCACCAGCAGATCGACAGGGCTCGCGCACTGGTGCCGGCCACGATCGGCGAGCGCCTGCTGGAGATCGGCCGCGTCCTCCCAGGCGAAGTCCCGCATCGGGCAGTACGGAAAGGTCTCCCGGAGCAGCGTGTCCGCCTCGTAGTACGCGGGCCTGCCGCCGACGGCTCGCAGGAACTCCCGCCGTACGGGCTCGCACAGCCCGACCAGCCCGGAACAGACGAGCTGGTCCCGTACCACGGACGACGGCGGGAGCCAGTCGCCGGCGGCGTCCGCACGTCAACTCCCGTACGGCCGCCGGTCCCTGGCGTCCCGCAGTGCGTGCCCCCACCAAGTCAGCTGGTCCAGCATCGACTTGGCGGCCGCGTCGGGCGCCGACCGGTCTTTCGGGCGGCCGGTGTCGTCGAAGGAGGCGCCGGCGTTGTGGAAGGAGACCGTGTCGCGGACGGTGACCGCGTGGAGTTCGGCGAAGACCTGGCGCAGGTGTTCCACCGCGCGCAGGCCGCCCGCCAGGCCGCCGTAGGAGACGAGGGCGACGGGCTTGGCCTGCCACTCGGTGAAGTGCCAGTCGATCAGGTTCTTCAGGCCGGCCGGGTAGGAGTGGTTGTACTCGGGGGTGAGGACGACGAACGCGTCCGCCGACGCGAGCTTCGGCGTGATGTCCGCGAGCGCCGCCGCCGTCCGCGGGCCGCGTTCCAGGGTGGTCGGCAGGGCGGCCGTGTCGGCCACGTCCACCACCTGCGCGGCGATGCCGTCGTGGTCGCGCAGGCGGGCGAGGAGCCAGTCGGCGACCACGGGGCCGAAGCGGCCGTGGCGGTTGCTGCCGACGATGAGGGTGACCTTCAGGGGGGCGGGGGCGCCCGTCGTGGTGTCCATGCGGGAGAGACTGGTACCTCAAGTTATATCGAGGTCAAGTCCCGGCCCCGCGGGCCGGCCGCCGGCCGGTCCGGTCACCCGTTCACACCCGCGCCCTGCGCCCTTCGGGTAGTTTCCGACGGCTCGTCAGGAGCATCGCGCTGACCTGCCCAAACGTCCGCCTCCGCGCACCCCGGGCCCGGCGTTTCGGCACCCGTTCACCGCATTTCTGACGCTCACTCAGGAAGCGGGCCGGCCCCGGTGCCTCTTACCTCGGAAGGGCAGGGCGCGGCGACGGCGGCACATGCGGGTGCCGCGGGTCGCGTCCCGTCCGCCGAGCTTCAGGGAGCACCGATGCGACGTACCGTCCGCACCACGGCCGGGGCCGTGACCGGGGCCGCGCTCGCCGTCGCCGCCGTGAGCGGGCTCGCCGCGCCCGCCTACGGCGCGGACACCGCTCTCGTCACCGCGCCCGACCACGGCGCGCCCGTCCGGGGCGCCGCACCCCTCGCCGCCACCACCACCGCCACGCTCCTGACCGCGCCCGCCCGCGGCGGCGCTCTGTTCGCCTCACCCGCCCGCGGCACCGGCACCGTCCTCCTCGCCGCGCCCCGCTCCGGTTCGGCCGCGAGCGGGCTGGAGGTGCTGCCGCGCTCGGTGGAGCCGGGCGGGCAGGTCACCGTGAACACCAAGGCCTGCGGCGGTACGGCGGCCGCCGCGGGGGACGCGAGCGCGGTCGGCGCAGGTTCCTTCCCGCTGGCGCCCGGCGCCCGCGGCGGCGACGCGACCGGCGGGTTCCGGGTGCCGGAGAGCGCGCAGCCGGGGACGTACGAGATCGTCGCGGAGTGCGCCGAGGGCGGCCGGGAGGTCCGGGGCGACCTGGTCGTCGCGCTGACCGTCCAGCCGGGGCCGGAGCAGGTGCAGCCCCGGGGAAGTGTGAAGACGGGGGTCGGCGGCGCACTCGGCCGCGACCCCGTGCAGACCGCGGCCGGAGTGGCGGCGCTCGCCGTCGCCGGCGCGGGCGGTACCTGGCTCCTGCATCGCCGGGCGAGAGGCGACGGGATCTGACGGACACCCTCCGCTGTCCGTCCGCCGGTACCGCACGTCCCTCCCCCTCCGGGCGCGACGCCCCTCGTCGCCCGGAGGGGGCAGGGCACCGTAGGGCCTGTCCGGAAGCCGGAAGAGGGAAACGCATGCGCAGGATCGGCAACACCGCCATAGCCTCGGTCACCGTGGTCGCCCTCTGCTCGGGCGCGTGGCTCCTGCACAGCGCCGCCACGACGAACGCCCCGCCGCAGCCCGCCGCGGCCGAGGGCACCCCCGATCCCGGCGAGGAACGGCTCACCGCGCCCGCGCTGCCGCCGTCCCCGCCCACCCGCATCCGCATCCCCTCGATCCGGGTGAACGCCCCCCTCATGGGCCTCGGCCTGACTCCCGGCGGCAGCCTGGACGTGCCGCCCGCCGACGACGAGAACCTGGCCGGCTGGTACGAGTCCGGCACCACCCCCGGCGAGCGGGGCACCGCGATCGTCGCCGGCCACGTCGACAACAGCCAGGGCCCGGCCGTCTTCTACGACCTCGGCGCCCTGAAGAAGGGCAGCGTCATCGAGGTGGACCGCCGCGACGGCGGGGTGGCCGTGTTCACGGTGGACGCGATCGAGGTGTACCAGGCGAAGGGCTTCCCCGACGAGAAGGTCTACGGCGCGGCGAAGCGCCCCGAGCTGCGGGTGATCACCTGCGGCGGCGGCTACTCCAGGGCGACCGGCTACCAGGGCAACGTGGTGGTCTTCGCCCATCTGACGGGGAGCCGCTGAGAGACGGCCGCCGGCGGGGAGCTGTTCCCGAACGGTCGCCGACGGACGGCCACCGGGCAGCGGTCGGGTGACCGGCGGGCATGGCCCCGCCTCGCCGCCGAGGACGTGTTCCGGGCCGCGGGCGCCCAGCGGCCCTGGCATCTCCCGTGTGGGTCACGCCGGGCTCGCGGGGCCCGGTGCCGCTCCCTGATCCGGCCTGGTCCAGGCGTTAGACCCTAGGCCAGCCACTGCTGGTACGCCAGGTTCGCGACCAGGGCGAAGACCACGGTCAGCAGGACGACACGGACGAAGCCGCTGCCCTTCTTCATCGCGGTGTGCGCGCCCAGCATGCCGCCTGCCAGGTTGAACACCGCCATGACGGCGGCGAGTTGCCACAGGATCACGCCCTGCCAGGCGAAGGTGGCCAGCGCGCCCGCGTTGGTGCAGCAGTTGACGATCTTGGCGGTGGCGGAGGCGGTCACCAGGTCCAGATGGAGGACGGCGGTCAGCGCCAGGACGAGGAACGTGCCGGTGCCGGGACCGATGAAGCCGTCGTAGAAGCCGATGCCGAGGCCCGCCAGACCGATCGCCGCGAGGACCCGGCGGCGGGAGACCGGGCCGGACGCCGGGGCGGTGCCGAACGAGGGCCGCAGGATCACGAACGCGCCGACCGCCAGCAGCACCACCATGATCACCGGCTTGAGCACATCGGTGCTCATCCCGGCCGCGAAGAACGCCCCGGCGCAGGACCCGGCGAGCGCGGCCAGGCCGATGCGCACGGCGGTGCGGACGTCCACCGGAGCGCGGCGGGCGTACGTCACCGCCGCGCCGGTCGTGCCGACGATGGCGACCGCCTTGTTGGTGCCCAGCGCGGCGGCGGCCGCAGTGGAGCCGGGCAGCCCGAGCAGCAGCACCGGAAGCAGCAGGAGCCCTCCCCCGCCGACCACGGCGTCGATCCAGCCGGCGGCGAGCGCGGCGAGGCACAGCAGGGCGACGACGGTCAGCGATATGTCGGGCATGATCACGACCCTAGGGACCGGACGTGTGCACGGTCCATGGAGCTGAGGGACTTCTGAGGTACGCCCACCGCCTTCGGCGGCGCGTCCCGCCCTGCTCCCGGCCGCCGCGCCCGCCGCACGCTCCCCGCTCCCGACCGCCTCCCCCACCGGCCGTCCCGCACTTCCCGCGGTCCCGGCACCCCTGCCGCGGACGGGTGATTCAGGGACGTCGTGGACCGGCTGACGGGCGTCCCGCACGGGCCGCCGGGCGTCGCGGACCGGCCCTCAGGACAGCAGTGAGCGGGCGATACGGATCTGGAGCGCGGCCATCACCCGGCCGAGCCGCGGCATGAGCAGCGCGAAGCCGACGCCGCCGACGACCGCGTGGAAGGCCCAGGCGCCCGCGAAGGTGGGCCCGCCCCAGGCGTCGGCGTAGTCGGAGCCCGCGCGCAGCGGCCAGGCGAGGTTCATGGGGACGATCGACCAGCCGTACAGGGTGACGGCCGCGACCAGGAGGTTCACGGGGGTGGCGAGCAGCGCGTGGCGCAGGCCGCCCTTGGTCCCGGGCAGCTCGACGCCCAGGAAGCGGCGCAGCAGACCCCGCTGGAGCCGCCCGGCCGGACCGCCGACCAGTGCGAGCGGGACGCACAGGACGCCGGCCGGGAGGGCGAGCACCGCGTAGGCGGCCCGGCGCCAGGTGGCCGCGGTGAACGGTGCGCGGACCCCTCGGCGTACGCGGTCGGCGGCGGTGTTCCGGACGGCGGGCGTGGGTGCGGGTGCGGGCGTGGGTGCGGGTGCGGCGGTCATGGTGGTCTCCCCCTTGGAAGCGGAACGCGTCCTCGTACGTGGGCCGGTGGAACCGGCGTCTCCCAGCCTTCCGCCCGCGCCGCCCGCCCGCGAGGGTGCTGCCACGGAACCCGGGGGTTCGGTTCACCCCACCCCCGGCCGTCCCGCCCCACGCCGCTCCCCCCGCCTCGCACCTCCTCCCCGCCGTGCCGCACACCCCTCACACCCGCCCGGGCCGGGCACTGAGGGCAGCGTTCCGCCGGGGAAACAGACGGGATGCCGACGGGTAACGTCCGCGCCGCACGCTCAGGGCATGACCTCGGACCCGCGGGGGCGGCGACCGGCGGTGACCGGCCCGCCGCCCACCACCGGGCCACCCGTACCGATCGCCCCGCCCGCGTCCCCGTGCGCCCCGAGGTCGTCACCCGCACACCCTGACGGAGGCTCCCGATGTCCACGACGGCTCTTCGTGACCGGCCCCGCCCCACGATCGTGCTCGTCGGCCACGGCATGGTCGGCCAGCGCTTCCTGGAGGCGCTCGCCGAGCGCGGCCTGACCGCCACACACCGCGTGGTCGTGCTGTGCGAGGAGCCGCGCCCCGCCTACGACCGCGTCCAGCTCACCTCGTACTTCGCCGGCCGCACACCCGACGAACTCTCCCTCACCGATGGCGAGTTCATCGCCGGTCACGGTATCGAGCTGCACGTCGACGATCCGGCGGTCGCCGTGGACCGTACGGCCCGGACCGTCACCGCCCGCTCGGGCCTGACCGTCGGCTACGACGTGCTGGTGCTGGCCACCGGCTCGTACCCGTTCGTGCCGCCGGTGCCCGGCAAGGACGCCGAGGGCTGCTTCGTCTACCGCACCATCGAGGACCTGCTCTCCATCGAGGCGTACGCGAAGGCGGGGGCGCGGACCGGCGCGGTGGTCGGCGGCGGACTGCTCGGGCTGGAGGCGGCCGGCGCGCTGAAGGGACTCGGACTGGTCACGCACATCGTGGAGTTCGCGCCGCGCCTGATGCCGGTGCAGGTCGACGAGGGCGGCGGCGCGGCACTGCTGCGCACCATCGAGGAAATGGGGCTGACCGTGCACACCGGCACGGGGACCCAGGAGATCACCACCGGCCCGGACGGCGCGGTCACCGGCATGAAGCTGACCGACGGCTCCGAACTCGCCGCCGACATGGTGGTGTTCTCCGCCGGTGTCCGGCCGCGCGACCAACTGGCCCGCGAGTGCGGGCTGACGCTCGGCGAGCGTGGCGGGATCGCGGTGGACGCGCGCTGCCGTACGGTCGCCGACCCGCGCGTCTTCGCGATCGGCGAGTGCGCGCAGGCGGTGGACGGCCGGGTGTACGGGCTGGTCGCGCCCGGCTACGAACAGGCGGAGACGGCGGCGGCCGCCATCGCCGGCGACGAGGCGTCCCCGCTGACGTTCACCGGCGCCGACCTGTCCACCAAGCTGAAGCTGCTCGGTGTGGACGTGGCCTCCTTCGGCGACGCGCACGGAGCCGGCGGCGACTGCCTGGACGTGGTCTACTCCGACTCCCGCGCGGGGCTGTACAAGAAGCTGGTCATCGGCCGGGACGGCACGCTGCGCGGCGGCATCCTGGTCGGCGACGCGGAGGCGTACGGCACGCTGCGCGCGTTCACCGGCTCGGTGCCGCCCGTCGCCCCCGAGTCGCTGGTGCTGCCCGCGGCCGCGGGCGCCCCGGCCGGACTCGGCCCCGCCGCCCTGCCGGACGAGGCGGTGATCTGCTCCTGCCACAACGTCACCAAGGGCACGGTCCGCGGCGCGGTCGCCGAGCACGGCTGCACGAGTGTGCCCGAGGTGAAGAGGTGCACCAAGGCCGGTACCGGCTGCGGCAGTTGTGTCAAGGTGCTGACCCAGCTGGTGGACGCCGAACTGGCGGCCGGCGGCATCGAGACGGACCAGGGCCTGTGCGGCTGCTTCGCCCGCACCCGCGAGGAGCTGTACGAGATCGTCCTCGCCCTGCGCATCGCCTCCTACCGGGAGCTGCTGGACCGCTACGGCCGCGAGGAGGCGCGCGGCGGCGACGGCTGCGAGATCTGCAAGCCGGCCGTGGCCTCGGTCATCGCCTCGCTCGCCCCGGCGATCGGCGCCGACGGCTACGTGCTGGCCGGTGAGCAGGCCGCCTTGCAGGACACCAACGACCACTTCCTGGCCAACCTCCAGAAGAACGGCTCCTACTCGGTGGTGCCGCGCATCCCCGGCGGCGAGATCGCGCCCGAGAAGCTGATCGTGATCGGCGAGATCGCCCGGGACTTCGGCCTCTACACGAAGATCACCGGCGGCCAGCGGATCGACATGTTCGGCGCGCGCGTCGAGCAACTGCCGTCCATCTGGGCGCGGCTGGTGGACGCCGGGTTCGAGTCGGGGCACGCGTACGGAAAGTCGCTGCGCACCGTGAAGTCCTGTGTGGGGCGGACCTGGTGCCGCTACGGCGTGCAGGACTCGGTGCGGATGGCGATCGACCTGGAGCTGCGCTACCGGGGGCTGCGCTCGCCGCACAAACTGAAGTCGGCGGTGTCCGGGTGCGCCCGGGAGTGCGCGGAGGCGCGGTCGAAGGACTTCGGCGTGATCGCCACCGCGAACGGCTGGAACCTCTACGTCGGCGGCAACGGCGGCGCCACCCCGCGCCACGCGGACCTGCTGGCGCAGGACCTGTCGGACGCCGGACTGGTGCGGCTGATCGACCGGTTCCTGATGTTCTACATCCGCACCGCCGACCGGCTGGAGCGCACCAGCGTGTGGCTGGAGCGGCTGCCCGGCGGCCTGGACCATCTGCGGGACGTGGTGGTCCACGACTCGCTCGGCATCTGCGACGAGCTGGAGTCGCTGATGGCCGCGCACGTGTCCCACTACCGCGACGAGTGGGCGGAGACGGTCAACGACCCCGAGAAGCTCGCCCGGTTCGTCTCCTTCGTCAACGCTCCCGGCACCCCCGACCCGGTCGTCGCCTTCGTCCCCGAGCGCGACCAGATGAAGCCCGACCTGCCGCTGCTGTCCATCGGCCTGCCGCCTCGCGCCCTCGCCGCCGCCGGCGCGGCCGGGGGCGGCGCCGCGGCCGACGTACCGGAAGGAAGCACCCCGCGATGACCCTGACCCCCAGCGCTCCGGCCGTCGAGACCCTGGCCCCCGAGAGCACCGGACCGAAGGTCCAACTCCGGCTGGCCGGGGACTGGTTCACCTGCTGCGACCTGAGCGCGCTGCTGCCCGGCCGGGGAGTCGCCGCCCTGCTGCCGGACGGCCGGCAGGCGGCCCTGTTCCGGGACCGCTCCGGCCGGCTGTTCGCCATCGACAACCGTGACCCGTTCACCGGCGCGGCGGTCCTCTCCCGCGGCCTGACCGGCACCGACCGGGGCCGCCCGTACGTCGCCTCGCCCCTGCTCAAGCAGCGCTTCGACCTGACCTCGGGGCAGTGCCTGGACGACGAGACGGTGCGGGTGACGGCGTACGAGGTGCGGGCCCGGTAGCCGAGGCCGCACCGGGAGCGGAGACAGGACGGCCGCGCTCCCGAAAGGATCGATCTTGACCGTTCGTTCCAGATGAGTCTAGGCTGCACATCATGGCCAGGACCAAGGAGTTCGACCCCGACGCGGCGCTGCAAGCGGCCCTGGAGCTGTTCTGGCGGCGCGGCTACGAGGCGACGTCGATGGCCGATCTCGTCGAACACCTGGGGATCGGCCGGGCCAGCCTGTACGCCACTTTCGGCAACAAGCACGAGCTGTACCTGAAGGCGCTGGACCGCTACGAACGGGCGGGCATGGCGCGGATCGTGCGCGAGCTGTCCCGGCCGGGCCCCGCCCTGCCGGGCGTCCGCGCGGTCATGCGCCGCTACGCCGCCGAGGCCACCCACGCCGACCTGCGCCTGAACGGCTGCATGGTGACCAACACGGCGGCCGAGCTGGCCCCGCACGATCCCGCCGCCGCGCGGTACGTCGAGCGCAACTGGGACCACCTGGAGACCCTGCTGCACTCGGCCCTGGTCCGCGCCCAGGCCCAGGGCGAACTGCCCGCCGAGCGCGACCCGCTGCCCCTGGCCCGCACCCTGCTGGTGCTGCTCCAGGGCGTACGGGTCGTCGGCAAGGCGACGGCGGACCCGGTCCGCGTGCGGGACGCGGTGGAGCAGGCACTGGCACTGCTGGACTGAGCGAGCGCGCGCCCCCACTGACGGGCGCGTCTTCTTTTTCCCTCGATAATGGAACGAACGGTCAAGATAAGATGACCGGTCACGAGACGACCGGTCAGGACAAGGGGAGAGTCATGACCACCGCTTCAGGCACCGCCGCCGCCCCGGCCGCACGCGCCCGTTTCACCGACCGCACCGCCCTCGTCTCAGGGGCCGGTTCCGGCATCGGCCGCGCGGTGGCGCTCGCCCTCGCCGCCGAGGGCGCCCGGGTGGTGGTCGCCGGCCGCCGCCCGGAGCCGCTCCAGGAGACGGTCGCGCTGATCGAGGAGCGGGGCGGCAAGGCGCTCGCGGTGCCCGCGGACGTGTCCCGCGCCGCCGACGCCGAGGCGCTGGTCGCGGCCGCGGTGGACCACTTCGGCTCGCTGGACGTGGCGGTCAACAACGCCGGGATCTTCAAGGGCGGGGCGGTGGCCGACCTCCCGGAGGAGGACTGGCACGCCCAGCTCGCCGTCAACGTCACCGGCGTCTTCCTGGCCCTCCAGGCTCAGGTGCGACGGATGCGGACCCAGCCGTCCGGCGGCGCGATCGTCAACGTCTCCTCCACCTTCGGCCCGCACTCCGCCTCGCCGGGGGCCGCCGCGTACGCCGCCACGAAGGCGGCGGTGACCGCGCTCAGCCGCGGCGCGGCACTGGACCACATCCGCGACGGCGTCCGCGTCAACGTGGTCAGCCCCGGCGCGACGGCCACGCAGATGTCGCTGCGGCCGGGCGAGTCGGAGGCGGACCGCGCCGAGCGCGCCCGGGCCACGCTCCCCCTCGGCCGCGTCTCGGCCACCGAGGAGGTCGCCGCCGCGATCCTGTACCTCGCCTCGGACGAGGCGGCCTCCCTGGTCGGCACGGACCTGGTGATCGACAGCGGCGCGTCGCTCTGAACCGGACCCGGCCGCCCCCGGCCAGGCACGGGGCGGCCATTGTGGTGATTTGTCCGGCAGGTCCGTGTCGTGTCGCGCGGGGGCGGTTACCCACAGTGGTATGACCACTGCGCGACGTCTTCCGCCCCTCTGTTCGATCGCCGCGATCTGCGCCCTGGGCGGTTCCGCTCTCCTGATGACTGGCTGTTCGAGCACCTCGACCGGGTCGAGTGTGGCCGAGGCGGCAGCGGCCAGTCCCACTTCCACCGCCTCTCCCTCCCCCACCCGGTCCCTGACGCAGGACCAGACGCAGCGCCGGGACCTGCTCTCGAAGACGAAGGTCGGCTGGGACCAGGCGGCCGGCACCGCCGTCAAGGAGGTCTCCGGCGGCAAGCTGGTCGCCATCGAGCTGAACGGCGTCTCCAGCAAGGCCAAGTCCTCGCCGACGGGCACGCCCGGCGTCGCCACCCCGAACCCGGCCCCCGCCGCGGGCGCTCCGGAGTGGCGGACCAAGGTCGCCACCGCCGACGGCACGGTTCACTGGGTCGAGGTCGACGCGGCCACCGGCAAGGTCTTCCGCAGCCAGACCGAACCGGACCAGGACGCCGGTGACCGCAGCAAGATCGCCGAGCGGCTCCGCGCGGCCACCCAGACCCCGGCCCAGGCGGCCAAGGTCGCCACCGACAAGACCAAGGGCAAGGTCACCGCCGTCAACCTCGACGAGAAGGACGACAAGCCGGTCTGGTCCGTCGACGTCGTCTCCACCGACAACTGGACCAAGACGACGTACGACATCGACGCGGCCAAGGGCACGGTCGTCCGCGAACACACGGACAACGACTGAGCACCACCGCGACCGCACGGGCGCCCGCGCGGACAGCGCAGACGCCCGCACGAAAGGGGCGGCATCCCCGCACAGGATGCCGCCCCTTTTCCGTGGACCGGAGTCCCCGTCGCAATCGGTCATGAGGGTCGGGGACCACGACGAGGACTCCGGGGCTTCATCGGTGTCTACCGGTGGTCGCTGCCCTCCGACCGGGAGGCCGCGCGGCCGGCCTCCAGGCGGGCCACCGGGATGCGGAACGGGGAGCAGGAGACGTAGTCCAGGCCCACCTCGTGGAAGAAGTGGACGGACTCCGGGTCGCCGCCGTGCTCGCCGCAGACGCCGAGCTTGAGGTCGGGGCGGGTGGCACGGCCGGCCTTCGCGGCGGACCGGACCAGGGAGCCGACGCCGTCCTTGTCGATCGTCTCGAACGGGCTGACGCCGAAGATGCCCTTCTCCAGGTACGCGGTGAAGAAGCTGGCCTCCACGTCGTCGCGGCTGAAGCCCCACACCGTCTGGGTCAGGTCGTTGGTGCCGAAGGAGAAGAACTCCGCGGCCTCCGCGATCTGCCCGGCGGTGAGCGCGGCGCGCGGCAGCTCGATCATGGTGCCGATCGCCAGCTTCAGCTTCGTGCCGGTGGCCGCCTCGACCTCCGCGATGACCCTGTCGGCCTCCTCGCGGACGATCTCCAGCTCCTGCACGGTGCCGACCAGCGGGATCATGATCTCCGCGCGCGGGTCGCCCTTGGCGTTCCTGCGCTCGGCGGCGGCCTCCGCGATGGCGCGGACCTGCATGGTGAACAGGCCCGGGATGACCAGGCCGAGGCGGACGCCGCGCAGGCCCAGCATCGGGTTCTGCTCGTGCAGCCGGTGCACGGCCTGGAGCAGGCGCAGCTCGTTCTCGTGCGGCTCCTGGCGGGACTCGGCCAGGGCCACGCGCACCGACAGCTCGGTGATGTCGGGCAGGAACTCGTGCAGCGGCGGGTCGAGCAGGCGGACGGTGACGGGCAGGCCGTCCATCGCCTCGAACAGCTCGACGAAGTCCTTCTTCTGCAGGGGCAGCAGGGCCTTCAGGGACTCCTCGCGTTCGTCCTGCGTGTCGGCGAGGATCAGGCGCTCGACCAGCTCGCGGCGGTCGCCGAGGAACATGTGCTCGGTGCGGCACAGGCCGATGCCCTGGGCGCCGAAGCGGCGGGCGCGCAGGGCGTCCTCGGCGTTGTCGGCGTTGGCGCGCACCCGCAGCCGGCGCTTGCGGTCGGCGAAGGCCATGATGCGGTGCACGGCCTCGACCAGCTCGTCGGCGTCGTCGGCGCCGGCGTGCATGCGGCCCTCGAAGTACTCCACGACGGGCGAGGGGACGACGGGCACCTCACCGAGGTAGACCTTGCCGGTGGAGCCGTCGATGGAGATGACGTCGCCCTCCTCGACGACGTGCCCGCCGGGCACCGTCATCCGACGGCGCTTGGTGTCGACCTCCAGGTCCTCCGCGCCGCAGACACAGGTCTTGCCCATGCCGCGGGCGACGACGGCCGCGTGGGAGGTCTTGCCGCCGCGCGAGGTGAGGATGCCCTCGGCGGCGATCATGCCGTCCAGGTCGTCGGGGTTGGTCTCGCGGCGCACCAGGATGACCTTCTCGCCCGAGCGGGACCACTTGACGGCGGTGTACGAGTCGAAGACCGCCTTGCCGACCGCCGCGCCCGGCGAGGCGGCGATGCCGCGGCCGACCTGCTCGACCTTGGCGCCGTCGTCGAAGCGGGGGAACATCAGCTGGGCGAGCTGGGCGCCGGTGACGCGCTGGAGGGCCTCGGCCTCGTCGATCAGGCCCTGGTCGACGAGCTGGGTGGCGATGCGGAAGGCGGCGCCGGCGGTGCGCTTGCCGACGCGGGTCTGGAGCATCCACAGCTGGCCGCGCTCGATGGTGAACTCGATGTCGCAGAGATCCTTGTAGTGGTTCTCCAAGGTCTCCATGATCTGCATCAGCTGGTCGTACGACTTCTTGTCGATCTGCTCCAGCTCGGCGAGCGCGACGGTGTTGCGGATGCCCGCGACGACGTCCTCGCCCTGCGCGTTCTGGAGGTAGTCGCCGTAGACGCCCTGGTGGCCGGAGGCGGGGTCACGGGTGAAGGCGACGCCGGTGCCGGAGTCGGGGCCGAGGTTGCCGAAGACCATGGAGCAGACGTTGACGGCGGTGCCGAGGTCGTGCGGGATGCGCTCCTGGCGGCGGTAGAGCTTGGCGCGCTCGCCGTTCCACGAGTCGAAGACCGCCTTGATGGCGAGGTCCATCTGCTCGCGCGGGTCCTGCGGGAAGTCGCGGCCGGCCTCCTTCTTGACGATCTTCTTGAAGGTGGTGACCAGCTTCTTGAGGTCGGCGGCCTCCAGCTCGGTGTCGACCGTGACCTCCTTGGCCTCCTTGGCCTTGTCGAGGGCCTCCTCGAAGAGGTCGCCGTCGACGCCGAGGACGGTCTTGCCGAACATCTGGATGAGGCGGCGGTAGGAGTCCCAGGCGAAGCGGTCGTCGCCGGCCTGCTTGGCCAGCCCCTGGACCGACTTGTCGGACAGGCCGATGTTCAGGACGGTGTCCATCATGCCGGGCATGGAGAACTTCGCGCCGGAGCGGACGGAGACGAGCAGCGGGTCGTCGGCCTGGCCGAGCTTCTTGCCCATCTTCTGCTCGAGGGCGTCGAGGTGCGCGCTCACCTCGTCACGCAGTGCCGCGGGCTCCTCGCCGCTGTCGAGGTAGACCTTGCAGGCATCGGTGGTGATGGTGAAGCCCGGCGGGACGGGGAGGCCCAGGTTGGTCATCTCGGCGAGGTTGGCGCCCTTGCCGCCGAGGAGGTCCTTGAGGTCCTTGTTGCCCTCGGTGAAGTCGTAGACGAACTTCACGCCCTCAACGCTGTTGCCGCGTTCGGCTACCTGGGGATCTTTGTTTTCCGACACGGGTCTCGACTCCTCGAGGACGCGGTGGCTGCCCTGACGGCGAGGAACATACCCAGATCAAAGGCTTGTGGGTACGTCCACTCGCGCGTCATGCGCCCGTAACCAGCGGTCCGCCAGCGGATCGAAAGTCAAGGGTTGGCAAGTCGTCAGGGCCGGATGTTTTCACTTCTTGAACGGTGAGGGACCTCCCGGTGGATCAAAACGCTCACATGAGCGACTCGCGGCACGAGTGAGTTCGATCGATGAACGATCACATCGTGGCACTGAGTGCCATCTCTTGATGAGGTGCAGTCGCCCAAGATCCGCTCATCTGAGCGCAGCACCTATCAAGGGTGGCGAGAATCACGCTGCCACAGGGCCCCGGATTTCACCATGCGGACGTGTTTTCGGTCCTCCCGTCGGTCCGGGGACGGGCGGCCGCCGCGCTGTTTGCCCGGTGTTTGCCGAGCCCCGTGAACGGCTCCGGCCGCCGGCCCGTACGGCACTGCGGCGGCCCCTCCCTCCCAGGCAACCGCCACTCCTGCGCCGCCGCACACGGAAGGACCCCTGGGTGCCCCGACAGACGCCCCCGCCCCGGACGCCGAAGCCACCGACCAAGGCGCCGAAGCCCTCCGCCCCCGAACCGCCGGGCAACACGCCCACACCGGCCGGGACGGCCGCGGCCACGGCGCCCGCCTCGGCCGCTTCGGCCGCTTCCGCCGCGGGGGCGAGCGCGCCCGCCCCGGCCGCGGCCCCGGGCCGAGCCGCCGCGTCGGGCCGGCCCGCCACGCCGCCCGCCACGACCGCGTCGGCAGGTGACGCGGGACCGGGCGACGGCGGCGCGGAAGCCGACGCCTCCCCCGCCTCGCCCGCCGAGACCGCCCCGCACACCCCCCACCCCCTCCGCGCCCGCACCCCCCTCCGCGCCCTCCGGAGGGCCAAGCGGCGTTGGGAGGAAGCTCATCCCCGGGGCGCGCGCGGGATGTCCCTCGCGGTCACCCTCGCCGCCCTCGGGCTCGTCGTCCTCGCGCTGCTGTTGCCGAACAAGCGCGAGCAGTTCCATGTCGCTTCGTTCCTGCGGATTCCCGTGGAGGCACTGCTCGGGGCCGCCGTGCTGATCGCGCTGCCGCGGCGGCCGAGGATCGTCGTCGCCGCGCTCGGCGGCACCGCCCTCGGGATGCTGACCGTGCTGAACCTGACGGACATCGAGTTCAACCAGTACCTCGGCCGCAGCTTCGACGTCATTCTGGACTGGCAGCTCCTGGACGACGCTCAGTCCTACCTCTCCGACACCCTCGGCGGCACCGTCGCCCTGCTGGCCGCGATCGGCGTCGTCCTGCTCGTGCTGGCGCTGCTCGCCCTGATCGCCCTCGCGACGGTCCGCGTCGGGAACCTTCTCGGCCGCGACCGCTCCCGCGCGACCCGCGCCCTGCTCGTGCTCAGCGCCCTGTGGATGACCTGCTCGTCGCTGAACGTCCAGTTCCACGGCATCCCCGTGGCCTCCGAGCACACCGTCACCATGCTCAAGTACCACGAGCAGGCACTGCGCTCCACGATCCGCGACGAACGCGCGTTCGCGAAGACGGCCAAGACGGACGCGTTCGGCGCCACGCCGGGCAGTCAGCTCGTGCCCGACCTGCGCGGCAAGGACATGATCTTCACCTTCATCGAGAGCTACGGCCGCAGCGCCGTCGAGGACCCGGTCATGGCCCCCGGCGTGGACCGGACCCTCGACGCGAGCACCGCGGCCCTGGCGAAGGCCGGCTTCCGCGCGAAGAGCGGCTGGCTGACCTCGGCCACGTACGGCGGCGGCAGCTGGCTCGGGCACTCCACCTTCATGTCGGGCCTGTGGGTCGACAACCAGAACCGCTACCGCACGGTGACCTCCGGCGACCACCTCACCCTCACCGAGGCGTTCCGGAAGACCGGCGCCTGGGACACGGTCGGGATCATGCCGGGCGTGCAGAAGGGCTGGCCGGAGGCCAGGTGGTACGGCCTCGACAAGGTCTACAACGCCTTCCGGATGGGCTACCGGGGTCCCAAGTTCAGCTGGTCCACCATGCCCGACCAGTACGCCCTCGAGGCGTTCCAGCGCCTGGCGCACGGCAGGAGGCACGACAAGCCGCTGACGTCGTTCGTCATCCTGACCTCCAGCCACCAGCCCTGGGCGCCGATCCCGAAGATGGTCGGCTGGGACCAGCTCGGTGACGGCTCGGTGTTCAAGGGCATCGAGGCGGCGGGCACCCGCCCGCAGGACATCATCACGAACCCCACCCGCTCCCGCGAGGAGTACGGCAAGTCGGTCCAGTACTCGGTGACCGCGCTGACCCAGTGGCTCCAGCGCTACGGCACCGACGACACCGTGCTGGTCGTCCTCGGCGACCACCAGCCCATCGCCCGGGTCAGCGGCGACCACGCCAGCCGGGACGTGCCGGTCTCGGTCGTCGCCAAGGACCCGAAGGTCCTCGACAAGATCGCGAACTGGCGGTGGACGGAGGGGCTGCGGCCCGCACACGACGCCCCGGTGTGGAAGATGAGCGCCTTCCGCGACCGCTTCCTGACGGCGTACGGTTCCACCCCGCACCCGTCGAAGGGCTGACCCCTCCCCGCCGGTCCCGCCCGAAGGGGCGTTCAGCCCCCGGAGGTGTCCAGCTCCGCGTCCTCCGCCACGCCCGCGCAGTCGTACGGGTCCTTCAGCCAGCCGTCCGGCAGCACCACCCGGTTGTTGCCGGACGTACGGCCGCGCGGACCGTCCGCGCCGGCCGGCCACGCCTGGTCGAGGTCCAGCTCGTCCAGGCCCGCGCGCAGTTCGTCCAGCGACGCGGTGATCGCGAGCCGCTTGCGCATCTCGGAGCCGACCGCGAAGCCCTTGAGGTACCAGGCGACGTGCTTGCGGAAGTCGATGACGCCGCGCGACTCGTCGCCGATCCACTCGCCGAGCAGCGTGGCGTGCCGCACCATCACGTCGGCGACCTCCCGCAGCGTGGGCCGTACGAAGTCGTCCGTACGGCCCTCGAAGGCGGCGACCAGGTCGGCGAAGAGCCACGGCCGGCCGAGGCAGCCGCGGCCGACGACCACGCCGTCGCAGCCGGTCTCGCGCACCATCCTGAGCGCGTCCTCGGCCGACCAGATGTCGCCGTTGCCGAGCACGGGGATCTCGGGCACGTGCTCCTTGAGGCGGGCGATGGCGTCCCAGTCGGCGGTGCCGCCGTAGTGCTGGGCGGTGGTGCGGCCGTGCAGCGCGATGGCGCTGACGCCCTCCTCGACGGCGATGCGGCCGGCGTCGAGGTAGGTGAGGTGGTCGTCGTCGATGCCCTTGCGCATCTTCATCGTGACCGGCAGGTCGCCGGCCCCGCTGACCGCCTCACGCACGATGGCGCGCAGCAGGTTGCGCTTGTAGGGCAGGGCCGAGCCGCCGCCCTTGCGGGTCACCTTGGGCACCGGGCAGCCGAAGTTGAGGTCGATGTGGTCGGCGAGGCCCTCCTCCGCGATCATGCGGACGGCCTTGCCTACGGTCGCCGGATCCACGCCGTAGAGCTGGATCGAGCGCGGCTGCTCGCTCGCGTCGAACCTGATCAGCTGCATCGTCTTCTCGTTGCGCTCGACCAGGGCCCGGGTGGTGATCATCTCGCTGACGAACAGGCCCTTGCCGCCGCTGAACTCCCGGCACAGGGTGCGGAAGGGTGCGTTGGTGATCCCGGCCATGGGTGCCAGGACGACCGGCGGCTGGACGAGGTGCGGACCGATGCGCAACGGGGACTCGGACGTGGTGGGCATTCCCCCATTGTCGCGTACCGCCGGGGAGGCCCCGCCCCGCCCCACGGAGAATCCTGTATCGGTAATTAGTTAACCGCACTATCGAAGTCGCGTAGCATGGAACGCATGCCCGAGCTGAGCCACCGCCGACGGCTGCTGGTGCTCGCGATCTGCTGCATGAGCCTGCTGATCGTGAGCATCGACAACACCGTCCTGAACGTCGCCCTCCCCTCGATGCAGCGCGAACTGCACGCGAGCACGTCCGGACTCCAGTGGACCATCGACGCCTACACCCTGGTGCTCGCCTCGCTGCTGATGCTGGCCGGGTCCACGGCCGACCGGATCGGCCGCAAACGGATCTTCATGACGGGCCTGATCGTCTTCAGCGTCGGCTCGCTCCTGTGCTCCCTCGCACCCAACCTCGAACTGCTGATCGTCTTCCGCATGGTGCAGGCGGTCGGCGGCTCGATGCTCAACCCGGTCGCCATGTCGATCATCACCAACACCTTCACCGACCCGCGCGAGCGCGCCCGCGCGATCGGCGTGTGGGGCGCGGTGGTGGGCATATCCATGGCCGCGGGACCGCTGGTCGGCGGACTGCTGGTGGAGTCGGTCGGCTGGCGCTCCATCTTCTGGGTCAACCTGCCGGTGGGCCTGGCCGCGCTGCTGCTCACCCTGCGCTTCGTGCCCGAGTCCCGCGCGCCGAAGGCCCGCCGCCCCGACCCGGTCGGCCAGGTCCTGGTCATCGCCCTGTTCGGGTCGCTGACGTACGCGATCATCGAGGCCCCGGAGGCGAGCCTCGCCCGCGTCGTCCCGTTCGCCGTCGTCGCCCTGGCCGCCCTGCTCGGGCTGCTCGCCTACGAGCCGCGCCGCGCCGAACCCCTGATCGACCTGCGCTTCTTCCGCTCGGCGCCGTTCAGCGGTGCCACCGTGATCGCGGTCAGCGCGTTCGCCGCGCTCGGCGGCTTCCTCTTCCTGTCCACGCTCTACCTCCAGAACGTCCGCGGCCTGGACGCCCTGCACGCGGGCCTGTGGATGCTGCCGATGGCGCTGCCCACGTTCCTGTGCGCACCGCTGTCCGGGCGGCTGGTCGGCAGCCGGGGGCCGCGGCTGCCGCTGCTGGTGGCCGGTGCGGCGATGACGGTCAGCGCGGTGCTGTTCGCCGCCTTCGAGGCCGAGACCTCGAACGTGACGCTCGTCATCGGCTACGTCCTGTTCGGCATCGGCTTCGGCTTCGTCAACGCCCCCATCACCAACACGGCCGTCTCCGGGATGCCGCGCGCGCAGGCGGGCGTCGCCGCGGCCGTCGCCTCGACCAGCCGGCAGCTCGGCCAGACCCTCGGCGTGGCCGTCGTCGGCGCGCTGCTGGCCTCCGGCATCGGCTCGTCCGGCTACAAGGACACGTTCGTCTCGGCCGCCCGCCCCGGCTGGTGGGTCCTGGTCGTGTGCGGCGCGGCGGTGCTGGTCCTCGGTGCGGTCACCTCGGGCCGCTGGGCCCGCCGCACCGCCGAACACACCGCCGACCGCCTCCAGGAGCACGAGGTCCGCGAGGCGGCGGGCGTGAGCGCGAACGCCTGAGCCGCCCCGGGCCGGCCCCCGGCACCGGCCGCGCGCCGAGCGCCGACGCCGCGCCCCCGCGCCGGGCGGTGTCGAGCCGTGTGCGGGCCCGACCCGGTCACCGCTCCGGCCGTGCTCTCGCCTCGACCACGGCGGTCTCCAGTTCGGCCCGCCGCAGCCGCAGCATGCCGCGCGGTTCCTCGAAGTCTCCGATGGTGAACATGACGTCTCCGAGCCGACCGTCTGACACGGTGTGCGGGTCAAGAAGCCGCTCGGGAACCGAGGAGCAGCAGGAACGGGGGAGGGCGGGGAGTCCGGCGTCGTCCGATTCCGGCCGACCGCGCGATTCGTCACAGCACCCGGCTGTGCCTGTGACCGTGTAACAGGCATGTATTAGGCACCGGCCGGGTGGAACGGCGCACCCGGCCGGGTGCCTCCTAGCGCTCGGAAACACTCGCTCGGCACCGGCCGGTACCGAGTGGACGGAGTCACCCGCAACCGATGCTGAGGAAGAAGCCATGCGCGTTCACAAGGTCACCCTCGCCGCCCTGGCCGTCGCCGCGAGTCTCTCGCTGACGGCGTGCCAGAGCGACGGCGACAGCGCGGGACAGAGCAGCCCGTCGTCCTCGGCGGCCGCGTCCTCCTCCGGCGGTTCGGGCACGGCCGGTTCCGGCCAGGGCGGCGCGACGGACTCCGCCGGCACGAACTCGGGCGGGAGCAGCGGGGGTAGCGGCAGCGGCGGCAGTGCCTCCTCCGGCACGGGCTCGGCGGGGCAGGGCACCACCGGGGCCGGGTCAGGGTCCGGTTCCGGGTCGGGACAGAGCAGCAAGGCCGGCACCTGCCGCACCGATGATCTGACGATCACGGCGAAGGACACCAGCATCAGCGGCGAACCCGACGGCACCGTCACCGTGCAGCTGACCAACCGCGGTGGCCGGTTCTGCACGATCTCCGGGTACGCGGGCGTCGACCTGAAGACCAACGCGGGGTCGGTGTCCGCTCAGCGCGTCGGCAAGAGCACCGGTCCGAGCGTCCTCAAGGCCGGGCAGGCGACGTACTTCGGCATCACCTACCCGATCAACGACACGGGCGGCTCCGGCGTCCGCATCACCGGCCTGCTGGTGACCCCGCCGAACGAGACGAAGACGGTCTCCCTCAGCTGGCCGGGCGGCAGCTCGCTGCCCGCCGAGGAGGGCGGCACCGCGGTGAAGGTCGGCCCCGTCGGCAGCGCCGGCCAGGGCGGCTGACCGTAGCCCCGGGCCGTCCCGGACCCCCGCACCGGCCTCCGGGCCGTACCCGCAGGTCAGGGCCGCGGCGGCGACTGCCGCTCCAGCGCGATCGCGTGCAGCTTCTCCAGCCGCTCCCGGGACTCCTCGTCCGCCGGGACGTACGTCACCATGCGGGGGCCGACCTCCGGGCTGAGCCACAGGTCGGTGTGGTCGACGGTGACGCGGCCCACGAAGGCGTTGCGGAACTCCTTGCGCTTGCTCGCCGGGCCGACCACCTCGTGCCGGTCCCATGCCTCGCGGAAGTCCGGGGAGCTGTCGCGCAGCCGCTTCAGCAGCGTCTTCCAGGCCGGCTCGCCGAGGTGACCGGCCATCGCCGCCCGGAAGCGGGCCGCCATGTGCCGCAGGGTGTCCTCCAGGTGCACGATCGAGGAGCGCCACTCCTCGTTGGTGTACGACAGGATCATGCAGTTGCGGTCCTCGGGCGGCACCTCGTCCAGGTCGCAGAAGAGCAGGCCGTAGGTCCGGTTGTGGGCGAGGATGTCGTACCGGCTGTTCTGGAGGCAGGCCGGGAACGGCTCCAGTTGCTCCAGCACCGCGCGCAGCGCCGGGGTGACCGACGGGCAGACCGTCGTCGGCGACGGGTCGGTCGCGCCGGCCAGCTGGAAGAGGAAGGCGCGCTCGCCCGGGTCGAGCAGCAGGGTGCGGGCGAGGGCGTCCAGCACCTGCACGGAGACCTGGATGTCCCGGCCCTGCTCCAGCCAGGTGTACCAGGTGACGCCGACCGCGGAGAGGTGGGCGACCTCCTCGCGGCGCAGCCCGGGCGTACGGCGTCTCGGGCCGCGGGGCAGCCCGACGCGTTCGGGGGCGATGTGCTCACGGCGGTGGCGGAGGAAGGCGGCGAGTTCGTGCCGCCGGATCGCCGACGTCGCGGCCTGACCGCTGCGCGCGGCCCGGGCGTCGTCCTGCGCGGACCGGCCGCCGGGGGGCTGTGCGTCGCGGGTGGGCGTCTCCTGGGCCATCGTGCTCATGGTTCCAGCTTGCCGTCCGCCGCACCCTGTTTCCAGGTACTTCCGCTACCAGGATAAGAACACTCTGGTACCCGTCTCGGCGCGGGCGCAGGCTCGTACCCGTGACCACGCAAACCCTCTCCTCCCGCACCGTCCGGCGCCCGGCGGCCACCGCCGCCCTGGGCGGGCTCGGACTGTTCACGGTGCTGCTGGGCGCGGCACTGCCCCTCATCGACTTCTTCATCGTCAACGTCGCCCTGCCCACCATCGGCCGCGACCTGCACACGGGCGAGTCCGTCCTCGAACTCGTCGTCGCCGGTTACGGCGTGGCCTACGCCGTGCTGCTCGTCCTCGGCGGGCGGCTCGGCGACCTGTTCGGCCGCCGTCGGCTCTTCCTGGGCGGCATGGCGGCCTTCGGTCTGACCTCGCTGGCCTGCGGACTCGCGCCCGACGCGTGGACGCTGGTCGCGGCCCGGGTCGCGCAGGGCGCGTCGGCCGCCGCGATGCTGCCGCAGGTGCTCGCCACCATCCAGGCCACCACCGCCGGCCCCCGCCGGGCCAAGGCCATGGGCCTGTACGGCGCGACGGCGGGCCTGTCCATGGTGGCCGGCCAGATCCTCGGCGGCGTCCTGGTCGCCGCCGACCTGTGGGGCACCGGCTGGCGCTCGGTGTTCCTGGTGAACGTGCCCGTCGTCGTCGCCGGTCTGCTGCTCGCGGTCCGCGCGGTCCCCCAGACCCGCTCGGAGCGCCCGGAGCCGGTCGACGGCCCCGGCACGGTACTGCTGGCACTGTGCCTGCTCACCCTGCTGGCCCCGCTGACCGAGGGCCGCGCGGCCGGCTGGCCGCTGTGGACCTGGCTGTCGCTGGCCGCCTTCCCGCTCGTGGCGGCCGCCTTCTTCGCCGTGGAGCGGCGCGCGGACCGGCTCGGCCGCACGCCCCTGGTGCCGCCGAGCCTGTTCCGCCTGGTGTCGCTGCGCCGCGGCCTCATGCTGATCGTGCCGTTCTCGATCGGCTTCAGCGGCTTCATGTTCGTCATCGCGGTGGCCCTCCAGCAGGGTGCGGGCCTCGGCCCGGTCTCCGCGGGGCTGGCGCTGGCGCCGATGGCCGTCGTCTTCTTCCTCGTCTCGCTGGCCGGGCCGCGCCTGGTCGCCCGGTTCGGCACCCGGGTGGTGGCCGCGGGTGCGGGGGTTCAGCTCGTGGGCGTGGGCCTGATGGCGCTCACGGTCCACGCGTCCTGGCCGCACGTCGGCCTCCTGGCGCTGCTGCCCGGCACGGCCGTGGCCGGTGCGGGACAGGCGCTCCAGCTGCCGATCATCTTCCGGATCGTCCTGTCCGAGGTGCCGGCCGCCCGGGCCGGGGTGGGCAGCGGGGTCATGGTGACCACCCAGCAGTCGGGGCTGGCGCTCGGCGTCGCCACCCTCGGCACCCTGTTCCTGTCCCTGGTCCCCGCCACGGGCATGGGCGACGCCCTGGTGATCACGCTCCTGGTCCAGTCGGCCGGCGTGGTCCTCACGGGCCTGCTCAGCCTCCGCCTGCCCCGCACGATCGGCTGACCCCGCGAGCCCGCCCGGCGCGATGACTTTCCGCGGTGGCAGGAGTCGTACGCACAGCACGGTCGCCGGCATACGCCGGCGACCGGCGGACGGCGACCAGAGGAAGAGGCGGGCCCTGACGATGAGCGCACTGCATGACATGCTGCGGCGGCACGTGGACGACGGGACGGTGCCGGGAGCGGTGGGCCTGGTGGCCCGCGGCGACGACGTGGAGGTGGTCGCCGTGGGCTCGGTGGACACCGCCGGGAGCGCCCCGATGGCCCGGGACACGCTCTTCCGGATCGCCTCCCTCACCAAGCCGGTCATGGCGGCGGCCGTGCTGACGCTGGTGGAGGACGGGGTGCTCGCCCTTGCCGACCCGGTGGCGAAGTGGCTGCCGGAGCTGGCGGAGCCGGTCGTCGTACGGGACCCGGCGGGCCCGGTGGACGACGTGGTGCCGCTCGCCCGCCCGATCACGGTGGAGGACCTGCTCAGCTCGCGCACCGGCTGGGGCTTCGCCGCCGACTTCTCCCTCCCGGCCGTCCGGGCCCTGGCCGAGGTGCAGGACCACGGCCGGCCGGTGCAGGACTGGCCGGAGCCGGACGTCTGGCTGGAGCGGCTGTCCCGGGTCCCGCTGCTGCACCAGCCGGGCGAGGCCTGGCTGTACGACACCTCCTCCGACGTCCAGGGCATCCTGGCCGCCCGCGCCTCGGGGCGCGCGCTCCCCGAGTTCCTGGCGGAGCGGGTCTTCGCCCCGCTGGGCATGCGGGACACGGCGTTCGAGGTCCCGGCGGAGAAGCGCGATCGGTTCACCAGCCTCTACCGGCCGGACGGGACCGGCGGCCTGGAGCCGGTGGACGGGCCGGACGGCGACTGGACCCGCACGCCGGCGTTCCCCTCGGGCGGCGGCGGCCTGGTCGCCACGGCGGACGACCTGCTGGCCTTCGCACGGATGCTGCTCGGCGGCGGCGCCGCGGACGGCCGGCGTCTGCTCGGCCCCGAGTCGGTGCGCCGGATGACCACGGACCACCTCACCCGAGGCCAGCGCGAGCGCGCCGGCCTCTTCCTGAACGGCCAGGGCTGGGGCTACGGCGGCGCGGTGGACATCGCCCCCGCCGAGCCGTGGAACGTCCCCGGCCGCTACGGCTGGGTCGGCGGCACCGGCACCACGGCCCACATCGTCCCCGCCGACCGCAAGGTGACCGTCCTGCTGACCCAGGTGTCGATGACGAACCCGACACCGCCCCCGCTGATGCGCGCCTTCTGGCGGGCGACGGCGTGAGGAAGGCGCGACGGCGTAAGGAGGCGCGGGACGGGGCCGGCTACGCCCGCAGTCCCCGCAGCAGCAGGTCCAGGACCGCGTCGAACTCGTCCTCCACGCCCGGCAGCGTCCACTCCCGCGCGTAACAGGGGTCGTGGAAGCGGCCGGTGGCGTGGAAGAGTGCCCGGGCCGTGGCGGCCGGGTCGGCCGTCGTGAACGCGCCCGTGGCGACGCCCGCCTCGACGATCCCGGTCAACTGGCCGGTCAGATCGTCGATGTGCTCGCTGACTGCCTCGCCGTTCTCCCCGGCGAGGACCGAGTACGTGGCGAACAGCTCCGGGTCGTCGCCGGCCTTGTGCCGCTTGGCGTCGAACAGGGTCCGGAACCAGTCCCGCAGCCGCTCCCCGGGGGCCCGGTCGGCGGCGGCGACACCGGCCAGGGCGTCCGAGGTGCGGTCCAGCCACCGTTTGGTCACCGCCTCGCGCAGCGCCGCCTTGGTGCGGAAGTGGCGGTAGACGCTGCCGTGGCTGACGCCGAGCGCGCGGGCCACGTCCACCACGGTGGCCTTGGCCGGGCCGTGGCGGCGCAGCACCTCCTCGGTCGCCGCGAGGATGCGCTCGGCGGTCAGGGTCTCGGTGGTGGGTGACATGTCATAGACCGTACCCGGAGCGGTGTCCGCCGTTGGCGGAGCGGTGTCCGGTGCTGCCGTGCACGGTGCTCAGCGCTCGCTGTCGAGCATGGCCATCTGCGCGGGCGCGTACCGCTCCCCCGCCACCGCGTCGGCGGGTACGGCGGCCTCGATCGCGGTGAGGTCGGCCTCGGTGAGGGTCACGTCCAGGGCGCCCAGCGCCTCGTTCAGCCGCTCGCGGGTGCGGGCGCCGATGAGCGGGACGATGTCCTCACCGCGGGAGAGCACCCAGGCGATGGCGATCTGCGCGACGGTGGCGCCCTTCTCCTCGCCGATCCGCCGCAGCGAGTCGACCAGGCCGAGGTTGTGCCGCAGGTTGTCGCCCTGGAAGCGGGGCGAGTGGGCGCGGAAGTCGGTCGCGGCGAACCGCTGGTCGGCGCTGACGCTGCCGGAGAGCAGACCGCGCGAGAGCACGCCGTACGCGGTGACCGCGATGCCGAGTTCGCGCAGGGTGGGCAGGATCTCCTTCTCGGGGCCGCGCGAGATCAGCGCGTACTCGATCTGGAGGTCGGCGATCGGGGCGGTGGCGGCGGCCCTGCGGATGGTCTCGGCGCCGACCTCGCTCAGTCCGATGTGCCGGACCCAGCCCTTCTCGACCAGTTCGGCGACGGCGCCGACGGTCTCCTCGATCGGGACGTCCGGGTCGAGCCGGGCCAGGCGGTAGACGTCGAGGTGGTCGACGCCCAGGCGCTGGAGCGAGTAGGCGGCGAAGTTCTTCACGGCGGCGGGCCGGCCGTCGACGCCGCCCCAGCCGCCGTCCGGGTCGCGCAGCGCGCCGAACTTCACGCTGAGCAGCGCGTTGTCGCGGTGCGCGGCGGGGGCGGAGCGCAGTGCCTCGCCGATGAGCAGTTCGTTGTGGCCCATGCCGTAGAAGTCGCCGGTGTCCAGGAGGGTCACGCCGGCGTCCAGGGCGGCGTGGACGGTGGCGATCGACTCGGCGCGGTCGGCTTCGCCGTACGCCCCGGACATGCCCATGCAGCCGAGGCCGAGGGCAAAGACCTGGGGGCCGGTGGTTCCGAGGGAGCGGGTGTTCATCGTCATGCGTCCAGCCTGACATGACGACTGACAATTTTCAATATCTGTCATTCGATATCTGTCATTCAGCACGCACCGGAGCGGGTCGGGGACTTTGGTCCAGACCTCTTGACGAAAGGTCTGGACCAGAGGACTGTCATGTCTGCGACATGACTGCCCCTCACCGCACCCCACCGGGAGGCCCCGCATGATCCGCCGCAGACTCCGTCTGCTCGCCGCCGCCCTGGCGAGCGCGTGTCTCGCCCCGCTCGCCCTGGCCCTCGCGCCCGCCGCCTCGGCCGCCCCCGCCCCGGCCGCCGCTTCCCCCTCCGCCGACACCTGCGCCGTGAAGCCCCGCCCCGCCGGCAAGGTCCTCCAGGGCTACTGGGAGAACTGGGACGGCGCCGCCAACGGCGTCCACCCGCCCTTCGGCTGGACCCCGATCACCGACTCCCGTATCGCCGCGCACGGTTACAACGTGCTCAACGCGGCCTTCCCGGTCATCCGCTCCGACGGGACGGCCCTGTGGGAGAACGGCATGGACAGCGGTGTGAAGGTGCCCACGCCCGCCGAGATGTGCGCGGCCAAGGCGGCCGGGCAGACGATCCTGCTCTCCATCGGCGGCGCGACGGCCGGCATCGACCTGAGTTCACAGACGGTGGCGGACCGGTTCGTCGCGACGATCGTGCCGATCCTGAAGAAGTACAACTTCGACGGCATCGACATCGACATCGAGACCGGCCTGACCGGCAGCGGCAGCATCGGCCAACTGTCCACGTCCCAGGCCAACCTGATCCGCATCATCGACGGGGTCCTCGCCCAGATGCCGTCCGACTTCGGCCTGACGATGGCCCCGGAGACCGCGTACGTGACCGGCGGCAGCGTCGTCTACGGCTCGATCTGGGGCGCCTACCTCCCGATCATCAAGAAGTACGCCGACAACGGCCGCCTGTGGTGGCTCAACATGCAGTACTACAACGGCAGCATGTACGGCTGCTCCGGCGACTCGTACTCCGCGGGCACCGTGCAGGGCTTCACCGCCCAGACGGAGTGCCTGAACAAGGGCCTGGTGATCCAGGGCACCACGATCAGGGTGCCCTACGACAAGCAGGTCCCGGGCCTGCCGGCGCAGCCCGGCGCGGGCGGCGGCTACATGTCGCCCTCGCTGGTCTCCCAGGCCTGGAGCCACTTCGGCGGCTCCCTCAAGGGCCTGATGACCTGGTCGGTGAACTGGGACGGCTCGAAGAACTGGACCTTCGGCGACAACGTGAAGTCCCTCCAGGGCCGCTGACCGCCACCGGCCGGCAGGCCACCCCCCTCCGGGCCGCAGGCGCCACCGGCCCGGCTCCGGACAGCGAAACGCCCGCGCCCCGTACGACTCGGTCGTACGGGGCGCGGGCGTGGGCGGGTCCGGGGCCGGGCCCCGGGCCCGGCGGGCAGCCGTGGGTCAGCAGCCCACCAGACGCTGCGCCAGGTAGCCCTCGATCTGGTCGAGGGACACCCGCTCCTGCTTCATCGAGTCGCGCTCGCGGACGGTGACCGCGTTGTCCTCGAGGGTGTCGAAGTCGACCGTCACGCAGAACGGCGTGCCGATCTCGTCCTGACGGCGGTAGCGGCGGCCGATGGCGCCGGCGTCGTCGAACTCGATGTTCCAGTTCTGCCGCAGCGCCTGGGCCAGACCCTTGGCCTTCGGGGACAGCTCCGGGTTGCGGGACAGCGGCAGCACCGCGACCTTCACCGGGGCCAGGCGGTGGTCGAGGCGCAGCACCGTGCGCTTCTCCATCTTGCCCTTGGCGTTGGGCGCCTCGTCCTCGACGTAGGCGTCGAGGAGGAAGGCGAGCATCGCCCGGCCGACACCGGCCGCGGGCTCGATGACGTACGGCGTCCAGCGCTCGCCGGCCTCCTGGTCGAAGTAGGAGAGGTCCTGGCCGGAGGCCTTGGCGTGGGCGCCGAGGTCGTAGTCGGTGCGGTTGGCGACGCCCTCCAGCTCGCCCCACTCGCTGCCGCCGAACTGGAAGCGGTACTCGATGTCGGCGGTGCGCTTGGAGTAGTGGGAGAGCTTCTCCTTGGGGTGCTCGTACCAGCGCATGTTCTCTTCACGCAGGCCGAGACCGGTGTACCAGTTCCAGCGCTGCTCCATCCAGTATTCCTGCCACTGCTCGTCCTCGCCCGGCTTGACGAAGAACTCCATCTCCATCTGCTCGAACTCGCGGGTGCGGAAGATGAAGTTGCCCGGCGTGATCTCGTTGCGGAAGGACTTGCCCATCTGGGCGATGCCGAACGGCGGCTTGCGGCGCGAAGTGGTCTGCACCTGGGCGAAGTTGGTGAAGATGCCCTGGGCGGTCTCGGGGCGCAGGTAGGCGACGGAGCCGGAGTCCTGGGTGGGGCCGAGGTGGGTGGAGAGCAGACCCGAGAACTGCTTGGGCTCGGTGAACTGGCCCTTGTTGCCGCAGTTGGGGCAGTTGAGGTCGGCGAGGCCGTTCTCCGGGGCGTGCCCCTTCTTCTCCTCGTACGCCTCTTCCAGGTGGTCCGCGCGGAACCGCTTGTGACAGGCGGTGCACTCGGTCAGCGGGTCCGTGAAGGTGGCGACGTGACCGGAGGCCACCCAGACCTCGGGGGCAAGGATCACGGACGAGTCGATGCCGACCACGTCCTCGCGGGACGTCACCATGTAGCGCCACCACTGGCGCTTGAGGTTCTCCTTGAGCTCGACACCCAGCGGCCCGTAGTCCCAGGCGGCGCGCTGACCGCCGTAGATCTCACTGCAGGGGAATACGAAGCCACGGCGCTTGCTCAGGCTGACGATGGTGTCGATCTTGTCGGCGGCCACGGTGCTCTCTTCATTACGACGACGGGCGACGAAGCGAGACGCTTCAGAGCGAATGCTTCAGAGTACCGGCGCAGGTCGCCCCTCAATCAAATCGGTGCCGGTTACGGGGCCTTCCGGGGCCTCCCACCGGGGTTGTTGACAACGGTTTCCATTTTTGTTGAAAATGAGTGTCATGAACATACGACGACGCCTCATATCCGGGACCGCGGTCGCGGCGGCCACCGCCCTCGGCCTCGGTGCCCTCTCGGCCTGTTCCTCCGCCGACGCCGCGGCGGGCACCACGGACAAGTACGACGTCGTCGCGTCGTTCTATCCGATGGCCTTCCTCGCCGAGCGCATCGGCGGCGACCACGTCCACGTCACCAGCCTCACCGAGCCCGGCCAGGAACCCCACGACCTGGAGATCAGCGCCCGCCAGACCGGACAGCTGGAGGACTCCGACGCCGTCCTCTACCTCAAGGGCCTCCAGCCCGCCGTCGACAAGGCCGTCGACCAGTCCGGGCCGAAGACGCGGATCGACGCCGCCGCCCTCACCACGCTGGAGCAGCACGGCAACGAGGTCGGCGGCCACGCCGCCGCCCACGACGACCACGAGGGCGAGGAGAGCGGCGGCAAGGACCCGCACGTCTGGCTCGACCCGGTGCGCTACGCGCAGATCGCCGAAGGCGTCGGCAAGGCCTTCGAGAAGGGCGACCCGAAGCACGCGGCCGACTACCGCGAGAACACCGCGGCCCTCGTCGCGCAGCTGAACGACCTGGACAAGCAGTTCCGGGACGGCCTCGCGCACACCAGGAGCAAGGTCTTCATCACCACGCACGCCGCCTTCGGCTACCTCGCCGAGCGCTACGGCCTGACCGAGGAGGCCATCAACGGCCTCGACCCCGAGTCCGAGCCGAGCATCGCCCGGATCAGGGACCTGGAGCGGATGGCCAGGGCCGACGGCGTCACCACCGTCTTCTACGAGACCCTCGTCAGCGACAAGACCGCCAGGACGGTCGCCGGCGACGCGGGTCTGCGCACCGACGTCCTCGACCCGGTGGAGGGCATCACCAAGAAGTCCCGCGGAACCGACTACATCGCGGTCCAGCAGGCCAACCTCAAGGCCCTGCGCCAGGCCCTGGGCGCCCGATGAGCGGCGCGGCAGGCACGGAAGGAGACGTGGGCGCCGTGGGCGAGCCCGTCATATCCCTGCGCGGGGTGAGCGCCGACCTCGGCGGCCGTCCGGTGCTGCGCGGCATCGACCTCACCGTCCGCCGCGGCGAGGTGGTCGCGCTGCTCGGCGCCAACGGCTCCGGCAAGTCCACCGCCGTACGCGGCCTGCTCGGCCAGGTGCCGCTCACCGCCGGCGAGATCGAGCTGTTCGGCACGCCCCGCCGCCGCTTCCGCGACTGGGCGCGGGTGGGCTACGTCCCCCAGCGCACCACGGCCGCCTCCGGCGTCCCGGCCACGGTCACCGAGATCGTCTCCGCCGGCCGCCTCGCCCGAACCCGCTTCGGCCGGTACCGCAAGGCCGACCGGGCGGCCGTACGGCGGGCCCTGGAGGAGGTCGGCATGGCCGACCGCGCCGGGGACTGCGCGTTCGCCCTCTCCGGCGGCCAGCAGCAGCGCGTCCTCATCGCCCGCGCCCTGGCCTGCGAACCCGAGCTGCTGATCATGGACGAGCCGATGGCCGGCGTGGACCTGGCCAGCCAGGAGGTGCTGGCCGGCACCCTGCGCGAGCAGGTCGCGGCCGGGGCGACGGTGCTGCTGGTGCTGCACGAACTCGGCCCCCTGGAACCGCTGATCGACCGGGCGGTCGTCCTGCGCGACGGCCGCGTCGTCCACGACGGACCCCCGCCCGAGGCCGTCGGCCATCACGCCCTGCCCGGCCACGACCACATACACCCCCACGCCGCCGCCGGCGCCGATCCGATCCGCACGGGACTGCTGAGCTGATGGAACTCCTGGACCACGCCTTCATGCAGCGGGCCCTGCTCGCCGCCGTCCTGGTCGGCGTCACCGGCCCCGCCATCGGCATCTACCTCGTCCAGCGCCGCCAGCCCCTGATGGGCGACGGCATCGGCCACGTCGCCATGACCGGTGTCGGCCTCGGCTTCCTGCTGAACACCTCGCCGGTGTGGATGGCCACCGCCGTCTCCGCGCTCGGCGCGGTCCTGATGGAACTGATCCGCTGGTACGGCCGCACCCGCGGCGACATCGCCCTCGCCATGCTCTTCTACGGCGGCATGGCCGGCGGCGTGATGTTCGTGAACCTGGCGCCCGGCGGCTCCAACGCCAACCTCAGCTCCTACCTCTTCGGCTCCCTGTCCACGGTCGCCCCCGAGGACGTCACGGCGATCTCCGTCCTGGCCGCGTTCGTCGTCGCGGTCACCCTCGGGCTGCGCCGCCAGCTGTTCGCGGTCAGCCAGGACGAGGAGTTCGCCCGGGTCACGGGGCTGCCCGTGCGCGCCCTGAACCTGCTCGTCGCCGTCACCGCGGCGGTCACCGTCACCGTCGCCATGCGGGTCGTCGGCCTGATCCTGGTCTCCGCGCTGATGGTCGTGCCCGTGGCCGCCGCCCAGCAGCTCACCCGCTCCTTCGCCGCCACCTTCGCGATCGCCGTCGCCCTCGGCCTCGGCTCGACCGTCGGCGGCACCGTCACCTCGTACTACCAGGACGTGCCGCCCGGCCCGACGATCGTGCTGCTGACCATCGCCGCGTTCCTCGTCCTCACCGTCCTGGCCACTCCGCTCGCCCGCCGCCGCGCCCGGGCACTGGCCGCCGCCCGGCCCGCCGGGGACCCGGCGGAGTGTGCGATTCCGGCCACCCGGGAGCCCTCCGACGGAGTCGGCGTCTGACCGCGCGCCGACCGGGCTGGCACAATGGCCCCGGCAGGCGCAGCGGATTGAGGAGGCAACCGGTGACCACCGCAGGACCGCCCGTGAAGGGCCGCGCCACCCGGCAGCGCGCCGCCGTCGCCGCGGCCCTCGACGAGGTCGACGAGTTCCGCAGCGCGCAGGAGCTGCACGACATGCTCAAGCACAAGGGCGACTCGGTGGGCCTGACCACGGTCTACCGCACGCTCCAGTCCCTCGCCGACGCCGGCGAGGTCGACGTGCTGCGCACCTCCGACGGCGAGTCCGTCTACCGGCGCTGCTCGACCGGCGAGCACCACCATCACCTCGTCTGCCGCGTCTGCGGCAAGGCCGTGGAGGTCGAGGGCCCGGCGGTGGAGAAGTGGGCGGAGGCGATCGCCGCGGAACACGGCTTCGTGAACGTCGCCCACACGGTGGAGATCTTCGGAACCTGCGCGGAGTGCTCCACGGGGTGAGCCCTGGCCGGCGAGCACCGTGGAGGAGCCTGCCGGCTGCGCGGGGCGCATCCTCGACGGGGTGCCGTGACCGCCGTGGGGGTGCCTGCCGACTGCGGGCGCGGATCCTGGTGCGCTGAGCGCGCGGTTCACCGCGCCCCTACGGGCGCGCCCCGCGCCCCCCTTTCGGGGCGCGGGATCCGGGGCGGACGTCAGGCCTCCTCCGGGCGGCCCTCCATCGCGAGGAGCTGTTCGTTCGGGATGGCGCCGCCGAAGCGGCGGTCGCGGGAGGCGAACTCCAGGCAGGCCCGCCACAGGTCGCGGCGGTCGAAGTCCGGCCACAGCACGTCCTGGAACACCATCTCCGCGTACGCGCTCTGCCACAGCAGGTAGTTGGAGGTGCGCTGCTCGCCGCTCGGGCGCAGGAACAGGTCCACGTCCGGCATGTCCGGGTAGTACAGGTACTTCTGGATCGTCTTCTCGCTGACCTTGGACGGGTCCAGGCGGCCCGCCGCGACGTCCTCGGCCATCGCCTTGGCCGCGTCCGCCAGCTCGGCCCGGCCGCCGTAGTTCATGCAGAAGTACAGCGTCAGCAGGTCGTTGCCCTTGGTCTGCTCCTGCGCGACCTGGAGCTCCTTGGCGACCGACTTCCACAGCCGGGGCATCCGCCCCACCCAGCGCACCCGGATGCCCAGCTCGTCGAGCTGGTCGCGGGTCTTGCGGATGAAGTCGCGGTTGAAGTTCATCAGGAAGCGCACCTCGTCGGGCGAGCGCTTCCAGTTCTCGGTGGAGAAGGCGTACAGGGAGATGTTGCGCACGCCGATCTCGATCGAGCCCTGGAGCACGTCCAGCACCCGCTCCGCGCCGACCTTGTGCCCCTCGGTGCGCGGCAGGCCGCGCTCCTTGGCCCAGCGGCCGTTGCCGTCCATGACGATCGCCACGTGCTCGGGGACCAGCTCGCCGGGGAGCTTCGGCGGCCGGGCCCCGGACGGATGCGGCTCCGGCGCCCGGTACTCGCGCCGCCGTCCCCCAAGGATCCCGCGTACGGCCATGTGCTCCTCGTCTCCCTTGCGTTGCTTACTTCTCGACGTACCTGAGCGAGCGCAGTCCGCGCTCCAGGTGCCAGTGGAGGTAGGCGGACACCAGCCCGCTGCCCTCCCGCACGAACCGCGGCTCGCAGGCGTCCGCCGTCGCCCAGTCCCCGGTGAGCAGCGCACCGAGCAGGGCGAGCGTCTGCGGTGAGGGTACGACACTGCCGGGCGCCCGGCAGTCGACGCAGACCGAGCCGCCGGAGGCCACCGAGAAGAACCGGTTGGGCCCGGGCATCCCGCACCGGGCGCAGTCGCCGAAGCTCGGCGCGTAGCCGTTGACCGCGAGCGAGCGCAGCAGGAACGCGTCCAGCACCAGATGCGGGGCGTGCTCGCCCCGGGCCAGCGTGCGCAGGGCGCCCACGAGCAGCAGGTACTGCTGCACGGCCGGCTCGCCCTCGTGGTCGGTGAACCGCTCGGCGGTCTCCAGCATGGCGGTGCCCGCGGTGTAGCGGGCGTAGTCCGTGACGATGCCGCCGCCGTAGGGCGCGATGGTCTCGCTCTGCGTGCACAGCGGCAGCCCGCGTCCGATCAGTTCGCTGCCCCGGGCGAAGAACTGCACGTCCACGTGCGAGAACGGCTCCAGCCTGGCCCCGAACTTCGACTTCGTCCGCCGTACGCCCCGGGCCACCGCCCGCACCCGTCCGTGCCCGCGCGTGAGCAGCGTGATGATGCGGTCCGCCTCACCCAGCTTCTGGGTGCGCAGCACGATGCCGTCGTCGCGGAACAGACTCATCGCGCACCTTCGCGGAACTGACTCATGCGCCCATTGTCGCGTACGCGGACAGGGGACCGGACCGGGTGCGGGACGGGGGTGCGAGTGTCCCCTTAGGGAAACCCACGGGGGTAAACCCCCCGAAGATCCGGGCAGTTGCCCGGATGTGGCGGGTGGCCCCGATCGGTGAGGCTCGTCACATGACGCACTCCACACGCAGCCGTGTCCGCCGCAGCGCCGCCCTCGCCGGCGTCTGCGCCGTCGTCCTCGGCCTCACCGTCCCCGCCGCCACGGCCTCGGCCGCCTCCGGCTCCGCCTCTGCCGGCTCCCCCGGGCACGACTCCCTGACCTGGACGAAGTGCGCGGACGCCACCGCCGACCCGCGCCGGCAGTGCGCCACCTTGAAGGTCCCCATGGACTACGCCGACCCGCACAGCCCGCTCATCGACATCGCCGTCTCCCGCGTCCCCAGCGAGAAGACCACCGCCCGGCGCGGAGTGCTGTTCCTGATCCCGGGCGGCCCCGGGAACTCCAGCCTCGACGACCCGTCCGGCAAGGGCCGGAAGCTGCCGCAGGAGGTGCGCGACGCCTACGACCTGATCGGCTTCGCCCCGCGCGGTCTGGCCCCCTCCACCGCCGTCGACTGCGGCCTCGACCACGCCGATCTCGCCACCTCCCGGCTGCGCCCCTGGCCCGCCCCGGACGGCTCGATCGACGGCAACCTCGCCACCGCCCGCCGCATGTCCGACGCCTGCGCGCGCAACGGCGGCGAACTGATCCGGCACCTCGGCACCGTCAACGAGGCCCGCGACCTCGACCGCCTGCGTGCCGCCCTCGGCGAACGGAAGATCTCCGCGTGGGGCGTCTCGTACGGGACGTACGTCGGCGCGGTCTACAGCCGGCTGTTCCCGCGGCGCACCGACCGGATCGTCCTGGACAGCAACGACAACCCCGATCCGGACCGTGTCAACCGCGCCTGGATCGCCGCCCACGGGCAGGGCGTGGAGGACGTCTTCCCCGACTTCGCCGCCTGGGCCGCCGACCCCGCCAACCCGGACCGGGTGGCCGAGCGGGCCGCCGACGTACGGCCGCTGTTCCTGCGGCTCGCCGCCCGCCTCGACCGCGCGCCCCTCCCCTGGCCCGGCGCCAACCCCGAGGAACTGAACGGCAACGTGCTGCGCCAGACCATGCTGGACAGCCTCTACGCCCCGGCCAGGTATCCGGCCCTGGCGAAGCTGATCCGGGCCGCGGAGCAGGGCACGGTGCCGCCCGCGCCGGCCGCTCCGCCGGAGGCCGTGCTCCAGAACGTCACCGCCGTCGCCGCCGGGACCATATGCGACGACGTCGTCTGGCCGCGCGACGCCGCCGCGTACGAGAAGGACGTGGCCGCGAGCCGTGAGGAGTTCCCGCTGACCGCGGGCATGCCGCGCAACGCGATGCTGTGCGCCGCCTGGCCCTTCGCGCCGAAGGAGCCGCCGGTGCGCATCACCGGCGACGGTCCCGCCAACGTGCTCATGGTGCAGAACCGCCGCGACGTCGCCACCCCGCTCAGCGGAGCGCTGAAACTGCGGGAGGCGTTCGGCGGCCGCGCGGTCATGGTGACCGTGAACTCCACCGGCCATGACGCCTACCTCGCCAACGGCAACGCCTGCGGCGACCGCGTGGTCTCCCGCTTCCTGGCGGACGGGACGCGCCCGGCGGCGGACCTGTACTGCCGCTGACACGCGGCCTCCCGTGCGGTGCGGCCCGGATCGGCGCGGGGCGCACGGCGCGGGGCGGGGCAGCCCGGCCGTGAGACGCGGCCCGGGTCGGCGCGGGGCGTGGGGCGCGGCCCGGTCAGCCGCGGTCCACCATCCAGGTGCCGTCCTCCTCGTCGTCCACCCGCACCTCCAGCTCGCGCACGCCCATCCCCGCGTCCCACAGCTCCCGGAACCGCTTCATCCGGTCCTGGACATGGTCCTGTCGGGCGATGAGCCGGGTGCGGACGTTGACGTCGCGCAGGTCCTGGTCGATCTCGAAGGACGCCTCCTCGTCGTAGACGATGAAGTCGTTGGTGGTGCCGCGCTGGAGGTGCGGAGGCAGTTCGGGCAGGACCGCGACGCGCACCTCGATGCGCAGCAGTTCCTGCTCCTCGCACAGCCGCAGCAGCCGGTCGTCCAGTTCGCGGGCGCTCTCCAGCAGGAACACCCGGCGCACGCTCACCCCGCGCTCCTCGATCGCCTCGTGCTGCGCCTGGAGGTAGCGGCTGGCGGGCTCGCTGTTCCAGAACTGGCGGTCGACGGAGGTGCTGGTGGCACAGACGGACTGCTCGGCGGCGCGGGTGAGGGAGAGCATCCAGTCGTGGTTCTCGCCGGGGCACTCGGCGCTCAGATTGGTCAGGTCGCTCATGTGCCCGACCACCCGCTTCATCTCCAGACGGACGAACGTGTAGAGGATCGGCGGCTGGGGCGCCAGCACCTCGGCGAAGCTCTTGGCCAGCTCGGGCACGCTGTCGATGCGGACCCGGTCCGGCCCGGGATAGGAGTCGGCGGGGCGCGCCACCTCGGCGACCCGGCTCTCCACCAGTTGCCCGATGTGCTCCGTGTGCCGGTTCAGCGCGCTGCGCAGCTCCTCGGACTGGCGGGTCAGGCCCGAGCGCAGCTCCTCGGACTGGCGGGTCAGGCCGCCGCGCAGCTCCTCGTCGTGCCGTTCGAGCCGCTGGAGGCTGTCGCGCACCGCGGCGGCGGTCCCGGTCAGCAGGCTCTCGGTGCGCCGGGTGTGCTCCTCCACCCGGCGGTCGAGGCCCAGGACGGACTGGACGATCACCGCGGCGACGGCGCACAGCAGCCCGGTCGCGAACTGCCGCAGCGGCGCGGTGTCCGGGCTCAGCAGCGCGGCGACGCCCCAGGCGAGGCCGCCGAGGGCGACGCCGGCCGTCGCCCGGCGGGTCCACCGGGACCGGTCGGCGTCCGCCGTGAGGGCTCGCCTCAGGCCGCCGGCGGCGGTGGGCGGTGATCCGCCCGGCGGTCCGGGGACCTCCGGTCCCGCCGTGGCCGCCGGGCCAGCCGTCTGCTCGGGCTGGGGTGACTGTGCCGTGCTCATCTCGCTTCTCCCCCCGTTGGGATACGCGTCGGAATCGGGATGCGGGGACGTGCGTGACCTGGTCGGGCGTCCGCTCAGGGAGCCGGCTGCACCTCCCGGTACAGCGCGGGAACGGCGTGCAGGGCGAGCTGGTCGCGGATGCGCTGCACCAGAGCCTGCCACTGCCGGGTGAAGCCGGGCCGTTCCTCCAGCGCCTCCCACAGCGGGGCCAGTGCGGCGGCCACCCGGGCCCGTGGCATCCACAGGTGCAGCAGGTGGTCGACGGCGGGGCGGAGCGTGGCGAGGACGGCGGGGCGGTCCTCGGCGCCGGGTCTCGCGCGGGCGGGCACCGCCCCGGAGCCGAGGGCGATGCCGTCGAGCATGCGGACCACGGTGGTCAGCAGCCAGTCGTGCAGGGCGAGGTCGTCGCACAGCCCGGCGATGTCGGCGCTGTCGGTGCCTTCGGGCACCCTGAGCCGTACCGTGCGCAGCTCGTCCTCGGCGAGGGTGAACCGCTCCAGGCTGGGGCCGTCGCCGGGGTGCGCGGGCAGCGCGGCCCACCGCAGCCGGGTGGGACGGGAGCGCAGCGGCGGGCAGTGGTCGAGCAGCGGGTGGCGCAGCAGCCGGGTGAGCAGCCCGTCGGCGATGAGCCCGACGTCGAGGTCGCCGTGCCGGCCGCCGTCGAGGACGCCCTGGGCGACCGCCTCGTGGGGCAGTTTGCCGAAGGGTTCCAGCACTCCGGGCCGTACCAGGTAGTGGCCCCACGGCCGACGCTGGTCGGGGCCGGTGGCGGGCAGGCGGAAGTAGGCGGAGGTCTGCAGGACGCGGCCCTCGGTGAGGGCGGCCCGGGCGGCGACGGTGCCGACCGCGCGGACCCGGGCGCCGTTGGCGCTGGGCAGCGGGCAGTCGACGCCGGTGAGGGTGTCGGGCGAGCGGGCGTAGAGGTTGGGGCGTTCGGAGAGCAGGACGCGTTCGTCGGCGCGCAGGCCGAGGAGCTGGGCGGCGGCGCGGATGTCGAGCGCCTGCCGGGTGGGCAGCAGGCAGGTGCGGATCTCGCCGCAGGCGAGTACGGCGCTCGGTGCGCTCTCCTCCACTCCGGGCCCCGTCATGTCAGGGCCCCGCGTAGAAGACGTAGGAGACGCGGTCGGCGACCGAGTCGGGCACGGGCACGCGCTCGCGGGCGGAGCGTTCGGCGATCTGGCGCAGCGCCGCCGTGTCCACCTCGGTCTGGTCGAGGACGACGCGGACGGCGTGTTCGACGGGCAGGAACCGGTTGGGCAGCACCGAGCAGGTCCGGTAGGCGGCGAACGGGTCCGCGCGGGCGTTGAGCCGGACCAGCGAGGGCAGCTCGTCCCAGTCGTCGGGGAAGTCACCGCCGGGAGGCGGATCGGGGGTGAAGAGGGGTTCGCCCTCGGCGCGCAGCAGTCCGAGCCGGGCGAGCTGCCACACGGCGGCGAGGAAGGGGCAGGACCAGGTGCGGTGCCCGTCGGCGTCCTCGCTCCACAGTTCGACGTCGAGGAAGACGGAGTGGCGGCGGGCGGCGGTCTCCTTGGGCGGCTGCCAGGCGGCGGCCGGTTTCATCGCCTGCGGGGCGCGGGCCACGGGGCTGCGCTCGCCGTTGGCCAGCCAGCCGGTCTGGGCGGCGGGCGGGCGGTTGCCGTAGCTGCCGGGCGGCGGCGACTCGACGATGCGGGCGGCCACCGCCTGGGCGACGGGCACCTTGCCGGTGACGGCACAGCCGGACTCGCGGGCCAGGTAGTCGATCTCGAGTCCGGCCCGGTCGGCCTCGTCGAGCAGCAGCGGGACGAGTTCGGCGGGGCTGGAGAAGCGGGTGAAGTAGTCGTCGATCAGGAAGCAGGTGCTGATCCGGGGGCGGCGGCCGCCGGCGCGGGCCTCGGCGGCGGCGCGGGCGGCCGCCACCCACGGGCGGACCTGGGCGAAGTGCTCGCGCAGCCGGCGCGGCCCGGCCTCGAAGTCCTCCATGTAGAGGTGTCCCAGCTCCAGGGAGAGGTGGGACAGCGGCACCGACTGGGTGCGCGGTTCGGCGGTCGTCTCGCGGAACACTGCCTCCGTCATCGCCGCCCCCCGTAGGACCGGTTCATGGCCGCCCCCAGTAGGAGTCGTCGGTCAGCCGCCGGGCGATCTCCTCCAGGGCCTCCAGCGTCTCCTTGTTGGCTATCTGGGTGGAGAGCACGTCCTCCTCGGTGATCAGCTGCTCGCGCCACTGGAGGATGGGCTCCAGCGGGACGATGCCGAGGACGACGCTGTCGCCGATGCGCTGTTCGGCGGCGAGCCGGCGCAGGGTCTCGTCGCAGGCCTGCATCCAGGCGGCCTGGGCGGGCGAGCCCTGCGCCCACACCGGCGACTCGGGGTCGGGCACGGCGGCCCGGACGAAGCGGATCGCGGCGCGCAGGGCGTCCTCGTCGTGCCCGCGCTCCACACCGCCCTTGATGATGCCGTGCGCCTTGTGGACCAGTCCGGCGGCGGCGATCACGTGCTGGCGGGTCCAGCGGTGGAAGACCAGCCAGCGGAAGGGGACGTTGCGCATCCGGGGGTGGGCGGTGGCCGCGAGGACCATGTCGACGGCGTAGCTGCGGCCGGCGCTGAGGTCGACCACGATCAGGTCGAACTCGCCGTTGAGCCGCAGCAGCAGGTCGATGCAGCGCTCCAGGGCCTCCTCGCCGGTGGCGAACTCGCCGCCGCCGGCGTCGCCGGGCAGCAGGACGAGGCGGCCGGACTGGTTGGGCCGGGCGCGCAGCAGCGGGTGCTCGGTCTGCCGCCAGACGTCGATCCGGACCGGTTCGGCGATCTCGCCCTCCAGATAGGAGTGCAGTCCGCGTTCCTCGGCGCCGCGCATCGCGCTGGGCACGTCGAAGACGGCGGCGGCGGTCGGCGAGCCGAAGTCGAAGTCGACGTAGGCGACGTGGTCGCCGGTGAGGGCACGCTGGTAGGCCAGGTTGGCGCTGGTCACCGAGCGGCCGGTGCCTCCCTTGTCGGAGGCGGCGAAGACGAGCACGGCTCACACCTCCTGTGTCGCGGCGCCCCTGGCCTGGGCCAGGGTGTCGAGTTCCTGGAGCACGGGCAGGGCGAGCGCGAAGGCGGTGGCGGGCCGCTCGTCCAGGAGGGTGCGGGCGCGGTCGAGGCGGCTCTCGATGCTGCGCATGGTCCGGGCCCGGTTGCCGTCGCCGGTGGCGGACGCCTCCAGTTGCTCCTTGCCGAACAGGTGGGTGGCCTCGCTGAGCAGGTCCCGGGCCAGCTGGGCGAGTTCGGGGCTGCGGATGGGCTGCTGTTCGTAGAGGTTGCGGGCGGCGACGAGGCATTCGGTGAGACGCTCGGTGATGCTCCAGGACAGCCGGGGGCCGACGCCGCGCGCCTCGGGGTAGACGGCCCGGACGTCGTCCCAGAGTTCGAGGCCGTCGCCCTCCTGGATGCGCCGGTCCCACAGGTGCTCGAAGACCTGTTCGGCCAGGCGCAGCAGGCGGTCCTGGGCGTCGATGTTGCGGGAGAGCGTGGCGAGCTGGACGGTCCGCTTCAGCAGCTGGGCGGAGAAGTCCGTCATCCGCCACAGGAGCAGTCCGCCGGAGCGGTCGGAGCCGGCCAGCGGCATGGTGACGCCGGAGCTGTGCATCCGGAGGATGGGATCCTCCTTGGTCATCCGGCTGGTGACCCGGCCGCGGTCGGCCAGGCGCTCCATGATGGCGACGGTGCGGGTGAGGTCGTCGTCGGTGGCCTTCCGGCGGATCAGGTCGTGCACGAGGATGGCGGCGACGGTCAGCGAGAAGTACTCGGACTCGAGGCGCAGTCCAGTGGTCTGCCAGGGCAGGTCCTCCAGCGGCCAGCGTTCGCTGCCGAAGCGGGCGACGGCCGACCAGTACTGCTGGCTCAGCTCCCAGCGCAGGCGCAGCGCCTCGGCGAGTTTCTGCTGGTCGGCGTCGAGCAGGCCGAGGGTGAGGGTGCGCTCGGAGAACAGGTCCTGGATGCCGTCGAGGGCGACGACGGTGAAGTACACGTACGGGAGCCGGTCGGCGATGCCGTCGGGCTGGCCGGGGACCTCGGTGTCCAGGTCGGTGATCTTGGGCGCGTCCTGCACCACGCCCCAGGCCCAGCCGCACTCGAAGAGCTGGGTCTCGTCGCGGATGCTCTCGTCGACCTGGATGCCGCGGCTGAGGCTCTCGATGATGGTGGCGCGCAGGGGGCGGAACCGGCGGGAGAACTGCTGGAGGACGGCCCGCTCGGACTGTCTGTTCTGCCCGATGACCTGGATCAGCCGGCGGCCCTGTTCGGACTCGGCGTCGAAGACGTTGACCGTGAAGGAGCGCAGCAGGCTGATCATCGCGGAGGTCAGCCGGATGTTGGTGGCCTCCCGCAGTTCCGCGACGGCTCGCAGCACCTCGGGGCGGCTGGTGGTGACCTCGTAGACCTTGAGGAAGCCGAGGGTGGCCAGGCACAGCGTGACGGACATCGAGTAGGAGTCGACCACGCCCAACTGGCTCTGCTCATAGGTGAGTTCGAGCTTGGGGTCGGACGGCTTGAAGTAGTGGCCGCCGGCGAAGGTGGGGCTGTCGTCCGGGCCGGTGTGGGTGCGCATGAACTGGGTCAGCGCGGTGATCAGGTTGGGCGGGATCTCCAGCCGGCTGCCGACCCCCTCGAGGGCGCGCAGCACGTCCCGTTCGGTGGTGTCGGGCTGGTCTAGGCGGAAGGCGGGGACCTCGGTGGCGGGGTACAGCAGGCAGAGCAGGCGCTCGGCGTCGGCGACGCTGCTCAGCCCGTCGGTGTCCTCCAGGACGAGCTTTCCGTCCTCGAACGAATGACGGGCCATGGCCCGCCAGATGTCCAGCAGATGCTGCCGTGGCTTGATCTGCATCCCCGCACCCCTCGTACAGATCCCGATGCCTGCCTTGAACCGCTCCCCGTCCCCGCCCCGACATGGTCCCCGTTCCTAGGGGGCGGCAATCTCCGAATTGCGCCGTCCCAGGGCGAGCAGCATGCCCTCGTGGCCGGGCCGTACGACGTGGTCGAGATCGTGGATCTCCAGCTCGGCGCTGAAGGGAGCCAGGCTCTCGGCGGCCACCGTCTTGTTCACCCGGTAGGCGGGGTAGCGGTGCTCGCCGACGTCGTAGCCGACGGACTCCTTCATGAAGGCGACGGCGAAGGGAGCGTCCTTCTCCAGCGCGTTCATGAAGCAGGACACGCCGCGCGCGAACTCCTCGGGGCACTCGGACATGGAGTCGGCGACGAAGAACATCGTCCCGATGTCCCAGCGGCGCTGTCCGTCGAGGTCGAACAGGTTGAGCCGCTCGACCCGGACGATCTCGCTCACCCGGCTCCTGGGCTCGACGTCCCGGTAGAGGGCGCCTTCCCTGAGCACGTCCCAGAACGCGTCCCAGGCGAGGTCGAAACCGGCCGGGGAGGTCTGCTTCTCCAGGTACTCGACGTTCGGCTCGGCGTATTCGAGCAGCAGGACCTTGGCGCACCAGGGGAGCATGGAGAGCGCCGGGTAGAGGTTCGCACCGGCCCCGACGTCGACACCGCGCAGCGACCGCGGGGCGACGTCGGCGAGACAACGGCCGAAGTGGTCGCGCAGGAGCCGCACGATCTGGAGGTCCGCCTCCAGCGGTGTGCGGTAGTTGTTGTCGACGTACACCTCTGGATCGAACTTCGACCAAGGGGCGTCAGCGTTGCGATCCATCATCACCCTGCCGCGTTCCGTTCGTCTTCCGAGCAAGTCCGTGTGCCGTTCGCGAGCCATGGACATCGGCGAATGAAGCGGCATCCCCGTTCCCCGCACGGTAGGCCCACGAGGGGAGCGCAGAAAGCCGGGAACGCGCCACTCCCCATGTGCAGGGGGCACCCGGGCGCATGTCAGCACATCTGGGCGCACACGCTAACTCGCCCTTGCATATGAGGAGTTGGGCGGCCCACTCTAGCGAGAACGAGCCACCGGCCGCTACCGAACCTCGACTCCTCCCTTCGGGTTACGCCGGTGCGCGTCGCGTTGACGCCTGTACGTCCGACTGGGGGTGGCGAATGACAGCCGAGCCGATGGAACGATCCCTGGAACGCCCTTCGGACCGCCGCGAGCGGCTCTCGGCGCAGGCGCCGTTCCCCGAACCCCGGCCGCCGGTCCTGCGCACGGCCCGGAAGGCCGACCTGCCCGAGCTGCAGCGTCTCGACGAGGAGGTCTTCCAGGAGGTCGCCTATCCCGGCTTCCTGCTGCGCCAGCTCTTCGACATGTACGGCGAGCACTTCCTGGTCCTGGACGACGGCGCGGGGCGGCTGCGCGGCTACGTGCTGGCCGGCACCACGGCGCTGGACCGCGACAGCTGGATCCTCGGCCTGTGCGTGACCCACGACCGCCGCCGCAACGGATTCGGCCGGGAGCTGATGGTCGAGGTGCTGGCCCGGCTGCGGCGCTGCGGGATCGAGCGGGTCCGGCTCACCGTGGAGCCCGCCAACCGCGCCGCGATCCTGCTCTACCGCTCGCTGGGCTTCCGTCCCGAGGAGCCGGACGGCGGTCTGCGCCGGGACTACTTCGGGCCCGGCATGGACCGCCAGGTGCTGCGCCTGGAGCTGACGCCGGCCCGCTGAGGCCGCCCGGCGCCGGCGGGTCCGCCCCGGGGAACCGGCCGGGGCTCAGGACGGCGTGCGGGCCGCCGCCGCAAGCAGGCGGCTCACGTCGTCCGCGCAGATGGTCAGAGCCGCCCCGACGGTGGCGAGGGCGTCGCGTTCGGCCGGGGTGTACGGGCCGTCCGCGAGGGCGATCCGGGCGGCCTGGAGCAGGATCGACTCACGGCCGGCGGCGGCCAGGTGCGGGGCCAGCGGGTCCAGCGCCTCGTGCAGCTCTATGGCCAGGCCGGTGGTGCAGGCCTGCTCCTCGTAGACCCGGCCGGTGTCCGCGTCCAGCGCCTCCACCAGGGCCGCCAGCTGCTCCTCGGAGCAGTCGGCGACACCGGCGGCGCGGGCGGCGGCCGCCGCGCTCTCCAGCGCGGTACGGGAGCCGGCGCCGCCCGCGCAGAGCACGGCGAGGGCGACGGTGTGCACGGCGTCGCGGAGCATCGCGGAGAAGCGGCTGGTGGTCGGATGGTCCAGGGCGTCGGTGCCGAAGTGGCCGCGGCAGGCGGCGCACTCCACGACCGGTCCGGCCGCGCCGCGCGGCAGCACGGGCATCCCGAGGACGGTGAAGCGCCGCTTGCCGCTGAGCCGCTGGTAGTTGCGGTCGCCGCCGCAACCGGGGCAGAAGAACTCGCCGTCTCCGACCGGCGTCCACGAGGTGCGGGTGCCCAGGATGCGGGCAAGCCCGGCGCCACGGCCGTTTCGTCCCCGTACTGGCAGCACGTCGCACCTCCGTAACCTCGCGGCAACATCGCCGCGCTGGCGTGATGTTAGCCACATCGGTGAGGCTGAGTCAGCACCCCGGACGAGACCTTTCCGTGACCTGGCCGGTTACCGATGCCGTGAGAAACGGGCTCCGACCGCCCGTGGAGGCGGCCGGAGCCCGGAAAGCACCGGTCAGCGCGGTCAGCGCGCGGCCCGGTTGACGGCCGAGACGACCGCCTTCAGCGACGCACGTGTCGTGTTCGCATCGATGCCGATGCCCCACAGGACCTTGTCCTCGATCGCGCATTCGATGTACGAGGCGGCCAGCGCGGAGGCGCCCTCGCTCATCGTGTGCTCCTGGTAGTCCAGCAGGCGTACGTCCACGCCGATGGAGTGCAGGGCGTCGAAGAACGCGGAGATCGGGCCGTTGCCGGAGCCGGTCAGGACGGTGTCCTCGCCGTCCACCTGGGCCTCGACGGTCAGGCTGTCCACGCCGTCGGTGTCGGTGGTGGACTGGCCGTTCTTGACCTGGATGCGACCCCAGGGGTTGTCCGGGTTGGGCAGGTACTCGTCCCGGAAGACCGACCAGATCTCCTTGGGCGTGACCTCGCCGCCCTCGGCGTCCGTCTTGGCCTGGATGATCTTCGAGAACTCGATCTGCATCCGGCGCGGCAGGTCCAGCTTGTGGTCGTTCTTCAGGACGTAGGCGATGCCGCCCTTGCCGGACTGGGAGTTGACGCGGATGACGGCCTCGTAGGAGCGGCCGACGTCCTTGGGGTCGATGGGCAGGTACGGCACGGCCCACTCGATGTCGTCGACCGTGACGCCCTTGGCCCTGGCGTCGGCCTCCATGGCGTCGAAGCCCTTCTTGATGGCGTCCTGGTGGGAGCCGGAGAAGGACGTGTAGACCAGGTCGCCCACGTACGGGTGGCGCGGGTGGACCTCCATCTGGTTGCAGTACTCCCACGTACGGCGGATCTCGTCGATGTCGGAGAAGTCGATCTGCGGGTCGACGCCCTGCGAGAACAGGTTCATGCCCAGGGTGACCAGGTCGACGTTGCCGGTGCGCTCGCCCTGCCCGAACAGGCAGCCCTCGACGCGGTCGGCGCCGGCCATGACCGCCAGCTCGGCGGCGGCGACGGCGGTGCCGCGGTCGTTGTGCGGGTGGACGGACAGGCAGACGTACTCGCGGCGGGACAGGTTCCGGTGCATCCACTCGAACCGGTCCGCGTGCGTGGACGGGGCGGAACGCTCCACCGTGGCGGGCAGGTTGAGGATGATCTCGCGGCCCGGGCCCGGCTGGTAGACGTCCATGACCGCCTCGCAGACCTCCAGCGCGAAGTCCAGCTCGGTGTCGGTGAAGATCTCCGGGCTGTACTGGTAGCCGAATTCCGTCTCCGGGCCCAGCAGCTTCTCGGCGTACTCCATCACCAGGCGGGTGCCGTCGACGGCGATCTGCTTGATGTCGTCCTTGGAGCCGCGGAAGACGACCCGGCGGAAGACCGGCGCGGTGGCGTTGTACAGGTGGACGGTGGCCCGCCTGGCGCCCTTCAGGGACTCCACGGTCCGCTCGATCAGGTCCTCGCGGGCCTGGGTCAGTACGGAGATCGTGACGTCGTCCGGGATCGCGCCCTCCTCCTCGATGATGGAGCGCACGAAGTCGAAGTCGGTCTGGCCGGAGGCCGGGAAGCCGACCTCGATCTCCTTGTAGCCCATCTTGACCAGCAGGTCGAACATCGCGCGCTTGCGGGCGGGCGACATGGGGTCGATCAGGGCCTGGTTGCCGTCGCGCAGATCGGTGGACAGCCAGCGGGGGGCGGTGGTGATGCGCTTCTCGGGCCAGGTGCGGTCGGGGATGTCGACCTGGTCGTAGCGGCCGTACTTGTGGACCGGCATGGGGCTGGGCTGCTGGCGGTTGACCATGGTGGCGTGGGCTCCTCGGGAAGTCCGCGGGGTGCGGTGCCTGAAAGGCGGCCGACGGCGCAACGCCAGACTCCGCGGGGAGGGGGTCGGCCTCGACTACAGGCCCTCGCCGCGGCAGCTAAGGAGGAGCAGCCCGAAAAGCATGATGCTGTGCACCTTAGCCGAGCCGCGCCGGACGCGCGGGCCTCGTCCAGTATGCGAAACCCGGGGGACGAACCGGACAAAACGTGTGCGACGTCACGTCCCCGGCCATCAGGGGCCTCTTCAGGTCACCCCGCGCGACCGCCCTTTACCCTGAGCGGCCGTCCGGCAACCGTCTTGACCCGTTATTTCACCAATCAAGGTTGCAGCTAGTGACATTGGCGTAACGCAGTGCAATGGTCGAAGCATGACGACGACTCACGGGGGCTTCGAGCCCGTCTTCTGCACCATCGTCCCGCCGCACGTCCTCGACCGCCTCGCCCGCAACGAGGACCCCGCGCTGCACGGCCCGGCGCGCCGCACCCTCCAGCGCGACGCCATGGAGCGCACCCGGCGCCATCTGACCACCGTCACCGGCGCCGTCGCCGTGACCCCGCCCGCCGGCAAGCAGGCCGGCCAGCCGCACCGCACGGTCTACGACGCCGGGCACGGCACCGACCTGCCCGGCCGCAAGGTCCGCTCGGAGGGCCAGCAGCCCGGCAAGGACGCCAGCGCCAACCGCGCCTACTCCGGCCTCGGCGCCACCTTCGAGCTGTATCTCAAGGCCTACAAGCGCGACTCCATCGACGGCCGCGGGCTGCCGCTGGACGCGTCCGTGCACTACGACGAGAAGTACAACAACGCCTTCTGGAACGGTGAGCAGATGGTGTTCGGCGACGGCGACGGCGAGATCTTCCTCGACTTCACCATCCCGGTGGACGTGATCGGCCACGAGTTGACGCACGGCGTCACCCAGCACACGGCGAACCTGGAGTACCAGGGCCAGTCCGGCGCGCTCAACGAGTCGGTCTCCGACGTCTTCGGCTCGCTGATCAAGCAGTACACCCTCGGCCAGACCGCCGCCCAGGCCGACTGGCTGATCGGCGCGGGTCTGCTCGCCCCGCGTGTCACCGGCAAGGCGCTGCGCTCCATGAAGGCGCCCGGCACCGCCTACGACGACGACGTCCTCGGCAAGGACCCGCAGCCGGCCACCATGGACCACTACGTCCGCACCGGCAGCGACAACGGCGGCGTGCACATCAACTCCGGCATCCCCAACCACGCCTTCTACCTCGCCGCCACCGCGCTCGGCGGCCACGCCTGGGAGAAGGCGGGCCAGATCTGGTACGACGTGCTGACCGGCGGCAAGCTCAAGTCGGACGCCCAGTTCGCGGACTTCGCGACGCTCACGGTCAAGGCGGCCCGGGAGAGGTACGGCGCGGGGGACGAGCTCGAGGGCGTGAAGAAGGCGTGGGAACAGGTAGGGGTGCGGACGGCGTGAATCCGTACTAGACACGGGGCCATGCGTATTCAGGTACGGCGTACGGGCGGGTTCGCGGGCATCGAGCGGCGCGCCGAGGTGGACGTCGCCGGGCGGCCCGACGCCCAGGAGTGGCGGTCCCTGGCGGAGAAGGTGCTGGCCGCGGGCCACAGCACACCGCCCGCGGTGGTCCCGGACGGCTTCAGCTACGAGATCACCGTGGACGGCCGCACGATCCGCGCCGCCGATCCCCGGCTCACCGAGGACCAGCGCCAGCTGATCTCCCGCGTGCTCGAGGAGGGAGCGTGACCGAGGGCAAGAGCGTTGACGTCCCCCGCCGACGGTACGGATGATCCGCGCATGGCCACTGACGCAGGCGTCCCGCCCAGCCCGCTCCCCCGGTTCCCGGACGGCTTCCTGTGGGGCGTGTCCACCTCGGCGCACCAGATCGAGGGCGCGGCCGACGAGCGCGAACCGTCCGTGTGGGACGTCTTCGCCGCCGGGCCGGGCCGGATCAGGGACGGCTCCACGGCGGCGGTCGCCTGCGACCACGTGCACCGGCACCGGGAGGACGTGGCCCTGCTGGCCGGGCTCGGCGTGGGCGCCTACCGCTTCTCCGTCTCCTGGCCCCGCGTCCTGACCCCCGGCGGGCTCGCCTTCTACGACCGGCTCGTGGACGACCTGTGCGCGGCCGGGGTGCGCCCCGTTCCCACCCTCTTCCACTGGGACCTGCCGGCCCGGCTGGACTGGCGGGAGCGGGACACGGCGGCGCGGTTCGCCGAGTACGTGGCGACGGTCGCCGAACGGCTGGGCGACCGCGTCACCAAGTGGATCACCCTCAACGAGCCGGCCGAGCACACCCTGCTCGGCCACGCGCTCGGTGTGCACGCCCCCGGCGAGCGGCTGCTGTTCGACGCGCTCCCGGTCGCCCACCACCAGCTCCTCGCGCACGGCCTCGCGGTGCGGGCGCTGCGCGCGGCCGGGGCCCTCGACATCGGCATCGCCAACTCGCACGGCCCCACCTGGGCGGCGTCACAGGAGGAGGCGGACGTGACGGCGGCCGACTTCTACGACGTGCTGCTCAACCGCCTCTTCGCCGACCCCCTCGTCCTCGGGAGCTATCCGTCCGGACTCGGCGAGCTGATGCCGGGCGACGTGGCGGCGGACCTGGAGATCATCGCCGAGCCGCTGGACTGGTACGGGATCAACTACTACGCCCCCACCCGTGTGGGCGCCCCGCAGAACGGGGAGACCGAGATCGGCGGGGTCCGTGTCCCCGCCGGGCTGCCCTTCACGCTGCGCGAGGTCGAGGGGTACCCGGTCACCGACTTCGGCTGGCCGGTCGTCCCGGAGGGGCTCACCGAGCTGCTGACCGGCTTCCGCGACCGCTACGGCGACCGCCTCCCGCCGGTCGTCGTCACCGAGAACGGCTGCGCCTACGAGGGCCTGGACGACCAGCACCGGATCGCCTACCTGGACGGCCACCTGCGCGCCCTGCACCGCGCCCTGACGGCGGGCGTGGATGTGCGCGGCTACTTCGTGTGGTCCCTGCTGGACAACTGGGAGTGGGCCGAGGGCTACACCCGCCGCTTCGGCCTGGTCCACGTGGACTACGCGACCCGGAAGCGCACGCCGAAGGCCTCGTACGAGTGGTTCAAGGAGGTGCTGCACGCCCAGCGGTGAACCCGCGCGCGGGGCGCGGGCGGAGCATGAGCGCAGGGCCCGCCGACGGCGCGCGCGGGCGGCGGCCGTGCTCCTCGAGCAGGCCGGTCCGCGCGGCCACAAGTACGCCGTCGACGCCACCGTCGCCGAGACGGCCCCCGCGCCGGCCGCCTCCGGTGGCGGTCCCCACCTCCGACGCCGACGACCTCCGCAAGCTCTGCGGTACCCGCGTCAAGGTGATCCGCCTCCGAGGCGGCCCTCCCGGACAGCCGAAAACACTTACGGCGTTGTCACCCGCCCGTCGTACCCTGGGAGTGCGAGGCCGCCCTCAGCTGTGCGGCCGTGACGAGGAGGAATCGCAGGCGTCGAGCGCCGGCCCATGACTCAGACATCCGCAGCCAACACCCCCGCGCAGGGGCAGGCGAGAGCAGAGTTCACCGTCCCCGCCCAGCACCCCATGGTGACCGTCCTGGGTTCCGGCGACTCCCTTCTGCGCGTGATCGAGAAGGCCTTCCCGGCAGCCGACATCCATGTCCGGGGCAATGAGATCAGCGCGGTCGGCGACACGGCGGACGTCGCCCTGATCCAGCGCGTGTTCGACGAGATGATGCTGGTGCTCCGCACCGGGCAGCCGATGACGGAGGACGCAGTGGAACGCTCGATCGCCATGCTCAAGGCGAGCGAGAACGGGGAGAGCGACGGCCAGGAGACCCCGGCCGAGGTGCTGACGCAGAACATCCTGTCCTCGCGCGGCCGCACCATCCGCCCCAAGACGCTCAACCAGAAGCGCTACGTCGACGCGATCGACAAGCACACGATCGTCTTCGGCATCGGCCCGGCCGGTACCGGCAAGACCTACCTGGCGATGGCCAAGGCGGTGCAGGCCCTGCAGTCCAAGCAGGTCAACCGCATCATCCTGACCCGTCCGGCGGTCGAGGCCGGCGAGCGCCTCGGCTTCCTGCCGGGCACGCTCTACGAGAAGATCGACCCCTATCTGCGCCCGCTGTACGACGCGCTGCACGACATGATCGACCCCGACTCGATCCCGCGCCTGATGGCAGCCGGGACGATCGAGGTCGCCCCACTGGCGTACATGCGCGGCCGCACGCTCAACGACGCCTTCATCATCCTGGACGAGGCCCAGAACACCAGCCCCGAACAGATGAAGATGTTCCTCACCCGGCTCGGCTTCGACTCGAAGATCGTGATCACCGGTGACGTCACGCAGGTGGACCTGCCCGGCGGCACCAAGAGCGGTCTGCGCCAGGTGCAGGACATCCTGGACGGCGTCGAGGACGTGCACTTCTCCCGCCTGTCGTCGCAGGACGTCGTACGCCACAAGCTCGTGGGCCGTATCGTCGACGCGTACGAGAAGTACGACAACAAGCACGGCACCGAGAACGGCGGCGCGGCGAAGACCCGCCCCAGGGCCGCCGGCCACGGGCACAAGGGGAAGTAGACCAGCACGACCATGTCGATCGACGTCAACAACGAGTCCGGAACCGAGGTCGACGAGCAGGCGATCCTCGACATCGCCCGCTACGCGCTCGCGCGGATGCGCATCCACCCGCTCTCCGAACTCTCGGTGATCGTCGTGGACGCCGACGCCATGGAGCAGCTGCACATCCAGTGGATGGACCTGCCGGGGCCCACGGACGTCATGTCGTTCCCGATGGACGAGCTGCGGCCGCCGGGCAAGGACGAGGAGGAGCCCCCGCAGGGCCTCCTCGGCGACATCGTGCTGTGCCCGGAGGTCGCCGCCAAGCAGGGCGCCGAGGCCCCGACGCGGCACTCCATGGACGAGGAGCTCCAGCTGCTCACCGTCCACGGCGTGCTGCACCTGCTCGGGTACGACCACGAGGAGCCGGACGAGAAGGCCGAGATGTTCGGCCTCCAGGCCGCGATCGTGGACGACTGGCGGGCCGAGAAGGGCCTGACCGGCCCGTCCCCGGCGCCCACCGTCTCGTAAGCCGCCGATGAGTCCTCAGATCGTCGTCGGGGCGGTCGCCCTGGTCGTCGTGGCGTGGCTCGCCGCCTGCGCGGAGGCGGGCCTCGCCCGGATGTCGAGCTTCCGGGCCGAGGAGGCGGCCAAGGCCGGCCGCCGGGGCGCCGCCAAACTGGCCCAGGTCGCCGCCGACCCGACCCGCTATCTGAACGTGGCGCTGCTGGTGCGCGTCGCCTGCGAGATGGCCGCCGCGTCACTGGTGACGTACGCGTGCCTGGAGGCGTTCGACGGCACCGCCGAGGCGCTGGTGGTCGCGATCGCGGTCATGGTCCTCGTCTCCTACGTCGCCGTCGGGGTCTCCCCGCGCACCATCGGCCGCCAGCACCCGCTGAACACGGCGACGGTGGCGGCGTACGTGCTGGTGCCGCTGGCCCGGATCATGGGCCCGATCCCGTCGCTGCTGATCCTCATCGGCAACGCGCTCACGCCCGGCAAGGGCTTCCGGCGCGGACCGTTCGCCTCGGAGGCGGAGCTGCGGGCGCTGGTGGACCTGGCCGAGCAGGAGTCGCTGATCGAGGACGAGGAGCGCCGGATGGTGCACTCGGTCTTCGAGCTGGGCGACACCCTGGTGCGGGAGGTCATGGTGCCGCGCACCGACCTGGTCGTCATCGAGCGGTACAAGACCATCCGGCAGGCCCTCACGCTCGCCCTGCGCTCGGGCTTCTCGCGCATCCCGGTCACCGGCGAGAGCGAGGACGACATCGTGGGCATCGTCTACCTCAAGGACCTGGCCCGCCGCACCCACATCAGCCGGGACGCGGAGAACGACCTGGTCTCCACGGCGATGCGCCCGGCCGTGTTCGTGCCCGACACCAAGAACGCCGGCGACCTGCTGCGCGAGATGCAGAAGGAACGCAACCACGTCGCCGTCGTCATCGACGAGTACGGCGGCACGGCCGGCATCGTCACCATCGAGGACATCCTGGAGGAGATCGTCGGCGAGATCACCGACGAGTACGACCGCGAGCTGCCCCCGGTGGAGGACCTCGGCGAGGGCCGCTACCGCGTCACCGCCCGCCTCGACATCACCGACCTCGGCGAGCTGTACGGCCTGGAGGAGTACGACGACGAGGACGTGGAGACGGTCGGCGGCCTGCTCGCCAAGGCGCTCGGCCGGGTGCCCATCGCCGGGGCGTCCGCCGTGGTGGAGCTGCCCGACGAGCGGGCGCTGCGGCTGACCGCCGAGGCCGCGGCCGGCCGCCGGAACAAGATCGTGACCGTGCTGGTGGAGCCGGTGCCCGCCGAGGCGGCCGGCGCCGACGACGAGGAGAAGAAGCCGGAGTGACCCCGCAGGAGCTGCGCGCCCTCTGTCTGTCCTTCAACGCCGCCGTCGAGGACTTCCCCTTCAACCCGGAGACCTCCGTCTTCAAGGTGCGGGGCAAGCTGTTCGCGCTCACGGCCCTGGACGCGCGGCCCCTGACCGTCAACCTCAAGTGCGACCCGGAGGACGCGGTGCGGCTGCGGGGCGAGCATCCGGGGCTGATCGTGCCCGGCTGGCACATGAACAAGCGGCACTGGAACACCGTCACGGCCGACGGCGGACTCCCGGACCGGCTGGTCCGGGAGCTGGTGGAGGACTCGTACGACCTGGTGGTGGCCGGGCTGCCGCGCGCCGAGCGCCTGCGCCTGGACCGGCCGTAGGCCCGAGGCGGCGGCCGCCTCGGGCTCCGGCTCCGCGTGCGGATCCCCCGGGCCCGGGAGGCCCCCCGCGCTCCCCGGACCCGGGAGAGGCCCGCATCCCGTGCTCACCCAGTCCGGCGGGTGCGCAGGCCCAGGCCGATCAGTGCCGCCGCGGCGAGCACGATCAGCGCGTCCAGGCCGAGGACGGTGTGCACGCCCGCCATCAGGTCGTCGGAGGTGGTGGCCAGGACGCCCAGCAGCGGGATGCCGACCGTGATGCCGACCTGCTGGGTGGAGGTGACCAGGCCGGTGGCCAGGCCCTGCTCCTCGTCGGGCACGCCGGAGGTGACGGTCAGGCCGTAGGAGATGATCGCGCCCAGGTGGCACATGCTGGCCAGCGAGACGGCGGCGGTGGCCAGCCACACCGACCAGCCGTGCGTGTCGAGGCCGAGCAGCGCGGCGATCAGCAGCCCCTGTCCGGCCAGTGAGGCCACCAGGGTGCGGCGGGCGCCGAAGCGGCCGATGACCTTCGCCGCGCAGGAGCCGGCGACGGCCGACAGGATGCCCTGGACGCCGAAGACCAGACCCGTCCGGAAGGCCGACAGGTGCAGGATCTCCTGGAGGTACAGGGTCAGCGCGAAGATGACCGTGGACATCATCGAGAAGGTGACCAGCCCGCCCAGGTTGCCCCAGGCCACCGTGCGGCGGCGCAGCATCGGCAGCGAGACCAGGGGCGCCTGGCTGCGGGACTCGACGACCGCGAAGGCGGTGAGCAGGGTGACCCCGGCGATGAGGGTGACGAGGACGTCGGCGCGGCCGAAGCCGTGGTCGGCGGCGGTGGACAGGGCGTAGATCAGCGACAGCAGGCCGCCGGTGACGGTGACCGCGCCGGGCACGTCCAGCCGGGGGCGCTCCGGGGTGCGGGACTCGGGCAGCAGGCCGGGGGCGAGCGGGAGCACGATCAGCGCGAACACGGTGAGCAGCGCCATCGTGGAGCGCCAGCCGAGGGCGTCGGTGAGGATGCCGCCGGCGACCATGCCGACGGTGAAGCCGAGCGACAGCAGCGTGCCCGAGATACCGAGGGCGCGGTCGCGGGCGGGCCCCTCGGGGAAGGTGGTGGTCAGCAGGGACATGCCGGTCGGCACGATCGCCGCCGCGCCGAGGCCCTGCAGGGCCCGGCCGGCCAGGAAGGACGCCGGGTCCCAGGCGAGGGTGGCCAGCAGCGAGGCCGCGCCGAACAGGGCGAGGCCGGCCAGGAACAGCTTGCGACGGCCGTAGAGGTCGCCCATGCGGCCGAACAGCAGCAGGAAGCCGCCGGAGGGCAGCGCGAACGCGGTGACCGCCCACTGGAGCGCGGACCGGCTCATCCCGAGGTCGGCGCCCAGCTCGGGCAGCGCCACGTTCAGCACGGAGAAGTCCAGGGCGACCATGAACTGCGCCGCGCACAGGACGAACAGGACGAGCTTGTCGCGCGTCGACAGCCGTGGGGCGCCGGGCGGTTCGGGTTCCCGGACGGGAGGAGCGGGGGCGGGAGCGGATGAGGTGGTGGTGTCGATCGCCATGGCAAAGAGCTTCGTGCGAGCGGAACAGCCGTGGGGAGTCGCCACTTATGGTGGTGGTGCCACCACCAGACAGGGCGAGGGGGAGCCGTACGTGCGTGAGGCGGACGCGTTCAAGAGTCATCGGCGGCGGGAGCTGCGGGAGTTCCTGATGAGCAGGCGGGCCCGGGTGACCCCGGCGGAGGCGGGGCTGCCGGCCGGCGGCGCCCGGCGCCGCACCCCCGGCCTGCGGCGCGAGGAGGTCGCGGTCCTCGCCGGGGTGGGCGTGTCCTGGTACCAGTGGCTGGAGCAGGGCCGGGACATCTCGGTGTCGCCGCAGGTCCTGGACGCGGTGGGGCGGGTGCTGCGGCTGAGCGACGCCGAGCGGCGCCATCTGTACCTGCTGGCGGGGCTGAACCCGCCCACGCCCGAAGTGGCGCCGGAGAAGCGGGACATGTGCGACGGGCTGCGGCGGCTGATCGACACCTGGATGCCCTATCCGGCGCACATCATGGACGTCTACTACAACTGCGTGATGTACAACGACGCCGCCGCGGTGGTGCTGGGCATGCGGGCCGACACCACGCAGAACTGCCTGGTCGACTTCTTCACCGACCCGCTGTACCGCTCGCGCTCCAGGAGCTGGGAGCGCAACGCGCGCTCGGTCGTCGCGCAGTTCCGGGCCGCGTGCGCCGCCCGCCCCGACGACGAGGGGTTCCAGGCGGTGCTGTCCCAGGTCTCCGAGGCCAGCGAGGAGTTCACCGCGCTGTGGGAGGAGCGGGACATCGAGGACCACGGGCAGATCCGCAAGGAGCTGGAGCATCCGCTGGTGGGGCTGCTGTGCGTGGAGTCGACGGCGATGAAGGTGCCGGCCCGTCCGGATCTGATGGTGGTGCTGCACACCCCGCTGGACGAGGCGAACACCGCGGCCAAGATGGAGTGGCTGTCCTCGCCGGAGGGGCGGCGCGGGGCGATGTACCCGGTGGCGGGCTGAGCGGTGCCGGGCGGTACGGGCCGGGCCGAGTGGGCCCAGCGGGGTGCTCCCGCCGTGGGGCGCGCGGCACGGCTCCGTATGCTCGGATCATGACCGACAGCAACGGGCTCGACCCCGAGGACCGCAAGATCGTCACCCTGGCCCGCTCGGTGCGGGCGCGCAACGGCGTGCCCGAGGGCGCGGCCGTACGCGACGAGACCGGCCGTACGTACGCCGCCGGGTCGGTGCGCCTGGCCTCGCTTCAGCTCAGCGCCCTGCGGACGGCGGTGGCGATGGCGGTGGCGTCCGGCGCGACCTCGCTGGAGGCGGCGGCGGTGGTCAGCGAGGCGGAGGGGCTGGCGCCCGAGGACCTGGCCGCGGTACGGGACCTCGGCGGGGCCGGGACGCCGGTGCTGCTGGCGGGGCCGGACGGGGTCGTACGGCTGACGGAATCGGCGCAGTAGGCGGCCGGCGCAGCGGGGAGGCTCCGGCGCCCGAGGGCGTCGGAGCCTCGTCGGCGGTCCCTCAGAGGGCGTCCGGGCCGCGTTCGCCCGTGCGGACCCGTACGACCGTCTCGACGGGCACCGCCCACACCTTGCCGTCGCCGATCTTCCCGGTCTGCGCGGCGCGCACCACGGCGTCGATGACGGCGTCCGCGTCGGCGTCCTCGACGACCACCTCGATACGGACCTTGGGCACGAGGTCGACGCGGTACTCGGCGCCGCGGTACACCTCCGTGTGGCCGCGCTGGCGCCCGTAGCCGCTGGCCTCGGTGACGGTCAGCCCGTGCACGCCCAGCTCCTGCAGCGCGGTCTTCACCTCGTCGAGGCGGTACGGCTTGATGATCGCGGTGATGAGCTTCATGCCTGGGTCTTGGCCTTCTGGACGGAGGAGAGGGCGGGGGACGCGCCGACCGGGGCGCCGTGCCCCAGGACTCCGTGATCGTAGGCCGTCTCGGCGTGCACCGTAAGGTCCAGTCCGGTGTGCTCCTGCTCCTCGCCGGCACGCAGGCCCATCGTCCGGTCCAGCAGCCGGCCGAGCCCGTACGTCACGGCGAAGGCGTACGCCCCGACGGCCGCCACCGCGAGCAGTTGCCGGCCGAGCGGGGCGAGTCCGCCGCCGTAGAGCAGGCCCTCGGGGCCGCCGGTCATCGCGCGCTCGGCGAACAGGCCGATGAGCACGGTGCCGATGACGCCGCCGACCAGGTGGACGCCGACGACGTCGAGGGAGTCGTCGTAGTTCAGCCTGAACTTCCAGCCGACGGCGTAGGAGCAGACGACACCCGCGGCGAGGCCGACGACCAGGGCGCCGAGCAGCGAGACGGTGCCGCAGGACGGGGTGACGGCGACCAGGCCGGCGACCGCGCCGGAGGCCGCGCCCAGGGTCGTCGGGTGGCCGTCGCGCTTGTGTTCCACGAACAGCCAGCCGAGCAGGCCGGTGCAGCCGGCGGCGAGCGTGTTGAGGAAGGCCGCGGCGGCCAGGCCGGTCGCGCCCATCGCGGAGCCCGCGTTGAACCCGAACCAGCCGAACCAGAGCAGTCCCGCGCCGAGCATCACCATGGGCAGGTTGTGCGGGCGCATGGCGTCCTTCTTGAACCCGAGGCGCGGGCCGAGGACCAGGCACAGGGCGAGGCCGGAGGCGCCGGAGGTGATCTCCACGGGCAGTCCGCCGGCGAAGTCCAGCGCGCCGAGGCCGTGGCCGATCCAGCCGCCCGGGCCCCACACCCAGTGGGCGACGGGGACGTATACGACGAGCGCCCACAGGGGCACGAAGACCAGCCAGGCGGCGAACTTCGCCCGGTCGGCGATCGCGCCGCTGATCAGGGCGGCGGTGACGATCGCGAAGGTGAGCTGGAAGGTGGCGAACAGCAGGGTGGGGACGGTGCCGTGCACGGAGGCGGGGCCGATGCCGGTGAGACCGGCCTCGTCCAGGCCGCCGATCAGGCCGGCCGCCGTGTCGCCGCCGAAGGCGAGGGAGTAGCCGCAGGCCAGCCAGACGACGGTGACCAGGGCGATCGACACGAAGCTCATCATGAGCATGTTGAGGACGCTCTTGGTGCGCACCATGCCGCCGTAGAAGAGGGCGAGGCCCGGGGTCATCAGCAGCACCAGGGCGGTGGCGGCGAGCAGCCAGGCGGTGTCGCCGGTGTCGATGCGGGGGGCCGCGGCGGCCGTCTGGAGGGCGTGTACGGCTCGGGCGGCGGGTGCGGCGTGCGCGGCCGCCGCGGCGTGCGCGGCTGATGCGGCGTGCACGGCTGATGCGGCGTGCACGGTGTGTACGGCTTGGGTGGCGGCCAGGGTGACGGACTCCACGGGCGGCGTCTCCTCGCGGTGGGGGCTCGTCAGAGGGTCACCGGTACGCGTTTCCGGTCGCGTACGGGTGTGTTTCCGTGACGTTTCGTGTTGCGCGGGGGTTTCCGGGACCTCACCGGAGGCTCACCGGGCGTCGTCGGGGGCCGGTCGCCGGGCGGGCGTGCGTGGGGGCTTCGTCGATCAGGGACAATGGGCGCCATGAGCGTTCGCACCCAGTCATCCGAGCAGCCCGGCGACACGGTCCACCGGGCGGGCTTCGCCTGCTTCGTGGGACGCCCCAACGCGGGCAAGTCCACCCTCACGAACGCTCTGGTCGGGCAGAAGGTCGCGATCACCTCGAACCGGCCGCAGACCACCCGGCACACCGTGCGGGGCATCGTGCACCGGCCGGACGCGCAGCTGATCCTGGTGGACACGCCCGGACTGCACAAGCCGCGCACGCTGCTCGGCGAGCGGCTGAACGACGTGGTGCGCGCGACGTGGGCGGAGGTCGACGTGATCGGTTTCTGTCTGCCGGCCGACCAGAAGATCGGGCCGGGCGACCGGTTCATCGCCAAGGAACTCGCCGGGATCAAGCGGACCCCGAAGGTCGCGATCGTCACCAAGACGGACCTGGTGGACTCCAAGACGCTGGCCGAGCAGCTGATCGCGATCGACCAGCTCGGCAAGGAGCTGGGGATCACCTGGGCGGAGATCGTGCCGGTGTCGGCGACGGCCGGCAAGCAGGTGGATCTGCTGGCCGATCTGCTGATCCCGCTGCTGCCGGAGGGGCCGGCCCTGTACCCCGAGGGCGACCTGACGGACGAGCCCGAGCAGGTGATGGTGGCCGAGCTGATCCGGGAGGCCGCGCTGGAGGGGGTGCGGGACGAACTGCCGCACTCCATCGCGGTGGTCGTGGAGGAGATGCTGCCGCGGGAGGACCGGCCGGCGGACAAGCCGCTGCTGGACATCCACGCGAACGTCTTCATCGAGCGGCCGAGCCAGAAGGGGATCATCATCGGCCCCAAGGGCAAGCGGCTCAAGGAGGTCGGGATCAAGTCGCGCAAGCAGATCGAGGCGCTGCTGGGCACGCCGGTCTTCCTCGACCTCCATGTGAAGGTCGCCAAGGACTGGCAGCGGGACCCGAAGCAGCTGCGTCGACTCGGCTTCTGAGGGTTCCTTCCCCACCCGCCCGACTCGCCAGGGGCCAAGTCCCCGCCCCGGGCGGGGACTCCCTCCCCCGCACCCCGGGTCTTCGCCCACCCGCCCGATGCGGCGAGGAGCGAAGCACCGTCGGGGGTCCGCCCCCGGCCCCCGAGGGGACACCGTCCCCCGCACCCCTGCTCGATGCACCCGCAGTGACTTCGTCGTCCGCCCGGCTCGGTGGGCGGCGAAGCCCCTTGGGCCGCCGCCCCGAACCGCGGGGGGATTCCCCCTTCCCTCAGCCGTCAGCCGTCAGCCGTCAGCCGTCAGCGGAGTGCCCGTAGGGCCTTGTCCGCTCCCTCTGCTCCCAGTTTCACGAAGATCGGGGTCGTGCCCAGGGGGGTGGCGTAGGCGGGCAGGGTTCTGTTGCCCTGGAGGGTCCTCCCGTTGGTCACGTCGTACCACTTGCCCGGGGGGAGGTGGACCGGGCGGGAGGCCGCGGCGGTGAGTTGGGGGGCCGCCAGGACCGCCGGGCCCAGCATCCACTCGTCCTCGATCGTGTACGCCGCCTTGTCCTGCGGGTGGTCGAAGAAGAGGGGGCGCATGATCGGGTCGCCGGTCTTCAGGGTGTGCTGGACCTGGTCCCAGAGGTAGGGGGCGAGGCGGGCGTGGCGGGCGATCGCCTCGCGGTAGAGGGCGGTCGTCTCCGCGTCGTACACCACCTTGTCGCCCGTCGTGGGGTCGATGGTGTCGACCGGGGACGTGGAGGCGTACATCAGCGGCATCAGCGCGGCCGACTGCGCCCAGCGGACCAGGACCTCCTTCGTCGGGGCCGGCTGGCCGCTGGAGCCGCCGATCATGTCGGTGGCGACGAACGGGTAGCCGATCGTGGAGATCGCCAGGTTCTGGGTGACCGAGGCGCGCAGGGAGTTCCAGCCGGTGCCCTTGTCCACCTGGCGGGTGACGAACCCGGCCCGGTGGGCGGCGGCGTCCCAGTGGACCCGGATGCCGACGCCCTGGAGGTCGTACTCGTCGGCGAGTCCGGCGCCGAGCCGCTGGTAGTCGGTGGGCCTGTAGCCCTCGTGCGGCGCGCACTTCTCGTCGAAGAAACGGGTGTCGAACTTCAGGCCGTCGACGCCGTAGGCGCTCATGAGGGACCTCAGGCGGCCCTCGTACCAGGCCTTCGCGTCCGGGTTGCCGAGGTCGACGATGCCGGCCGTGCCGTTCCACCAGGTGACCGTGCAGGGCTTGGCGGTGTCGGCCGCGTCCTTCAGCAGGTAGCCGTGGTCGGCGGCGTAGCGGTACTGGTCGGAGTCGAGGTTGATCCACAGGGTGACCCAGAGGCCGAAGTCGAAGCCGAGGGCGTGGACCTTGTCCGACATGGCCTTGGGGTCGGGGTACGCCTTCGCGTCGAAGGTCATGTTCCCGTAGTTCGACTCCCACTTGTCGTCCAGCTGGAGCGCGTGGCCCGTGATGCCGGCGTCGTGCAGGTCCTGCGCGTAGTCGAGGAGCTTCGCCTGGTCGACGTGGGTGTAGAACTGCGCCCACGAGTTCCACACCGGCTCGGCGTACTGCCGGTAGGTGGCGTCGGACTTGGCGGGTTTGCCGACGGTGCCGACATAGTCGCGGTAGACGTCCAGCGGGGTGGACTCCACGAAGACCGTCGCCTTGTAGGCGTCCGCCGACTCGATGTCGAAGCGGCCGAGTCCGTCCTTGTCCTGGTTGATCGCCACGTCCATCACCTGGCCGGTGTCCACGCGCAGGCCGGTCGCGGCGGACGTGTACCAGAACGGGTCGACCATGTAGTAGGACGCGGGTCCGAAGGCGGGGTGGACGACCTGTCCGCTGTCGAGGGGCCAGGGCTGCGCGGTGCCCGGGCCGCCGTCCGGGGTCTGCGCCTCGCCGTGGCCGTACCAGTGGCCGGCGGACCTCAGGTCGTAGGCGAGGCCGAGGCGTTCGGGCGCGGCGCCCTCGACCTGCCAGTCGAGCTGGTAGCGGTCCGCCTGCGGGGTGATCCGGGCCTTGACCGTGGCGCCGGGCGCGGTGGTGGCGGCGGTCAGGGTCAGGGCGCCGTTCTGCCATGTCCAGCCGGTGACGCGGGTGGCGTGCTGCCAGGCGCCCGCGGTGCGAAAGCGCAGGGCGCCGGTGCCGCCGGTGGGCGTGGCCAGCACCGTGGCGCCCGAACGGCGTGTGGTGAGGGCGAGTTGACCGGTCGTCACCCGCAGCTGGTAGCCGGGAGCGGCGCGGCCGGCCGGGACGGTCAGGGTGAGTTCGCCGGCGGACCGGGCGAGCCGGGGGGCGTGGGGGGCGGGGGCCGTATCGGCCTGCGCCTGCGCCGCTCCCGGTGTCGCGGCGAGGGCCGCGGGGAGGGCGAGGGCGGCGGCGAGGAGCACCCCGGATGTGCGTGATGGTCTGCGCACGACGCATGTCCTTCGACGAAAGGAGTCGGTCAGGAGTCGGTCATGGGTCGGGAAGTGCGGGAGCCCGTGCACGATCGCGCTGTTGCACGCGCACGCTCGCACACGGAAGGCGCCCGTGCACGAACGTGCTTGATTCTGCCGATGATTGAGCAGGAAACGTCACCTGTCAATGGCGGTACGGGTCCGGGACTCCCGTCAACCGGGTATGCGCAGCGGGGAGTCCGCCCTCGTGCGCGGACGGCGCGCGGTCACGCCGACCTGCCGAAACCGATGGTCGGCACGGCCCTGCGCCGGGGCCACGGCTCGACGCTCGCCGCCGGCAGCAGGGCGTCCAGGAAGGCGTACCGCCTGAGCGCCGCCGGGTCCTGGCCGGGCGCCGACTGGACCCGGCGCCACCAGGCGGCGATCTCCGACCAGCCGGGCGCGGAGAGCGAGCCGCCGAACTCCTGCACGGACAGCGCGGCGGTGAGTCCGGCGAAGGCGAGACGGTCGGCCAGCGGCCAGCCGGCCAGGGAGCCGGTGACGAAACCGGCCACGAAGACGTCGCCCGCCCCCGTGGGGTCCAGCGCCTCGACCGCGATGGCGGGCACCTCGGCGCTCTCCCCCGTGCGCCGGTCCACCGCGTACGCGCCCTCCGCGCCGAGGGTGACGACCGCGACCGGCACGTACTCGGTGAGGGCGTGGGCGGCGGTGCGCGGGCAGTCGGTGCGCGTGTAGCGCATCGCCTCCTCCGCGTTGGGCAGGAAGGCCTCGCAGTGCGCCAGGTCGGCGAGGCCGGCCAGGTCCCAGGCGCCGGTGTCGTCCCAGCCCACGTCGCCGAAGACGCGCGTGCCCTTGCGGGCGGCCTCGGCGATCCAGGGCGCGCTGTGGCCCGGGGTCAGGGAGGCGACGGCGGCCCGGGCGCGAGGCAGGAGTTGCGGGGCGACCTCCTGGACCAGGACGTCCTCGGGGGGCGGTTCGTGGCCGTGGGAGACCATCGTGCGCTCGCCCTCGTAGGCCATGGAGACGGTGACCGGCGAGTGCCAGCCGGGGACGGTGCGGGACGGGGAGAGGTCGATGCCCTCGCCCTGCTCCAGCGCGTCCCAGCAGTACTCGCCGTAGTGGTCGTCGCCGAAGGCCGCGGCCAGGGAGGTGCGCAGGCCGAGGCGGGCCAGGGCGGTGGCCATGTTGGCGACGCCGCCGGGGCTCGACCCCATGCCGCGCGCCCAGGACTCGGTGCCGCGCACCGGGGCGGAGTCGAGGCCGGTGAAGATGATGTCGAGGAAGACGGTTCCCGTGAGGTAGACGTCCCAGGGCGGGTCGTCCGTGGTGCGCAGGGCGGCCAGCGGGTCCACCTGCGGGCGGAGAGGCGCGTGCGGCGCGCCCACGATGTACTCGCGGTCGCTCGGGTACTCCCCGTCGGCCGGGGACGGCGGGTCCTCGGCGGACGGCGTGTCCTGCGGGGACGGCCGGCCCCCGGCGGACGGCCGGCCCTCCGAGGACGCCACGGCTCCCGAGGACACCGCGGATCCCGAAGGCGTCACGGGTTCCGGCACCGCGGCTTCCGGGTGCGGCGGGCCCTGCGGGTGTTCCTGGTCGTTCCGGTACTCCGGTCCCTCTCCGGCGGACGTGCTGGACGCGGTCACGGTGCGCTCCCTGGCATGGTGCGGATCAGGCCAGTGTGCACCAGAGGACTGACAACGCGTCGGCACTCACGCCACGCGACCCGGCCGGGCGGCGGCCGCCGACGGGGTGTCGGGCGGCGCCCGCCGACGGCGTCGTACGCCTGTCACCAGCGGCGTCGTACCGCCGTCACCAGCGCGGCGTCGCGGGCGTCGTCCACCCCGGCTCGGCGGCCCGCATCGCCGCCGCGTCGTCGCGGTCGCGCAGCGCGCCGTCGTCATCGAGCCACCGGCGGTGCAGCCGCTCCAGCTCGTCCCGGTCGAGCGCGACCCCGAGGCCGGGCGCGTCCCCGACGGCCACCCGGCCGCCGTCGAAGACCAGGCGCTCGGTGAGGACGTCCTCCGACTGCCAGGGGTAGTGACTGTCGCAGGCGTGGTGCAGGTTCGGCACGGTGGACGCCACGTGGGTCATCGCGGCCAGGCTGATGCCGAGATGGGTGTTGGAGTGCATGGACACGCCGACGCCGAAGGCGGCGCAGAGGGCCGCCAGGTGCTGGGTGTTGCGCAGGCCGCCCCAGTAGTGGTGGTCGGAGAGCACCACCTGCACCGCGCCCTTGGCGAACGCCTCCGGTATCTCGCCGAAGGTCGTCACGCACATGTTGGTGGCCAGCGGCACGTCGGTGCGCGCCGCCACCTCGGCCATGGCGGGGGTGCCGAGCGCGGGGTCCTCCAGGTACTCCAGCACGTCCGCGAGTTCCCGCGCGACGCGCACCGAGGTCTCGACCGACCAGGCGCCGTTGGGGTCCAGGCGCAGCGGGTGTCCGGGGAACGCCTCGGCCAGCGCCCGGACGGCGGCCACCTCCTCATCCGGCGGGAAGACGCCGCCCTTGAGCTTGAAGGAGGTGAAGCCGTGCCGCTCGGTGAATCTGCGCGCCTGTTCGACCACGCCCGCCGGGTCGAGGGCGGCGCCCCAGTCGTCCTTCTCGCCGCCGGCGCCCTCGGGGTGGGCGGCCCACTTGTAGAAGAGGTAGGCGCTGTATTCGACGGCGTCGCGGACCTTGCCGCCGAGCAGCGCGTGCACGGGCAGGCCGAGCGCCTTGCCGAGGGCGTCGAGGCAGGCGACCTCGAAGGCGGAGACGACGGACAGCCGCAGCTTGTCGGCGGTCCGCACACCCCGCAGCCCGCCCACGTCGACGGCGTCCTGCACCCGCTCAGCCGGCACGGAGACGTCCAGCGTGTACAGGGCGTTCAGATCGCTGACCCGGTGGCCGACGAGCCGGTCGGCGAGCGGGCGGGCGAGTTCGAGGTACTCGGTGTCGCCGTAGGTCTCGCCGAGCCCGGTGATCCCGTCGGCCGTCACCACCTCCACGATCAGGCGGGGGGTGTACGGCTGGTGGACGCCCTGGGTGTTGAGCAGCGGCGGGTCGGCGACCAGGATCGGCGTCAGCCGTACCTCGGCGATGGCGAGGTCGCGGGTCACGGGGCGGCTCCTACGGGTCGGCTCGGGTCCGGTGATCGACGAGCAGTTCATGTACGAGAACACACACCACGTATAAGAACGGCGCGCACCGAGCCTAGATACCCGCACCGCACCCGTCAACGGCCCAGGCCCCCGGCGACGCGTCAGGGCGCGCCCGGCCGGAGCCGAACGCGCCCTGGGACACGGGGGAGAAGAGGCGGCCTACGGGAACTCGTACGCCGCGACCTCGGCCAAGTACCGCTCCCGCCGGGCCTCGTCGTCCTCCAGGAAGGCGGCGAGGAAGGAGTTGCGGGCGAGTTCGCGCAGCCGGTCCTCGCTCAGACCGAGGGTGCGGTGGACGGCGTCGAAGTTGTCGCCGGCGTAGCCGCCGAAGTAGGCGGGGTCGTCGGAGTTGACCGTGCACAGCAGACCGGCGTCCAGCATGGCGGGCAGCGGGTGGTCGGCGAGGGTGTCGACGGTGCGCAGCCGGACGTTCGACAGCGGGCACAGGGTCAGCGGTATCCGCTCGCGCACCAGGCGGTCCACCAGCGCGGGGTCCTCCATGCAGCGCAGCCCGTGGTCGACGCGCTCGACGCCGAGGACGTCCAGGGCCTCGGTGACGTACGCGGGCGGCCCCTCCTCGCCGGCGTGCGCGACGCGCCGGAGGCCGAGGGCGGCGGCGGCCTCGTACACCTCGCGGAACTTCACCGGCGGGTGCCCGACCTCGGCCGAGTCCAGGCCGACGCCGGTGATCCGGTCCAGGTACGGCCCCGCGGCGTCCAGCGTGGCGAGCGCCGACTCGGCGGACTCGTCGCGCAGGAAGCACATGATCAGCCGGGTGGAGACGCCGTGCTTCTCCTCGCTGCTGCCGAGCGCCCGCCACAGGCCCTCCACGACCGTGCCCAGGTCCACGCCGCGTGCGAGGTGGGCCTGCGGGTCGAAGAAGATCTCCGCGTGCCGCACCCCCTGCGCGGCGGCCCGTGCGAGATAGGCGTCGGCGAGGTCCGCGAAGTCGCGCTCGGTGCGCAGGACGGCCATCAGCTCGTAGTACAGGTTCAGGAAGGACTGGAGGTCCTCGAACCGGTAGGCCTCGCGCAGGGCGTCGGTGTCCGCGTAGGGCAGCTTGACACCGTTGCGGGCGGCCAGCTCGAAGGCCAGCTCGGGCTCCAGCGTGCCTTCGACGTGGAGGTGCAGTTCGGCTTTGGGCAGGGGCATCAGAGCATCGTACGGCCTGTTCACCGGCGTTTCGGAACCGGTACGCGCTGTAGGTCGTACGCCACGGTCAGTTCGCCCTCGAAGCCGGCCGCGCGCGCCTGGCGCTCGAACTCCTCGGGGTCGGAGTAGCGCTGGCTGAAGTGGGTGAGGACGAGGTGCCGTACGCCGGCCTCGCGGGCGACGCGGGCGGCCTGGCCGGCGGTGAGGTGGCCGTGCTCGACGGCCAGTGACTCGTCCTCGTCGAGGAAGGTCGACTCGATGACCAGCAGGTCGCACCCCTCGGCGAGGGTGTGCACGCCGGGGCACAGACGGGTGTCCATGACGAAGGCGAAGCGCTGGCCGCGCCGCACCTCGCTCACGGCCTCCAGCGGGACGCCGTTCAGTGAGCCCTCACGCTGGATGCGGCCCACGTCCGGGCCTCCGATGCCGTGCGCGGCGAGCCGGTCGGGCAGCATCCGGCGGCCGTCGGGCTCGGTCAGCCGGTAACCGTAGGACTCGACCGGGTGCGAGAGGCGGCGGGCCTCCAGCGTGTACGACGGCGTGGTCGCGAGGACGCCGTCGGAGTCGGCCGGGACCTCGGTGAGGGCGGCCGTCTCGCGGTAGGCGGTGGCGTACCGGAGGCGGTCGAAGAAGCGTTTGCCCGAGCGCGGGTAGTGGGCGGTGATCTCGTGCGGCACCTGGTCGAGGTTGATGCGCTGGATCACCCCGGCGAGGCCGAGGGAATGGTCGCCGTGGAAGTGGGTGACGCAGATCCGGTTCAGGTCGTGGGCGGCGACCCCGGCGCGCAGCATCTGCCGCTGGGTGCCCTCGCCGGGGTCGAACAGGATGCCCTCGCCGTCCCAGCGCAGCAGATAGCCGTTGTGGTTGCGGTGCCGGGTCGGGACCTGGCTGGCGGTGCCGAGGACGACGAGTTCGCGGACGGACACGGCTGCCTACCCGGGGGGCCACTGCAGGCCGCGGCCGCCGACGACGTGGGCGTGCGCGTGCCAGACGGTCTGGCCGGCGCCGGAACCGGTGTTGAAGACGGTGCGGTAGCTGTCCAGCTCCTCGTCGTCGGCGACGGCCTGCGTCTCGCGCAGCACGTCCGCGGCGAGTTGCGGGGCGCCGGCGGCGAGGGCGGCGGCGTCCTTGTAGTGCGCCTTCGGGATCACCAGGACGTGGGTGGGCGCCTGGGGGTTTATGTCACGGAAGGCGAGGGTCGTCTCCGTCTCCCGGACGACCGTCGCGGGGACCTGACCCGCGACGATCTTGCAGAACAGGCAGTCCTCTTGCGCTTCCCCTGCCACGTGGCCTCCTCCGGAGTGGATCTAGTACGGGCATCGTACCGAGGCGGGGTTCCGAAGCACCCGCACGCTCTCCCGCCGCCCGACGTGGGCACGGCACCGCCGGCTACGGCCGCGCCCGGACTCCGGCCACGACCCCGGTACGGCCGGCGGCGGTCCACCCGTCCTCGGTTCCGCCACCGGCCCGATGCCGTCGGGGCAGGGGCAGGGGCGCCGGCGCGGCCGGTGCCGGGTGCGGCCCTCCGCGGCCGGAGCCAGGGGCGCGGCCGGGGCGGAAGGCGCCGCACCCACCCGCCGCGCGGCCTCGCTCCGGACGCCACCGGGCGTCCGAACCCCGACCGTCCCGGCCAGGACCGCGCCCACGCGGGTCGCGGCGGTCGGCAGCGGCCTCCGGGCGCCGCCACGGCCGCAGGGGCGGTGGCTCCGGAGCCGCCCGTACCCGGCCCGCCGCCCCGCCGTCACGACCGCGGCGGCGGCAGCTCCGGTGGGGTCTTCGCCGGGGTCGTCTCCAGGGACTCCAGGGCGAGGCGGATCGCCTCGTCCAGTTGCGGGTCGCGGCCCGCCGCGTGGTCCTGGGGGCGCTGGAGGACCTCGACGTCCGGGTCCACACCGTGGTTCTCCACGCCCCAGCCCTGGCCCTCCAGCCAGAACGCGTACTTCGGCTGCGTGATCAGGGTGCCGTCGACCAGGCGGTAGCGGCTGTCGATGCCGATGACGCCGCCCCAGGTGCGGGTGCCGACGACCGGTCCGATGCCCAGCGCCTTGATCGCCGCGTTGACGATGTCACCGTCGGAGCCGGAGAACTCGTTGGCGACCGCCACCACCGGGCCCCGGGGGGCGTCCTCCGGATAGCTGTGCGGGCGCATGCCGCGCGGCAGGTCCCAGCCGACGATCCGCCGGGCCAGCTTCTCCACCACCAGCTGGGACGTGTGGCCGCCGCGGTTCTCCCGGACGTCCACGACCAGGCCCTCGCGGGCCACCTCCACCCTGAGGTCGCGGTGGATCTGCGCCCAGCCGGGAGCCTGCATGTCCGGCACGTGCAGGTAGCCGAGCCGGCCGCCGGACCTCTCGTGGACGTAGGCGCGGCGGTCGGCGACCCACGCGTGGTAGCGCAGCGGCTCCTCGTCCGCCAGGGGCACCACCACCGCGTGCCGCGCCTCTCCCCCGCCGGCCGGCGAGATGGTCAGCTCGACCGGTTTGCCGGCCGTGCCGACCAGCAGCGGGGCGGGACCGGCGACCGGGTCGACGGGCCGGCCGCCGACCGCGAGGATCGCGTCCCCGGCGCGCACCGCCACGCCCGGCGCGGCCAGCGGACTGCGCGCGTCGGGGTCGGAGGTCTCGGAGGGCAGGACGCGGTCGACGCGCCAGCTGCCGTCCTCGTGCCGCGAGACGTCCGCGCCGAGCAGGCCCTGCCGGGGGCCGGCGCCGAAGCCGCCGTAGGGGGTGACGTAGGCGTGCGAGGTGCCGAGTTCGCCGTGCACCTCCCACAGCAGGTCGACCAGGTCGTCGTGGGTGGCCAGGCGGGCGAGGACGGGCCGGTAGCGGTCGAGGACGCCGTCCCAGTCGACGCCGCCCATGTCGGGCCGCCAGAAGTGGTCCCGCATGATGCGGCCGGTCTCCTCGTACATCTGCCGCCACTCGGCGGCCGGGTCGACCGTCTGCCGGACGCGGCCGAGGTCGACGGTGATGTTCGAGTCGCTGTCCTCGTCGTTCGAGGCGCGCCGGTCGCTGGGGACCACCTTCAGCTTGCCGTCGGTCCACAGCAGGACCCGCTTGCCGTCGCCGCTGACCTCGAAGTGGTCGGCGTCGGCGGCGAGGTGTTCCAGACGCTGCTGGGCGAGGTCGTAGCGCTCCAGCTCGGTCTTGGGGTCCGGGTCGTCGGGGGTGGCGCGGGCGGCGCCGAGCACTCCGGTCACCGGGTGGCGCAGCCACAGCACGCCGTCGCGGGCGGCGCGCAGGTCGGAGTAGCGGGCGGCCTCGACCGGGAAGGGCACGATGCGGTCGGCGAGGCCGTCCAGGTCGATGCGGGTCGCCGGGGCGCCCTCGCTGTCCGGGGTCTCCTCCTTGTCGGACACCTCGAAGGCCCGGCCGTGCCGCTGCGGCCCGAACGGCGAGGGCGTGGTCGCGGCGAGCGTGATCAGGTACGGGCGGCTGCTCTCCACGAACGCCAGGTCGAAGACGTGTTCGTCGTAGACGGGGTCGAAGGAGCGGTGGGAGAGGAACGCCAGGTGCTTGCCGTCGAGGGTGAAGGCGGGGGCGTAGTCCTGGAAGCGCAGCGGGGTGGCCTCCGTGACCGACAGGTCGGTGGTGTTGGCCAGGCGCAGCTGGCTGAGCGGACGCGGGCCGGGGTGGGACCAGGCGAGCCAGCCGGAGTCGGGCGAGAAGACGAGCCCGGAGACGTCGCCGTTGTCGCTGCGGTCCACCTCGCGGACCTCACCGCTCCCGCGTTCCACGAGCAGCAGCCGGCCGTCGTGCGAGGCGACGGCGGCCCGGCTGCCGTCGGGGGCCATGGCCAGCTCCAGCACCCGGCCGAGCTGCCCGGCGGCGAGCCGGCGCGGGGTGGCGCCGGGCGCGACGCCGGTGGCGGGCGCGAACTCCAGGGCGTCGTCCCCCTCGGCGTCGGTCACCCACACCACCCACTCCTCGCCGTCGGCGCGGAAGGTGCGCGGCAGCCGGGCCCGTACGCCCGGTTCGGCGGCCAGGGCGCGGGCGGGGCCGGCGCGGTGGGTGACCCAGTGGACGGCGCCGCGCACGGCGACCGCGCTGCCGCGGGCGGTGTGGTCGGGGGCGGCGGAGCCGAACCAGCGGGCGGCGTTGACCTGGTGCGGCTGGAGGTCCACGCGCGGCCCGCCGAGGCGGATGTCCAGGCGGCGCGGCTCAGCGCCCTCGAGGTCGTCCAGCAACCAGAGTTCGCCCGCGCTGGAGTAGACGACGCGGGTGCCGTCGCCGGCGGCGTGGCGGGCGTAGAAGCCGCCGAGGGGTGTGTGCCGGCGCAGGTCGGAGCCGTCGGCGAGGGAGGAGTACAGGGCGCCGGTGCCCTCGTGGTCGGAGAGGAACGCGATGCGGTCCCCCACCCACAGCGGATACTCGATGTTGCCGTCCAGCTCCTCGTGCAGCCGGACGAACTCGCCGTCGCCGTCGCGGTCGATCCACAGCTTGCCCGCGGTGCCGCCCCGGTACCGCTTCCACCAGGCCGCCTCACGGCCCATCGTGGCCGACAGCAGCACGGTGTGCGGGCCGTGGGCGACATGGCCGACCGGCCCGTACGGCAGGATGGTGGCCGGGCCGCCGTCCAGCGGGACGGCCCGGGCCCAGCTGCGGCGCAGGCTGGCCTGGCCCTGGGTGCTGATCGCGAGAACCTGCCCGTCGGGGGTCCAGCCGCGCACCTGGGTGCGCCAGCTCCCCCAGTGGGTGAGACGTCTGGCGGGGCCGCCCTCCACCGGGGCGATGTGCGCCTCGGGTGCGCCGTCGCGGGTGGAGGTCCAGGCGACGGTGGCGCCGTCGGGCGAGATACGGGGGTGGTTCACCGGCACGTTGTCGGCGCTCACCCGCCAGGCTCGGCCACCGTCCAGCGGGGCGAGCCACACGTCGTCCTCGGCGGTGAAGGCGACCAACTCGCCGTGCGGATGCGGAAACCGGAGATAGGCAGACGATGCGGACTGAGTCACCTGATCACCCTACGCAGCGGCGGCGGCGGCGAACAGGGGGCGCAGCGCATCCTTCCCGCCGCACCTGCACCGCATCCCGCTCGCCCGGCCGATCACCTCACGCTGAACACCGGTTCAGAAAGCCACCGCCAACAGCCCCCGGACGGACGTGAGTCGCACAGCGCTCAGGTGCGCGGCAGCAGCCACTCCTGGAGTTCCACCACATTGCCCTCGGGGTCCTTGAGGTGGGCGACGCGCATCCGGTCCGTCATGGGCGCGGGACCGCGCAGCAGGGTCGCGCCGCGGGCGGTGACGTCGGCGCAGTAGGCGTCGAGATCGTCCACGCGCAGCACCACCAGCGAGCGGTGCCCCGTGACCGTCTCGCCCAGTTCGCCCAGGACCTGGGCCATCATCGCCCGGTCCTGCAGGGCGATCCCCGCCGGACCGGTGGCCGGGCTGAACTTCTCGTACGGACCCCGCTCCGCGCCCGACTGCGGTTCGAGGCCGAGCACATCGGCGTAGAAGCGGTAGCAGGCGGCGAAGTCGTTGACGAGCAGCCGGACTTGGGCGAGTTCCACGTCAACCCCCTGAAGACGTCGGGTGCGACCGCCGGGTCAGGACCAGCGGCCGGTGCGCCCCAGCAGGAGCGCGGCGGCCGCCGTCCCCGCGGTCGAGGTACGCAGCACGCTACGCCCGAGGACGTACGCCCGCGCGCCCGCCTCCCGGAACTGCGCCAACTCCTCGGAGGACACTCCTCCTTCGGGGCCGACGACCAGCACGATCTCGCCCTCGGCGGGGAGTTCGGCGGTGGCCAGGGGCTCGCTGCCGTACTCGAAGTCCGAGTGCAGCACGGCGGCGAAGTCGGCCTTCGCCAGCAGCGCGGCGACCTGCCTGGTCGTCGCCGCCTCCGCGACCTCCGGGAAGCGGACCCGGCGGGACTGCTTGCCGGCCTCGCGCGCGGTGGCCCGCCACTTGCCGAGCGCCTTCAGCCCCCGGTCGCCCTTCCACTGGGTGATGCAGCGGGCGGCCTGCCAGGGCACGATCGCGTCGACGCCGACCTCGGTCATGGTCTCCACGGCGAGTTCGCCCCGGTCGCCCTTGGGCAGGGCCTGCACGACGGTGATGCGGGGCTGCTCGGGCGGCTCCTCGACGACGGACTCCAGGTCCGTGATCACCAGGCGGTCCTTGCCCTCGGCGGCCTTGACCACGCCTTCCGCCCAGCGGCCGCGCCCGTCGGTGAGCACCACGTCCTCGCCGGGCCGCAGCCGCTTCACGGAGACCGCGTGCCGGCCCTCGGGGCCTTCGAGGACGAACTCCCCGCCCTTGAGGTCGGCCCGCTCCAGCGAGTCGACCACGAACACCGGCGCCGTCATCGCGCACCTCCCGCCCGGTGGCCCGGCAGGGCCTCCGTCGCCGCTTCGAGTTCCGCCGCGAGCACCTCCACCAGCTCTCCGGCGGGCAGGTCGCGGGCCATCCGGTGGCCCTGTCCGGCCCACAGCGCCATGCCCTGCGGGTCGCCCGCCGCGGCGGCGGCCTTGCGCAGCGGGGCGGTGAGGTGGTGGACCTCGGGGTAGGCGGCGGGCGCGTAGGGGCCGTGCTCGCGCATGAAGCGGTTGACCAGGCCGCGGGCCGGCCGGCCCGAGAAGGCGCGGGTCAGCTCGGTGTGGGGGTGCAGGGGGTCGGTCAGGGCCTGCTTGTGCAGGGCGTGCGCGCCGGACTCGGGGGTGGCGAGGAACGCGGTCCCCAGCTGGGCGGCGCTCGCCCCGGCGGCGAGGACGGCCGCGATCTGGCTGCCGCGCATGATGCCGCCGGCGGCGACGATCGGCAGGCCCACCGCCGTACGGACCTGGGCGACCAGCGAGAGCACGCCGAGACCGGCGCAGTCGTTCTCCGGCTGGTCGCGGTGGGTGCCCTGGTGGCCGCCCGCCTCGATGCCCTGCGCGATCACCGCGTCCGCGCCCGCCCGTTCCACCGCCAGGGCCTCCTCGACGGTGGTCGCGGTGACCAGGGTGAAGGTGCCGACGCGGTGCAGGGAGTCGATCACCTCGCGGGTGGGGACGCCGAAGTGGAAGGAGACCACCGGCACCGGGTCGTCCACGAGCGCGGCGATCTTGACCTCGTAGCCGTCGTCGCGGCCGCGGTCCGGCTCGCCCAGCTCGGTCCGGTACCAGACGGCCTCGACGGCCAGCTGCTGGGCGTACAGATCGACGGCGCCGGACTCGGCGTGGTCCGGCTGCGGCATGAACACGTTCACACCGAAGGGGCCGCCGGTCAGCCCGCGCACCTGCTTGATCTCCTGGTACATGCCGTCCGCGGTCTTGTAGCCCGCGGCGAGGAAGCCGAGTCCGCCGGCCTCGGTCACCGCCGCGGCGAGCCGCGGGCCGGAGGGGCCGCCCGCCATCGGGGCCTGCACGATCGGAAGGGGGAAGAGATCGGTCAGCGCGGACAATGCGGAGGACATGAGCGCATGGTGTCACGTCGTCCGCACGACTCCGAATCCGGGCGTCCTCCGGCATATGCCAGAGGCAGCGGGTTCCGGGACTCGGGGCACGCCCCGGCCCGGGCCGGGGAGAAACCGCCGAAAGCCGGCCGGGACCACTCGCCTCAGCGGCCGTCGAACGCGTCCTTCAACCGCGAGAACAACCCCTGCTGCCCCGGCTGACCACACCCACCCGGGGGCCAACCCCCGGACCCCCGGCCGGGACCACTCGCCTCAGCGGCCGTTGAACGCGTCCTTCAACCGCGAGAACAACCCCTGCTGCCCCGGCTGGAACTGGCCCTGGGGCCGTTCCTCGCCGCGGAGCTTGGCGAGTTCGCGCAGCAGCCGCTCCTGCTCGGGGTCCAGCTTGGTCGGGGTCTGCACCTCGACGTGCACGATGAGGTCGCCGCGGCCGCCGCCGCGCAGATGCGTGACGCCCCGCCCGTGCAGCGGGATCGACTGACCGGACTGGGTGCCCGGCCGGATGTCGACCTCCTCCAGGCCGTCCAGGGTCTCCAGCGGCACCTTGGTGCCGAGCGCCGCCGCGGTCATCGGGATGGTGACCGTGCAGTGCAGGTCGTCCCCGCGCCGCTGGAAGGTGGGGTGCGGCAGCTCGTGGATCTCGACGTACAGATCGCCGGCCGGGCCGCCGCCGGGGCCGACCTCGCCCTCGCCCGCGAGCTGGATCCGCGTGCCGTTGTCCACACCGGCCGGGATCTTCACCGTGAGGCTGCGCCGGGCCCGGATCCGCCCGTCGCCCGCGCACTCGGGGCACGGGGTAGGCACCACCGTGCCGAAACCCTGGCACTGCGGGCAGGGCCGGGAGGTCATGACCTGGCCCAGGAAGGACCGGGTGACCTGCGAGACCTCACCGCGGCCGCGGCACATGTCGCAGGTCTGCGCGGTGGTGCCCGGGGCCGCGCCCTCGCCGTTGCAGGTGTTGCAGACGACGGCCGTGTCGACCTGGAGGTCCTTCGTGGTGCCGAAGGCCGCCTCGTCCAGCTCGATCTCCAGCCGGATCATGGCGTCCTGGCCCCGGCGGGTCCGCGAGCGCGGACCGCGCTGCGACGCCGTGCCGAAGAACGCGTCCATGATGTCGGAGAAGTTGCCGAACGCGCCCGCGCCGAAGCCGCCCGCGCCGGCGCCGCCGGACTGCGAGAGCGGGTCGCCGCCGAGGTCGTAGACCTGCTTCTTCTGCGGGTCCGACAGCACCTCGTAGGCGGCGTTGATCTCCTTGAACCGCTCCTGGGTCTTCGGATCGGGATTGACGTCCGGGTGCAGCTCGCGCGCGAGCCGCCGGAACGCCTTCTTGATCTCATCCTGCGACGCGTCGCGGCGCACGCCGAGAACGGCGTAGTAGTCCGTGGCCACCTACGACTCCGCCAGGATCTGTCCGACGTACCGTGCCACTGCGCGTACCGCTCCCATCGTTCCCGGGTAGTCCATGCGGGTCGGTCCGACCACGCCGAGCTTGGCGACAGCCTCGCCGCCCGAACCGTAGCCCACCGACACGATGGACGTGGAGTTGAGTCCTTCATGGGCGTTCTCGTGACCGATGCGCACGGTCATGCCCGGATCCTGTGTCTCACCGAGCAGCTTCAGCAGGACGACCTGTTCCTCCAGGGCCTCCAGCACGGGCCGGATGGTGAGGGGGAAGTCGTGTCCGAAGCGGGTGAGGTTGGCGGTGCCGCCGATCATCAGCCGCTCCTCGTTCTCCTCCACGAGGGTCTCCAGGAGCGTGGACAGCACCGTCGAGACCGTACCGCGGTCCTCGGGGTCGAAGCCGTCGGCCAGGTCCTCCACCAGCTGCGGCACGTCCGTGAACCGGCGGCCGGCGACCCGGCTGTTGAGCCGCGCCCGCAGATCGGCGAGCGAGGTCTCCCCGAACGGGGCCGGGCAGTCGATCATCCGCTGCTCGACCCGCCCGGTGTCCGTGATCAGCACGAGCATCACCCGCGCGGGCGCGAGCGACAGCAGTTCCACGTGCCGCACCGTCGAACGCGTCAGCGACGGGTACTGCACCACCGCGACCTGCCGGGTGAGCTGCGCGAGCAGCCGCACCGTACGGGCCACGACGTCGTCCAGGTCCACGGCGCCGTCGAGGAAGTTCTGGATGGCGCGCCGCTCGGGCGCGGTCATCGGCTTGACCCCGGCCAGCTTGTCGACGAAGAGGCGGTACCCCTTGTCGGTGGGGATGCGGCCGGCGCTGGTGTGCGGCTGGGCGATGTACCCCTCGTCCTCCAGGGCCGCCATGTCGTTGCGGACGGTGGCCGGGGAGACGCCGAGGTTGTGCCGCTCGGTGAGGGCCTTGGAGCCGACCGGCTCCTCGGTGCCGACGTAGTCCTGGACGATGGCACGCAGCACCTGAAGTCTTCGCTCACTGAGCATCGCGCACACCTCCAGAGTCGTCCCTCGGCTCCCGTCTGGCACTCGGCGCATACGAGTGCCAGCTCTCCCCGGCCCAGTGTACGGCTGCCAGGTGCACCGAGGGCAAGGCCGGTCCCGGGAAGGCTAGCGTCGGGCCATGACGATGACTTGGGAAGAGCTGGGGTGGGAGCGGCTGGCCGACGGGGTCGGGCGCGTCCGGCTGCCGGGGTGGGACTGCACGGTCGGGCTGGTGGCCGGCGCGGGCACCGCACTGCTCGTGGACGCCGGTTCCAGCCTGGCGGAGGGCGACCGGCTGCGCGCCGACGCGGCCCGCCTCGCGGGCACGGATGTGACACTTCTCGCGCTGACGCACCCGCACTTCGACCACGTCCTCGGGGCGGCGGCCTTCCCGGCCGCCGAGGTGTTCGCCGCGGCGGGCTCGCACGCCGTGTACGACGACGAGCGCGAGCGCGCGGAGCTGCGCGGGGACGCGGTGCGCCACGGTCTCGACCCGCGGGAGGCCGACGAGGCGGCCGCCGCCCTGGTGCGGCCCGGCCGCGAGGTCGCGGACGTGCTCGCCGTGCCGCTCGGCGACGGCCGCGAGGCGCTGCTCGCGAACGCCGGTCCCGGCCACACCGCGCACGACCTCGCCGTGCTGGTGCCCGGCGAGCGGCCGGTGGTGTTCTGCGGCGACCTGGTCGAGGAGTCCGGCGAGCCCCAGGCCGGCCCCGACGCCGTGCCGTCCCGGTGGCCGGCCGCGCTGGACCGGCTGCTGGAGCTGGGCGGCCCGCACGCCGTGTACGTGCCCGGGCACGGGGCGGTGGTGGACGCCGCCTTCGTCCGGGCGCAACGGGACGCCCTGGCACGGCGTTTCGGCGTGTCGCCCTGATCGGCCGCGGACTTCTCCTATCGTCACTCGAATGCGCCCACCCGTCTCCCGCCACCGCCTTTCCGACGAGGGCCCTTCGGGCCCACGCCCTCGTTCCTACTCAGCCGATCTGACTCCCCCGTGGAAGAAGCCGAGGGCCGTGCCGGAGATCGCGGCCGAACCGGGGTTGGTCGTGGAGGAGCCCGGGACCGGCTTCTGCGGCGCGGTGATCGGCTGTGAGGCGGGCACGGTGACCCTGGAGGACCGCTTCGGCAAGCACCGGGTCTTCCCGCTGCAGCCCGGCGGCTTCCTGCTGGAGGGCCGCCCGGTGACGCTGGTCAAGCCGTCCTCCGGCCCGGTACGGCCCACCCGCACGGCGTCCGGCTCGGTCGCCGTGCCCGGCGCACGCGCGCGCGTGGCCCGCGCCGGGCGGATCTACGTCGAGGGCCGGCACGACGCGGAGCTGGTCGAGAAGGTCTGGGGCGACGACCTGCGCATCGAGGGCGTGGTCGTGGAGTACCTGGAGGGCGTGGACGACCTCCCGTCGATCGTCGAGGAGTTCGCGCCGGGGCCGGACGCGCGGCTGGGGGTCCTGGTGGACCATCTGGTGCCGGGGTCCAAGGAGTGGCGGATCGCCGAGGCGGTGACCAGTGACCACGCCCTGGTGGTCGGCCACCCGTACATCGACGTCTGGGAGGCCGTGAAACCGTCGTCGGTGGGGATCGCGGCGTGGCCGCGGGTCCCTCGCGGGCAGGACTGGAAGACGGGCGTCTGCCGGTCCCTGGGCTGGCCGCCCAACACGGGGGCGGCGTGGCAGCACATCCTGTCCCGGGTGCGCTCGTACAAGGACCTGGAGCCGGAGCTGCTGGGCCGGGTCGAGCAGCTGATCGATTTCGTGACGGCGTGAGTCCCCCATGACCGGGCGGTGGTTCTCCGCCCCCGCCGCCCCTTCCCGTCCCGCCCCGGGGGCGCTGCCCCCCGGGCCCCCGCTCCCCCGTCGCCGGAAGGGCTGACTCGAGCCCGCGCGGCGATCGGGGACGAGACCGTTCAGGCCGATGCGGGGGGTCCGGGGGGCGCAGCTTCCAGGGGACGGGAACGGGAAGGGGCGGCGGGGCGAGGACGAGCCCCTCAGTCCACCAGGTCCCGCACCACCGCGTCCGCCAGCAGCCGCCCGCGCAGCGTGAGCACGGCCCGCCCGGCCCCGTACGGCTCCTCCTGGAGCAGCCCCTCCCCCAGCGCCCGCCGGGCAGCGGCAAGCCCTTCCTCCCGCAGCAGAGCCAGCGGCACCCCTTCCCGCAGCCGCAGCTCCAGCAGAATCCGCTCCACCCTCCGGTCCTCGGCGGACAGCACCTCCCGCCCCGCACCCGGCGAGCGCCCCTCCGCCAGCGCTCCCGCGTACGCCCCGGGATGCTTCACGTTCCACCACCGCACCCCGCCCACGTGCGAGTGCGCCCCCGGCCCGGCCCCCCACCAGTCGGCGCCCCGCCAGTACAGCTCGTTGTGCAGGCACCGCCCCGCCGCCGAGGTCGCCCAGTTGGACACCTCGTACCACTCGAACCCGGCCCCCGACAGCACCTCCTCGGCGATCAGGTACCGGTCGGCGTGCACGTCGTCGTCGGTCATGGGCACCTCCCCGCGCCGGATCCGGCGGGCGAGCTGCGTGCCCTCCTCCACGATCAGCGCGTACGCCGACACATGGTCGGGGCCGGCCCCGAGGGCCGCGTCCAGCGAGGCCCGCCAGTCGTCGTCGGACTCGCCGGGGGTGCCGTAGATGAGGTCGAGGTTGACGTGGTCGAAGCCGGCCGCGCGGGCCTCGGCGACGCACGCCTCGGGCCGCCCGGGGGTGTGCGTGCGGTCGAGGATCCTCAGGACGTGCGGCCGGGCGCTCTGCATGCCGAAGGAGATCCGGTTGAAGCCGCCCTCGCGCAGCGCCGCGAGGTACGCGGGGTCGACGGTCTCCGGGTTCGCCTCGGTGGTGATCTCCGCGTCGGGCGCGAGCCCGAACTCGTCGCGGATCGCGTGCAGCATCCGTACCAGGTCGCCGGCGGCGAGCAGGGTGGGCGTACCGCCGCCGACGAAGACCGTGCGGACCTCGCGCGGGTCGTCGCCGAGGACCTTGCGGGCGAGGCGGACCTCGTCGGCGAGGGTGTCGGCGTAGTTGTCGCGGGAGGCGAGGACGCCGCCGGTGCCGCGCAGCTCGGTGGCGGTGTAGGTGTTGAAGTCGCAGTAGCCGCAGCGGGTGGCGCAGTACGGGACGTGCAGATAGAACCCGAGGGGCCGGTCGGCCGCCCCGGCCAGCGCGGACGCGGGCAGCGCGCCGTCGGCGGGGACGGGCTCGCCGTCGGGAAGTGCGGAAGGCATGCCTTCCATTGTCCAGCACCGCACCACACTCCGGCGTACCGCGGCCGGTGGGTGCTCTCACTCCGCCTGGAGCACCAGCAGGGCCAGGTCGTCCTCCGGGGGGCGTTCGCCGAACTCGTGGACGAGGCGCTGGATGCGTTCGGCGATCAGTTCCGCGTCGAGGCCGGCGCAGCTCGCGAGGACGGTGGCGAGCCCGTCGGCGTCGTCGAACTGGCGGGAGCCCGAGCGCCGCTCGGTGATCCCGTCGGTGACGCACAGCAGGCTGTCGCCGGGCGCGAGGTCGAAGGCGTCGCAGGTGTACGTCTCGTCCTCGATGACGCCGAGCAGCGTCTGCGGGCGGGCGACGGCGCGCACGTCCCCGTCGCGGCCGAGGACCAGCGGCAGCGGATGTCCGGCGCTGGCGAGGGTGCAGCGCACTCCGCCCTCGTAGGGGGCCAGCTCGCCGTAGAGCAGGGACAGGAAGCGGGTCTGCGGCCCGTCGCCGGGCGCGGGGCCCCGCCCGCCGGCGGCGACCAGGACGCGGGCGGCGGCGTCGGCGGCCTCGGTGGCGTCGTCCAGCAGGAGCTGGTTGAGGCGGTCCAGCACGTCGGCGACGCCGTACCCCTCGCGGGCCAGCAGCCGCAGCCAGGGCCGGGCGAGCCCGATGACCACGGCGGCCTCGGGCCCCTTGCCCTGGACGTCGCCCACGGCGAAGCACCAGCGGCCGTCGCCGGCCGGGAAGATGTCGTAGAAGTCGCCGCTGGGGCCGCCCTGGTCGCACGGTTCGTAGACGAGGGCGCTGCGCACGCCGGGGATCTCGGCGACCGCGCCGGGCAGCAGCCCGCGCTGGAGGACGGCGCTGATGGTGGCCTGGCGGGCGTACTGCCGGGCCGCGCCGATGCCGAGCGCCACCCGCCGGCTGAGGTCCTCGACCAGCCCGGTGATCTCGTCGGGGAAGCCGATCGGGCCGGCCCGGCCGATGACGAGCGTGCCGAGCGGGCGCCCGCCGGCGATCAGGCGGTACGCCAGCGCCGAGCCGTCCGCGGCGCGCGGGCCGAGCGCGTGGCCGGGCCAGGGATAGGGGTCGGGGCCGGAGTGCAGTCCGTCGACGGGGTGCGGCGGGTCCTTCTCCAGGGCCTGGCGGAGTTCGTCGACGCGGTTCTCGCTGCTGTGCCAGACCCGGGCGAGCCGCGGCCCGGCGGCCCCGGCGCCGTCGCTCCAGCCGCCGCGCGCGGTGGACTCGTCCTCCAGCCACACCGCGCACCAGTCGGCGAGCCGGGGCACGATCAGCTGGCCGGTGAGGGCGGCGACCAGATCCTCGTCGAGCTGCCCGGCGAGCAGGTCGGAGGCCTCGGCGAGGAAGGTGAGGGCACCGCGGCCCAGCCACTCGCGGTCGCGTTCGGCGCGCTGCGGTTCGGGAGCGAGGATCTCGGCGACGCCGAGCCCGTACTCGGCGTCGTAGGCGCCGTCCCCGTCGCCGGTGGCGGCCTCCTCGGCGGGCAGCCGGGCCCACACGGTCTTGACACCGGGCCGGTAGGTGATGCCCCAGGCCTCGGCGAGGGCGGCGACCAACCGCAGCCCTCGCCCGTACTCCGGCGGCTCGTACGGCGTGGGGGCGCGGTGGTCGCGGGGGGCGCGCGAGGGGTGCTGGTCGGCGACCTCCACCACGCACGCGCCTGTGTCCGGCTCCAGCCGCAGGATCAGTTCCACGTCGGTGCCCGCGTGCACGACCGCGTTGGTGACGAGTTCGCTGACGACGACCAGGACGTCGTCGGCGAGCCGGTCGGCGACGGTCAGACCGCGTCCGCGCCAGTCGGTGAGCGTCGCGCGGGCCAGCGCGCGGGCGGAGCCCGGTGCGAGGGGACCGCCGGGCAGCGTCGTGTGCGCCTCGGTGTGCGCCCCGGCGCACGGGGGCGCGGGGACGCCGGAGGCTCGCGGAACGGTCTCCCGTTGCGTCGGAATGGCTCCCATCCGCAGCTCCCGAGCATTCGCCCGAATCGGGGTCGATTCGGTTCGGTCGATGCGGACAGGGTGACAGACAGACTGCACCCATAAGCATGGAGTCACCGAAGTGACCCGTTTTTCACGCGAACTGTGCTAGCACCACTCAGAGGCGGACAGGACCGGTACGGGTACGCGTCCGGAGGGGATCCAGGTCAAGGGGCGCCTCCGCCCACGGGCAGCCGCCGAGGGACGCGGGGAACCGCGCGCCCGGCCGACCACGACCCGCGGCCGGGAACCGAACCGCGCCCGGGCTCCCCCGCACCCCGGCGGAGCGTCACGCCTCCCGCGTCCCCGCGTACATCTCGTCGATCAGATGCTTGTACTCCCGCTCCACCACGGGCCGCTTCAGTTTCAGACTCGGCGTGATCTCGCCGTGCTCGACGTCGAGGTCGCGCGGCAGCAGCCGGAACTTCTTGATCGTCTGCCAGCGCTGCAGGCCCTCGTTGAGCTGCTTGACGTAGCCCTCGACCATCTCGACGGTCCGCGGCGCGGCCACGATCTCGGCGTACGGCTTGCCCTCCAGGCCGTTCTCCTTGGCCCACTCCTCGATCGCGAGTTCGTCCAGGGCGATCAGGGCGGTGCAGAAGTTCCGGTCGGCGCCGTGCACGAGGATGTTGGAGACGTACGGACACACCGCCTTGAACTGGCCCTCGACCTCGGCAGGCGCGATGTACTTGCCGCCGGACGTCTTGATCAGGTCCTTCTTGCGGTCGGTGATGCGCAGGTAGCCGTCCGGGGACAGCTCGCCGATGTCGCCGGTGTGGAACCAGCCGTCGGACTCCAGCACCTCGTCGGTCTTCTCGGGCAGCTTGTGGTAGCCCTGCATGATGCCGGGGCCGCGCAGCAGGATCTCGCCGTCGTCGGCGATGCGGACCTCGGTGCCGGGCAGCGGCTTGCCGACGGTGCCGGTGCGGTAGGCCTCGCCGGGGTTGACGAAGGAGGCCGCGGAGGACTCGGTGAGGCCGTAGCCCTCCAGGACGTGGATGCCGGCGCCGGCGAAGAAGTAGCCGATCTCGGGGGCGAGCGCGGCGCTGCCGGAGACGCAGGCGCGCAGCCGGCCGCCGAAGGCCTCGCGGATCTTGGAGTAGACGAGGGCGTCGGCGACCTTGTGCTTGGCGGCCAGACCGAAGGGGGCCGAGTGGACGCCGGTGCGCTGGAAGTTGTCCTGGGTGACCTTGGCGTACTCGCGGGCGACCTCGGCGGCCCACTGGAAGATCTTGTACTTGGCGTTGCCGCCGGCGCGGGCCTTGGCGGCGACGCCGTTGTAGACCTTCTCGAAGATGCGCGGCACGGCGGCCATGTAGGTGGGCTGGACGACCGGCAGGTTCTCGATGATCTTGTCGACGCGGCCGTCCACGGCGGTGATGTGCCCGAGCTCGATCTGGCCGGAGGTCAGGACCTTGCCGAAGACGTGGGCGAGCGGCAGCCACAGGTACTGCACGTCCTCCGGGCCGAGCAGGCCGGTGGCGGCGATCGCCTTGGCCATGTACGACCAGTTGTCGTGCGGGAGGCGCACGCCCTTGGGACGGCCGGTGGTGCCGGAGGTGTAGATCAGGGTGGCGAGCTGGTCCTTGGTGATCGCGCCGACCCGCTCCTTGATCAGCTCGGGGTGCTTCTCCAGGTAGGCGGCGCCGCGCGCCTCCAGCTCGGCGAGGGTGAGCACCCAGTCGCCGCTCTCCACGCCCGCGGGGTCGATCACGATGACGTGGTGCAGGTCGGGCAGCTCGGCGCGCTTCTCGACCGCCTTGGCCAGCTGGCCGGCGTTCTCCGCGATGAGCACCTTGCTCTCGGAGTCGGCGAGGATGAAGGCGGACTCGTCGGCGTTGGTCTGCGGGTAGATCGTCGTGGTGGCGGCGCCCGCGCACATGATGCCGAGGTCGGCGAGGACCCACTCCACGCGCGTGGAGGCGGCGAGCGCGACCCGCTCCTCGGGGTGGACGCCCAGCTCGATCAGTCCGGCGGCGACGGCGTGGACGCGCTCGGCGGCCTCGGCCCAGGTCAGCGACTTCCAGTCGTCGGGGCCCTCGCCCGCCGCCGACGGGACGGGGTAGCGGTAGGCCTCGGCGTCCGGTGTGGCCGCCACACGCTCCAGGAAGAGGGCCGCCACCGACGGCGGACGATTCTCGATCAGGGTCTGTGCGTCGCTCACGACATCCTCCGGGCCCGCGGCATCGCGGCTGGCTAGCGGCTGGCTCAAGTACGGCTGGGGTGACTCTCGGGTGGTGCGGGGGGATTCGGGTGGTGGTTCGGAGTGCCGGCCCGGGCGGTTGACCGGGCCACTGTTTAACTCGCGAGTAACTAGCGAGCAGGCATCAGGGTAAAGCGCGACCGGCCACCGCGTAAGGGGCTGTGGCCTGTCATTTCCCACGAAGCACCGCCCCGCACACACGCGGGGGCCCGCCGCACTCGCGTGCGACAGGCCCCCTTTTCACCCGCTTTGCCGCGCCGCCGGCGTCGGGCGGGCGGTCACTTCTTGCTCTTGGCCGAACTCGCGCTGTCGTCGCTGGAGAGCACCGCGATGAAGGCCTCCTGCGGAACTTCCACGGAACCCACCATCTTCATGCGCTTCTTGCCCTCCTTCTGCTTCTCCAGCAGCTTGCGCTTACGGGAGATGTCGCCGCCGTAGCACTTGGCGAGGACGTCCTTGCGGATGGCGCGGATGGTCTCGCGGGCGATCACGCGCGACCCGATGGCGGCCTGGACGGGCACCTCGAAGTTCTGCCGCGGGATCAGCTCCTTGAGCTTGGCGACGAGCCGCACGCCGTACGCGTACGCCTGGTCCTTGTGGGTGATCGCCGAGAAGGCGTCCACCTTGTCGCCGTGCAGCAGGATGTCGACCTTGACCAGGGAGCTGGACTGCTCGCCGGTGGGCTCGTAGTCCAGGGAGGCGTAGCCGCGGGTCTTGGACTTCAGCTGGTCGAAGAAGTCGAAGACGATCTCCGCCAGCGGCAGCGTGTAGCGGATCTCGACCCGGTCCTCGGAGAGGTAGTCCATGCCGAGCAGGGTGCCGCGCCGGGTCTGGCACAGCTCCATGATCGCGCCGATGAACTCGGTGGGCGCGAGGATCGTGGCACGCACGACCGGCTCGTACACCTCGGCGATCTTGCCCTCGGGGAACTCGCTCGGGTTGGTGACCGTGATCTCGGCGCCGTCCTCCATGATCACGCGGTAGACCACGTTGGGCGCGGTGGCGATCAGGTCGAGGCCGAACTCGCGCTCCAGCCGCTCCCGGATCACGTCCAGGTGCAGCAGGCCGAGGAAGCCCACGCGGAAGCCGAAGCCGAGGGCGGCGGAGGTCTCCGGCTCGTAGACCAGCGCGGCGTCGTTGAGCTGGAGCTTGTCCAGCGCCTCGCGCAGCTCCGGGTAGTCCGAGCCGTCCAGCGGGTACAGGCCCGAGAAGACCATGGGCTTCGGGTCCTTGTAGCCGCCGAGGGCCTCCGTGGCGCCCTTGGCCTGGCTGGTGACGGTGTCGCCGACCTTGGACTGGCGGACGTCCTTCACGCCGGTGATGAGGTAGCCCACCTCGCCGACGCCGAGGCCCTCGGCCGGCAGCATCTCGGGCGAGTTGGTGCCGATCTCCAGCAGCTCGTGGGTGGCGCCGGTGGACATCATCTTGATGCGCTCGCGCTTGTTGAGCTGGCCGTCGACCACCCGGACGTACGTCACGACGCCCCGGTAGGAGTCGTAGACCGAGTCGAAGATCATCGCCCGGGCGGGGGCGTCGGCGACGCCGACCGGTGCGGGGATCTTCTCGACCACCCGGTCGAGCAGCGCCTCGACGCCGAGGCCGGTCTTGGCGGAGACCTTCAGCACCTCGGCGGGGTCGCAGCCGATGAGGTTGGCCAGCTCCTCGGCGAACTTCTCCGGCTGGGCGGCCGGCAGGTCGATCTTGTTCAGGACCGGGATGATCGTGAGGTCGTTCTCCATCGCCAGGTAGAGGTTGGCGAGGGTCTGCGCCTCGATGCCCTGGGCCGCGTCGACCAGGAGGACGGTGCCCTCGCAGGCGGCCAGCGACCGGGAGACCTCGTAGGTGAAGTCGACGTGCCCCGGGGTGTCGATCATGTTGAGGATGTGCGTGTTGCTCTTGTCGTGGGTGGGAGCCCACGGCAGTCGCACCGCCTGGGACTTGATCGTGATGCCGCGCTCGCGCTCGATGTCCATGCGGTCGAGGTACTGAGCGCGCATCTGCCGCTGCTCGACCACCCCGGTCAGCTGGAGCATCCGGTCGGCGAGCGTGGACTTGCCGTGGTCGATGTGCGCGATGATGCAGAAGTTGCGGATCAGCGCCGGGTCGGTACGGCTCGGCTCGGGCACATGGCTAGGGGTCGCGGGCACGCAGGGTCCTGATTCTTGAGGCGTCCGCACACGTGTGCTTGTCCGTCTGCGGTCTCGGGTCGGATCTATACGTAGTCTCCATGGTCCCATGTCCGGCGGGGAGCGCGGTTCGGGTGGGGGCGGCTGCCGCCGGGGGCCGTGGTCCCGGCGGGTGACCGAGGGGCGGCTGGGCGCGGCCCGGGGCCCGCCGGCGGGCGGCAGGCGGGCGGTTTTGGGCGGGGAACGGGCCGCTGGTAGTGTGGGGCGCTGTGTCTCATGCCCTCTCCGCAGGAGGCACACCTCAAGAAATCACCGGTTACGGGACCGTCGCGGCCCCGTGCCAGAACCTGAGAAGGCTCATTCGTGGCGAACATCAAGTCCCAGATCAAGCGGATCAAGACCAACGAGAAGGCCCGGCTGCGCAACAAGGCCGTCAAGTCCTCCCTGAAGACCGCGATCCGCAAGGCCCGCGAGGCCGCTGCCGCGGGTGACGTCGAGAAGGCCACCGAGTACCAGCGCGCCGCCGCGCGCCAGCTCGACAAGGCCGTCTCGAAGGGCGTCATCCACAAGAACCAGGCCGCCAACAAGAAGTCGGCGCTTGCTTCGAAGGTCTCGTCCCTCAAGGGCTGAGTTTCCCGACTTGAGCCGGGCGGACCCGGGCGGGCCCTCTCTCATCCGCCCCCGACCGGCACCCCGGACCTGTGCGCGGCCTGCGTTCGCCACGCGGGCACGGGTCCAAGCAGCGTGAACCGAAGGCCCCGGCAGCCGTCCCTTCCCCAGGGAGACCGCCGGGGCCTTCGGCCTGTACGCACGCCGTGTCCCGGCCGCGGCACCGGCCGGCCGACGGCTGACGCCCGCTCCGGCCGCTGTGAACGCCGCCCGGCACCACCGGGCTCCGGGCGCTGCGGAGGCGTGCGGGGACGGGCTCCGGGCGGTGCGGGGACGGGCTCCGGGCGGTGCGGAGGCGTGCGCGGGAGCGGCGCGCCCCGGCGTCGGCCGGCGCCCGTCCCCGGTCGGTGCGGGGGCCGCACGCAACGGCGTACCCCGGCGCCGGCTAGCCGCGCCCCCGCGACCGCGCCGCGCGGGCGATGGTCACCACGGCCTTCTCCAGGGCGTACTCCGGGTCGTCGCCGCCGCCCTTCACGCCCGCGTCCGCCTCGGCGACCGCGCGCAGCGCCACGGCGACCCCGTCCGGCGTCCAGCCGCGCATCTGCTGGCGGACCCGGTCGATCTTCCAGGGCGGCATGCCCAGCTCACGGGCGAGATCGGCGGGCCGGCCGCCGCGCGCGGAGGAGAGCTTCCCGATGGCCCGTACGCCCTGCGCCAGCGCGCTGGTGATCAGCACCGGCGCGACGCCCGTGGCGAGCGACCAGCGCAGCGCCTCCAGGGCCTCAGCGGCCCGTCCCTCGACGGCCCGGTCGGCGACGGTGAAGCTGGAGGCCTCGGCGCGGCCGGTGTAGTACCGGCCGACGACGGCCTCGTCGATCGTGCCCTCCACGTCGGCGACCAGCTGCGACACCGCCGACGCCAGCTCGCGCAGATCGCTGCCGATCGCGTCGACCAGCGCCTGGCAGGCCTCGGGCGTCGCCGAACGCCCCAGCGCGCGGAACTCGCCGCGCACGAAGGCGAGCCGGTCGGCCGGCTTCGTCATCTTCGGGCAGGCCACCTCCCGCGCCCCCGCCTTGCGCGCGGCGTCCAGCAGCCCCTTGCCCTTGGCGCCGCCCGCGTGCAGCAGCACGAGGGTGATCTCCTCGGCGGGCGCGCCGAGATACGCCTTGACGTCCTTGACCGTGTCGGCCGAGAGGTCCTGCGCGTTGCGCACGACGACGACCTTGCGCTCGGCGAAGAGCGACGGGCTGGTCAGCTCGGCGAGGGTGCCGGGCTGCAACTGGTCGGAGGTGAGGTCGCGTACGTCCGTGTCGGCGTCGGCGGCGCGGGCGGCGGCCACCACCTCCTGCACGGCACGGTCGAGCAGCAGGTCCTCCTGGCCCACGGCAAGCGTCACCGGGGCGAGAGGGTCGTCGTTCGCAGTCTTCCTGGCCATCGCGTCCAGCATCCCACGGGCCACTGACAACGGGGGCCGCGGTCGCCACGGGGCCGCGGGCCGCACGGGCGGCGGGCGGTGCCGTACGGGCTACGGGACGTCGAGCCGTGCGGGCTCCCGGCCCGACGGGCTCCCGGCCGCGCGGTGGGCTAAGGCTCCTCCCACCAGCCGTCCCACCGGGCCGCGAACTCGTCCAGCTCGCCGGGATCGAGCCGTTCCTCCTCGTCGCTGAGGACGACGAGCCACTGGGCGTCCTCTGCGTCGTCCTCCCCGGCCAGCGCGTCGCGTACGAGCCGGGGCTCCTCGTCGATGCCGAACCGCTCCCCCAGCGCCTCGGCCACCTCCTCCGCGGCGTCGCGGTCGGGCAGCACCAGCACATGTCTCACATCACTCACGCGAGTCATTGTCCGGTACGGGCGCAGGCGCCCCTACCGGAGCGTCATGTCGCCGAGCGCGGTGAGCGTGCGACGGTGGCGGCGGCCCGGTGGGGCGCGCATCCCCCGGCGGACACGGCGAGCCGGTACTCCCCTCGGGCACGGTCGCGACGCAGGACCCGTAGGCGGTCCGTCCAGCCGCCGACCACCTGGCGACCGGCGGTGTCGGTGACGGTGAACTCCGCCTGCGGCACGGGCCGGCCGACCGGATCGAGCACCCGGCGGCTCAGCGCCCCGGCGTCCGACGGCGTGGGCACCTCCTCCAGAGGACCCGTCCGTCGCACGCGCTTCGCTCGGCTCCCGCACAAGCAGCCGCTCATCTACGCACCTTCTGCACCACGTGAGGACAACTGTCGTCAATGACGCATTCGATCATCTATGAGGTTTTCGGGGAAACACAGGGTGCATCAGGTCCCATCGAGGGAATCCAGCGCATCTGCTGGGACTGCGCGGGACGGGCACGGCTGGAGGCGTGTGCCACGAATCACCCGCTGACATCCCGCTCGCGCACCGCCGGCACCCGATCGAGGCGAATGCCGAAGCTCTCCCGGTAGACCGGGAGCACGTCGTCGTCCGCAGCCAGTTGCCGCACGTCGCGGACCCCGTCGGCCCCGGTCGTGGTCAGGGTGCGCCCGCTGAGCGTGATCCGCCCGCCGTCCTCGGTGAGCCGGGAACACACCAGGGACTGCGTGAAGTGCGAGTCGGGAGAGGTGCGGTGCCACCAGGCCCCGGCGACGAAGTCCCGCAGCACCCGGGGCCGCGTCTCCAGCCGGTACTGCGGCGTACCGTCGCGGAGGACATCGAGGTCCTCGACGGAGGCCCCGTCCGCGCGCCCCACGCCCTGGACCTCGTCGATGGCGAACGTCCCCCCGGGATCGTCCTGTTCCCCCCGCTCCCCGAAGGCCAGCGGGAAGTGGCTGTGCGCCCCGAACCCCACGTCGGCCAGCCAGTCGCCACCGTCGGCCGTACGCACCCGCAGCGCCATGTGGTCGTACGGGATCCCGAGCCGCCCCGCCTCCCCGTGCACCCGCGCGGCCAGCACGGTCACCTCGAACCCGAGCGCGGTGAGCAACGCGCCGAAGGCGCCGTTGAGTTCGTAGCAGAACCCGCCCCGCCGCGCCCCCACCACCTTCTCCACCAGCGGCCCCTCCGCCAGCACGATCTCCTCACCGAGGTGGATCGACAGGTTCTCGAAGGGCACGGCCCGAAGATGCCGCACATGCAGCTCCCGCAACGCGGAACCGGTGGGCGAGTCGGGCCGCTCGGCCCCGATACGGCGAAGATAGGCGTCGATCTCAGCGGATTCCATGAGGCCAGTCTCACGCACGGGCCGTGGGGCGGGGTTCGTCCAGCGGGCCGGGTGTTCGAGCATGGTCAGCGTGGAGCGGGCCACCACGCGAGGGCCGTTGCTCAACCCGGTGCCACCGCCCGCAGTTCCCTCCCCTCTCCCGTCACCGCGATCGGGCCGTCCTGGTCCGTGCGGAGCACTGCCGCGCCCTGGGCGCGCAGGGCCGTGACCGTGCGGGGCGCGGGGTGACCGTAGGGGTTGTCCGGTCCGCAGGAGATGAGGGCCAGGCGGGGGGCCGTCAGGTGGAGCAGGTCCGGTTCCTGGTACGCCGAGCCGTGGTGGGCGACCTTCAGGACGTCCACGTGGGTCAGGCTCGCCGCGGCCGGCGAGTGCAGCAGGGCCTGCTGGGACGGGGGTTCGAGGTCGCCCAGGAGCAGCAGGCGCAGAGCGCCCGACCGCACCAGCAGGGCGACGCTGGCGTCGTTCGGGCCGTCCGGAGGTGAGGGCGGGGCCGGTGGGGGCCACAGGACCCGCCAGGTCAGGTCGCCGAGCCGTCTCTCCTCCCCCGCCACGGCCGTGACGAGCGGGATGCCGTGCCTCGTCGCCTCCCTGTGGACGAACTCCGCCTGGTCCGCGGGCTCCTCGAACCCGGTCGTCTCGATCGCGCCCACCGAACGCCCCCGCAGCACCCCCGGCAGGCCGGCCACATGGTCCGCGTGGAAGTGGGTCAGCACCAGGAGCGGGATCCTGGTGATGCCCAGGGTGCGCAGGCAGCGGTCCACCGGCTCCGGGTCGGGGCCCGCGTCGACCACCACACCGGCGCCCCGGCCCGCCGCGAGCACCGTCGCGTCACCCTGGCCCACGTCGCACATCGCGAACCGCCAGCCCGGCGGCGGCCAGCCCGTCACCACCCGGGTCAGGGGCGGCGGTTGCAGCACCACCAGCAGGAGCAGCGCCCCACAGACGCCGCAGAGCCAGGGGTGTCTCAGCAGTCGTCCGCCCAGCAGGACGAGGAGCGCCGTGAGCACGGCCAGCAGCAGTGCGCCCGTCCAGCCGCCCGGCCAGCCCACCGCCCCGCCGGGCAGCGACGCCCCGGTCCGGGCCACCTTTGCCAGCCACCCCGTGGGCCAACCCGCGCACCAGGCCAGCGCCTTGGCCGCCGGCATGGCGAACGGCGCCGTCACCAGGGCCGCGAAACCCAGCACCGTGGCGGGGGCGACCGCGATCTCCGCCAGCAGGTTGCACGGCACCGCGACCAGGCTCACCCGGGCCGACAGCAGGACGATGACCGGAGCGCACACCGCCTGCGCCGCGGCGGCCGCGGCCAGTGCCTCGGCCAGGCGGGCGGGCACCCGGCGTCGTCGCAGCGCCTCACTCCAGCGGGGCGCGAGCGTGAGCAGCGCTCCGGTCGCCAGCACCGACAGCAGGAAGCCGTAACTGCGGGCCAGCCACGGGTCGTAGAGCACCAGCAGCAGGACCGCCGTCGCCAGGGCCGGGAGCAGCGATCTGCGGCGGCCGGTCGCCAGGGCCAGCAGGGCGACGGCTCCGCAGGCCGCGGCCCGCAGCACACTCGGGTCGGGCCGGCACACCACGACGAACCCCAACGTGAGCACGCCGCCCGCCATCGCGGTGGTCCGCAGCGTCATGCCGAGTCTCGGGGCCAGGCCGCGGCGCTCGACCCGCTGGGCCAGGCCGGGCGGGCCGACGAGCAGGGCCAGCAGGATCGTGAGGTTGCTCCCGGAGACCGCCAGGGTGTGCGCGAGATCCGTGTCCTCGAAGGCCTCGTCCAGTTCGGGCGTGATCCGCGAGGTGTCTCCGACCACCAGCCCCGGCAGCAGCGCCCGCGCGTCCGCCGGAAGCCTGTCGGTCGCTGTGCGCAGTCCGGTTCTCAGCCGCCCGGCCAGTCGCTGGACCGCGGACGGTTCCCCGATCACCTCGGGCGCCGCCCGGTCCCGGACCCGCAGTACCGCCGCGATCTCGTCACCGCCCGTCAGAGGCGGTGACAGCCGTGCCGTGACCCTCAGCCGGGTGGTCGGCAGCAGGGCCAGCCAGGGTGAGCCGCGCTCCGCGTCGGCCTTCCCTCCCGTGCGCGCGTTCGTGTTGACCAGGATCAGCACCGGCGTGCGGGTCGCCGCGGCGCCCGTCGTGCCCGGGCCCTCGACGCGCTGCACCTCGGCCTGGATCAGCACCGAGACGGGTGCCATGTGGTCGCCGCTGACCCGGGGGCGGGTGAGCCGGGGGTCCGCGGTCAGCTCCACCTCGGCGGTCACGGTGGCGAACTGCCGTGCCAGCGCGGGCACCGGGCCGCGCCGTACGTCCGCCCCGTGCAATCCGGCGGACGCGGCGGCCGCCGACGCGCCGAGCAGCACGGCGGCCGCGGTCGTACGCGCCCAGGCGCTCGTGCGGCTTCCTCGTCTCCGCCTCCGGCCGGCGAGCAGGAGCGCGGCGGCAGCGGTCAGGCACACGGCCGTGAAGCCCGTCACCCATCCGGCGGGGGCGCCCAGCGCCAGGGCCGCCGTCGCCCATGCCGCGAGCGCCGGGGGGACGAGCCGTAAGTCGGTCGGTCCTTTCTGCCGGGGGTGGGCCGCGCCGAGCCGGTTTCCGGAGACGGCGTGCACCTGCGCGCGGGGGTGGGGCGGGGCGAGGGGTTCTGTGGTGGCCGGACGGACGTTCATGGCCTGACCAGTGGCCGGAGGTCGGCGAAGCGGCGGTCGCCGACGTGTAGGAGCCGACCTAAGGAATCCCGCTGTTCAGAGCACAGAAAGCCCCCCAGCCGAGTAGCTGGGGGGCGTCGCGTCTTCAATCGGTCGGCGCAGCGTCCTTCGTCGGCTGCGACCAGGGCCCGGCCGGCGGTCGCTCGGGCAGCTTGGCGCCCGGTCGGCGCATGTACCAGCGCATGAACTCCCGGAGCACCTGAGCGCGAGGGCTCCGGCCGGCTTCTGAGTGAGCGGCGCGAGTGGCGTCACCGAAGGGGAACCACTCGTCATCAGGGGCTCGGAATCTGCGGGGTACGTCGTACTTGTCGTCGTGGCTGGGCTCGGGCGTCATGCCCGGAGGGTACTGGCTTGTGGCCACAACCAGCAAGAACATGGACGACGGCTTGTTGCTACAAGATTCTTCGCCGAGCGGGTTGCTTTGTAGCAACAAGAGCGGCTAGCTTTGTAGCCACGAAAGCAGCCCCCGGAAGGTGCAGCAACACCGACCGAGGGCCTGACGGATCACCTGCAGCAACAGGGAGAACCGCTGTGCAGAAGTCTGCCATGCCCAGGGAGCGCCGCGCTCAGCGCCGCACGCTCCGCTCGATCCTCCGCCGCCGTGCCGCCGCGACCCGCCTGGTCGCCTCGGTGAAGCGCCGGCCCCGCTCCTTCGCCACGGTCGCGATCGCGGCCGGCGTCGACCGCGACACCGCCGCCGGTATCGCCTCCGGCCTCCGCTCCGTCGCGAAGCGCCTCGGTGTCGCCCCCGCGGCCACGGCCCGGACCCGCCGCACCGTGAACGGCGGACGCGCCCGCCAGACCCGCACCGTCCACCACTGGACGCTCGCCCAGGTCTCCCAGCTGCTCGCCGCGTACCGCCCGCGCAAGGCCGCGTTCGTGGCCGCCGCCGACCGCATCGCCGCCTTCGCCCTCGCCGCCTGATCGGAGACCGTGCCATGACCAAGACGACCATCCCCGCCACGTTCACCGAGCCCAAGCAGCCGGCGGCCGAGCCGCGCACGATCACCTACCCGCTGAAGACGGGCGGGACGATCACGGTGACCTGCCCCGGCTGGTGCACCGCCGACCACACCAGCGACGTGGCGACCGGTCTCGTCGAGCCCGGCGACCTGTCACACGACGGCGACGTGGTCGCCCTGGAGTACCAGCAGGAGGGTCGCGACCACAGCGTTCTGCAGGCCCGCCTGGTGCAGTGGCCGTTCGCCACGGACGACTCCCGCCCCTACGTCGAGCTGGTCCCCGAGGGCAGCACGGGCCTGGGGATCGCGCTGACCAGCGCGGTCGAAGTCGACAACGAGATCCGCAAGGTTCAGGCCCACCTGCGGCTGCTGATGGACCTGTCCGACAAGCTGGCCGAGGCGCAGGCCGCCGACCACGCCGCCGACCACCGCGGGGACCTGACGCCGTGGGCGTCGTTGACCCGCACCGACCTGGCGTCGCTGCCCCTGCCGTACCTGATCCGCGTGTTCGGGATCACGGTGGTGGAGACGGAGGACATCGGCCGTAAGGCGGTCCTCGCCCTGTACGGGGAGCCGGGCGCGATGGAGCTGCGGGTCCTGCCGGACGTGCCGCAGGTGCTGCGGGAGTCGCAGACCCGCCGTGCCCTGATCGACTGGCACACCGCCCGTGGCGGTGCCGCGTGAGCGAGGACGAGAAGGCCCGCCGGTTCGTGGACCGTCACTTCCCCGAGGTGGCCCGGCTGCTGGCCGCCCGCACGGTGACCGTGACGACCATCGACCACGGCGACGTGACGGTGTACGAGCCGGCCTGGTGCCTGGGCGTCCACCCCACGGAGGGCTACCGGGCGGACATCGAGCACCGCGGGCAGCCGATCCGTCTGAAGGCGGACACGGCCTGCCACGGCGAGGTCGAGGTGCTGGACGTGTTCCTGTACCAGCGGCCGTTCGCCGAGCAGTCCAGCACAGCGCCGGTCGCGGTGGTCGCCCTGGACGAGTGGCACGAGTTCGATGCGGCGCAGCTCGCCGAGTTCGGTGCCGCGCTCACCGCGTTCGTGGCGGGTCCGCTGCACGACCTGGCCGAGCAGCTGCGGCTGCTGGAAGGCGGCGAGCAGTGACCGCCCGTTGGCCGATCCCCCGGCCGACCGAGCACGCCGCCCTGCGCGCGGCGTGCCGGTCGACCCCGCCCCTTCCCTCCGTGCCCGCCTTGATGGCCGCTCTGGTCGAAGCCGTCGACCGCCGCGACCGGGAGGGCATGTGCCTCGCCTCGCACCGCGTGGTGCGGGCCGCCCAGGTGGTGGGGGAATGAGCCTCCGCGACCGTGCCCGGGACGCCCTGTACAGCGCCATGAACACGGCCGACGGCTCGCCCGCCTCCGCGCGCCGCGCCACCCAGACCGCCTCGATGCTCGCCCGTGCCGCCTCGCAGCAGGGCCACAGCACGACGGCCGCCGTCATCTCCGTCCTCGGCGTCGCCGCAGTGGCCGCCGAGGGTGCCCTGACCAACTACGTCCACCCGCCCGGCCAGTACGCCGGATTCCGAGAGGAAGCACAGCGGTGAACACCCCAACCGAGTGGGCCCAGACCCACCCCGTACCGACCGCACTCGGCTGCGCCCTGCTGCTCGCCGCCGCGGTCCTGCTGGCCCGAGCTGGCCGCAAGGCCGCCGGTCGCGCCCCGGCCGCCGTCGTCGTCGCCTCGCTCGCCGCGATGGCGTGCACCGCGTACAGCGCCGACACGTCCTGGCGGTTCGCCGCCGACTACCTCGGCATGGCATCGGCCGGCGAGCGCGCCGCGATGTTCGGTGCCGCCGAGCTGGCCCTGTTCGCCTGCGCCCTGATGGCCCGGCAGAACCTGCGCTCCCAGGGAGCGCCCGGCACCCCGGGCCTGCTGGTCTGGGGAATCACCGGCGTGCAGGTCATCCCCGCCTACTCCGAGTCCGGCGTCGTCGGCGGCACCGTCCGTGCCGTCGTCGGCCCTGTCCTCGCCGCCCTGCTGTGGCACCTGGCGATGGGCATCGAGCTGCGGCACGCCAAGCCCGGCGCCGACTCCAGCAGCCTCCCGGCCCTACTCGCCCGGGAGCTGCGCGAGCGCCTGCTGTCCTACCTCGGCCTCGCCACCCGCGACCGCACCGCCGAGCAGATCACCCGCGACCGGTGGACCGTGAAGGCCGTGGGCTTGGCCGCCAAGCTCGCCGACATGGAACCTGGCGCCCGCGGCCGTGCCCGGGTCTCCCGCCGGCTGTCCGTCGCGGTCGGCAAGGCGCAGGCCGGTGCGAGCGAGGAGCAGCGGACCAAGCTGCTCGACCTGCTTGCCGCCCGCCGGCACGCCGCATCGCTGGCCACCATCGACCTCGACTCGCCGTGGCAGGACACCCCGCAGGCGTCGGAGGACGCGCCCGCGTCCGTACCCGTCCGGCACGACTACCCCTTCCCCCTCGTCGCCCCGCCCGGCATCCGGCTGCTGCCGATCGTTTCCCGTCCCGAGCCCGCCGAACGCTTCCGGCTCGACCACGCCGCCGGACCTCTCACGTCCATGTGGAAGGACGCCCCGAAGTACCCGCACCCGCCGCGCTGGACGGTCAGCCAGGCGGTCATCCCGCCGGTGCCCGCACTGGAGTCGGGGACGTTTTGGAGTGCGACGAAAGCCTCCGACCTAAGCCTCAAGATGACCACGGCGGTACCCGCCGAGGCGACACGGCAGATGGTCACCGAGACGATCATCCGTACCCCGTCCGAACTGCGCCGTGAGGCCCGCAGGCTGAACCGGGAGGCGGTCAGGTCATCGAACCGGCCGGTGACCATCAAGACGCTTCAGGATGCCCTCGGCCTGTCGCGTCGAGAAGCGACCGACCTGCGCCGTGAAGTCGTCGGAGGTGAGCGGTCATGAGGTGGGTCATCCTCGGTGCCCTGCTCGGCCTGCTGCTCGCCGTGCCGCAGGCACTCGACCTGACCGGCACCGTCGCCGCCTGGATTGTCGGCCGGCCCGCACTGCTCGCGTTCGCCCTCGGTGCCGTAGCCCGCCCGCACCTGCCCGTGATCGGGAGGCGGACCCGATGAGCGACGCACTCGACAAGGCGGAGGCTGCGGTCCGCGAGGCCTCCAGCAACACCGACGTCCTGGCCGTGGCCATGGCCGCCCTAGACCTCGCAAAGTCCGCCCAAGCGCAGACCCAGCAGTCCGCCGGCTGCGACCACAACCACTCAACGTTCGACGCAAAGAAGTGGTGGACCATCGGCGGCCTCGCGATCATCGGCGGCTGCGTCGCCTGCGCCCTGGCCTTCGCCTTTGCCATCGCCTCGATCGCCGTCGCTATCGGAGCGACCTGCTCGACCGCATGCCTGCTCGTCCTGCGCGCCATGTGGCGCGACTACCGCAACGGCAAGTAACCCCCTGACCTGCAAGGAGTCCCGTCATGAGCGTTCGTTCCCATGCCATCTGTGAGCGCCGTACCCGCATCGGCCGCATCGCCCGGCAGATGCTCCGCGACCACGGCCGCGTCCGCCCGGCAGACGTCGTCTGGGTCGCCGTCAACGCCGGCATGAAGACCAGCCCCGCCGAGGTCCGCACCGTCCTCTGCCGCCTCGGTCTCCACCGCTGACCTGCCCTTCCGTCCCACTGAGTGACCTGCCGTCACTCAGTCGGGCGGTAGGGCCGGACAGCCCGGCCCTACCGAGGAGGAACCATGAACCGTGACCAGCGTCTGACCATGGCCGACGCCGCCTTGCAGAGGGCCGCCAGCCTCGCCCGCGACGCGGAGGACGCCGACGACACCACGGAGGCCTGACCCATGGCCGCCAACGACCTCACCAGCAGCGACTTCACCGCCGGAGAGAAGGCCCGCATCGGCCTGCTCGTCGCCCGCATGGCCAAGCGCGGCATGGCCGGACCCACCGTCGACATCAGCGACCTGAAGCGGCGCGTCGAACGCATCGAGGACGGCGCCCGCCGCCGCAAGCAGGGCCAGTAGCTACGCCCCGGGGCGGCCGTCCACCGACCAAAGCGCCGGCCGCCCCGGGCCACCTGTCCCTCCGCAGAGAGAAGGAATCCCCAGCATGACCGAGACAGCCCCCGAGCGGGTAAACGGGCACGTCAACCCGCAGGTGTCCCTGCTGAAGTTCGCCCCCGAGGCGACCACCGAGAAAGGGGCGGAGTCAGCTCCCACCCTTTTCAGGGGATCACCTGAGAAGCAGGCCGCCCCGCGGCGCCGTATCCGCATCGACCACCTGCGCCGTGTCGTCGTCGAGACCCGCACCAACCCCGCGTACCGGCTCGCCGTCCGGCACGGCTCCTACATGTGGGGCGGTACCCGCATCGTCGCCCGCCGGGCGTGGGACGGGCGCACCGCGGCCCGCCACGAACGCATGATGCGGATCGCGGAGGCCGGCGGGAACGAAGAACTCGTCCGCGAGTGGGAGCAGCGCGCCCGCGCCTTCCGCGAGGCCCGGCAGAAGCGGCGCATGGAGCTACTGCAACTGGCCCTGCACGCCCCGAAAGCCCTGTTCACGGCCACCGTCGCCGGTACCGGACTGCTGCTGATGCTGGGCATCCTGCTCGCCTGGGCCAACCACGACGTGCACCAGGCCCTCGCCCCGCTGGACGCGGTGCTGAAGCTCGTCAGCTGGGCCGCGTTCATCGCCGGAGTCGTCTGGGACCCGCTGCTTGCCGCACTGCCCTGGCTGGCCCTGACCGGGCTGTGGGCGGTCGGCCGACACCAGCACACCGCCCCCGCCTGGGCACTGCCCGCCGACACCGCGGAGGCGTCCGGCGCGCTGCCCGACGAGAACGCCATCTTGAAGGCCCTGCAGAACCTGGGCCTGGCCCCGCTGAACAAGGCGTTCAAGGAAGGCTGGCAGCCGCGGTGGGTGCAGCCGTCGACGCGGTCCGGGAACGGCTGGCACGCCAAGCTGCAGCTGCCGCAGGGCGTCACCGTGGAGATGGTCAACGGGAAGAAGAAGGTGCTGGCCCACAACCTGCTGCGCAAACCCGTCGAGGTGTGGCCGACCGAACCGCCCACCGAGCCGGGCGTCCTCGACCTGTGGGTCGCCGACCAGGGTTCTCTGTCCGGGAAGGTCGACCCGTGGCCGCTGCTGACCGAGGGCGTCACCGACTACTTCAGGGGCGTCCCGGTCGCCGTGTCGCAGCGCGGCGAACCCATCATCGGGAAGCTGATGGCCTCGAACTGGATCGTCGGCGGCATCATGGGCTCGGGCAAGACGTCCATCGTCGTCGCGCTGCTGCTGGGTGCGATCCTCGACCCGCTCGTCGAGGCAGAGGTGTACGTGATGGCGACGAACGTCGACTACGACCCGCTCAAGCCGCGACTGCGGACCCTGGTCAAGGGCGACGACGACGAGCAGCTGCAGGCCGCCCTGGATCGTCTGCGCAGCCTGACCAACGAGGTGACCGAGCGCGGGAAGCTGCTCGAAGAACTCGGCGGCGAGTCGCCCAAGCTGACGCGTGAACTCGCGCTGAAGGACCCGCGGATGCGGCCCCGGGTCGTCGTCTTCGACGAGTGCCACGAACTGTTCATGCACAAGGAGTACGGCAAAGAGGCCGCTGAGCTGGCCATCCGCGTGATGAAGAAGGCCCGCAAGGTCGGCATCACCCTGGTCTGGGTCACCGTGTCGCCGACCGCGGACAGCATTCCACGGGACGTCACCCGCAACACGTCGCACCGTGTGGCGTTCGCGGTCGGCGACCAGGTCGCCAACGACGGGCTACTCGGCTCCGGCCGCTACAAGGCCGGCATCCGTGCGACGGAGCTGATCCCTGGGCAGGACGTCGGCACGGCCGTGACCGTCGGCTTCACCAACAAGCCGTTCGAGGTGATCCGCGCTTACTACGTGGCCCGGGAACCGGAGAAGGGCATCGACGAGGTGACCCCGGTCGTCGAGCGGGCGATGGGCCTGCGCGACGGTGTCGAGCACGCGGCCGAGCCGACGTTCCAGCCGGCCGACCCGCTCGCCGACGTCGCCGCCGTCCTCGGCGACGAGCCGCGCGTCCTCACCCAGGAAGTGCTGCACCGGCTCGCCCAGCACAACCCGGACCACTACCGGGAGTGGGGACCGGCCGACCTGAAGCGCGCACTGGAGCCCTACGGCGCCGAGCAGTACAAGTCCGGCGGCAAGTCCGTGGTCGCCCGCGACCGCGTCCAGGACGCCATCCTCGAACGCCTTGCGGAAGACAGCGATGACGAGGGAGACGACGACATATGAGGGAGTTCTCCCTCACCGCCTCCCCGGCGTGCATCCCTCGGCTTGACCTGCATATTCACCCCCGTAGGGAGGCAAGGGAGGCAGTCCGGCAAGTGGCCCCGGTACCCGGATACGGCCCGCTTGCCGAGCCCTCCCACGCCTCCCTCCCCCGCTCCTGAGAGGACCTTGTGACCGCCATCTTCGACCTGCCCGCCGAGACGCTGGGTGAGCACGTGGACCGGCTTGCCGCCGTCGAGGCCGCAGCGGACACGGTGCAGGCGTGGCAGCCCATGCTCGTCCCGGGCTTGCTGCAGTCGTACAGCTATGCCGCGGCGGCCATCCACGCGGGTGCGCCAGCCCTGCCGCTGCCGGTCGTCGACGAGCGGGCCGCCGCCCGCACCACCCGCATCGACCGTGTCGGCAGACCGGGCGCGCGCCGCATCACCGCTGTCATCGACCAGTCTGCCCTGTACCGGCCTGTGGGCGGCGTAGACACCCTCGCCGACCAGTTGGACCGCATCCTCGCTCTGGACGCGCTACAGCCCACCCTGACCGTGCGCGTACTGCCCCGCGGCATGGACGACCACCCCGGACTGCTGGGCGCGTTCACCCTCTATCGGGTGGCCGGCCGGTGGGGCGTGTTCACGGAATCCCTGACGGCTTCACAGATCAGCGCCCGGCCCGTGGACGTGGCCGCCTACGCTTCCGCATGGGACCGGCTGCTCGGCCTGGCGCTGCCGCCGCGGGAGTCGGTGGAGCTGATCGAGGAAGCGAGGGGGACTCTGTGCCGCAGAACGAAGACGGCCTGATCTGGCGGACGTCGACCTACACCGATTCCGGGAGCTGTGTGGAGTGGGCACGGCCCGTGGCCGGCGTCCTCGTCCGGGACACGAAGGACCGGGCGCGCGCCCGCGTCCCGTTCGCTCCCGACGCCTGGCAGCAGTTCATCGGCTGGACCAAGAACGAGGAGAACACTCGATGACGGAAGACATGCCAATGCCCGGCTTCGGCCCTGGCGATCTGCACCCCAGCACCCCCTATGCCTTCGTGCGTGCTGCTCTCGCGAAGGACAGCGAAGCCATGACCAACCTGATGGCCAGCAACGATCTCCGCACCCTTTCCTTGTCGCTCGCGGCCTTGGCCGTATCGCTCGGCGAGCGAGCACACGGATCGTTGGACGACCTGGATGTCTACCTGTACAAGTGCCAGCAGGCTTCATTGCAGATCGAGATAGACGACGCACAAACCGACGGCGATAAGTAGGACAGTAGCCCGTCTCACGCTTCGGGGCCCCACGCTTCGGCTGGGGGCCCTTCCGCGTTGATAGGGGTTGCGCGCAACCAGGGCCCTGCCCACCAGTTGAGCAATCCGCTGCAATCCCCGGTTGGGCTTGCGCAGTTGCACGCATCCTGGTTCTCCGACCAGCAGCGACGGAGGATGCGATGACGCTCAGGTTCCTCGGCACCACCAGCGACGACGGCGACTGCCCCACCCTGTACGAGGTGCCCGAGACGGACGAGATCCTTGTCCAGGGCGACCGCGAGACCGACCCCGGCCACCTGGTGCAGCTGCGGGACGTGAAGCCGTCCGAGACGTTCGTCCGGGTGCCCCGCAGTCTCCTGACCCGGTACGCGCCGCGCACCCCCGCCCCCGAGCTGCGCCCGTTCTCGTCCATCGCCCACCTGTTCCGCGAGTTCCGGCACACCGCCTGGCGGCTGGAGACCCGCTGCGGCTACGCCTCCGACCGGCGCAGCGAGAAGTGGCAGCGCTGGCTGGCCGGCGAGGACATCGCCGCCGAACCGGCGAACGCCTGGCGGCAGAACGTGGCCGTGCAGGTCGAGGCCGGGAAACGGTTCGAGCGGGTGCGGATCGTCGACGAGCCCGCCACCGAGGGGCAGCGGTTCCTCATGGCCAGCGCACCCGGCAACGTCGCCGCCGGGGAGGACATCCGCCACCTCACCCGCGGCCAGGCCGAGCAGCTGCGGCTACCCGACTACGACTTCTGGCTGTTCGACTCCCGCACCGTGGCCCGGTTCGCGTTCGACGAGGACGACACCACCCTCGGCGTGTACGTCACCGAGGACCCCGCCGAAGTCGTCGCCGCCTGCCAGGCACGGGATGCCGCCTGGCATCACGCTGTGCCCGCGCGCGTCTTCGCGAAGCGGTAGCTTCACTGGTGTGAGCACCGACTTCCAGACCGCCCGGGAAGCCCTCGGCGCGCGCCTGCGGGAGCTGCGCGTCGAGGCCGGCATGGAAGGCAAAGGGATCGCGGCCGCGCTGGGCTGGCAGACGTCGAAGGTGTCGCGGCTGCAGACCGGGAAGCAGACCCCGAGCCGCGACGACCTCACCGCCTGGGCGCACGCGGTCGGACGCCCCGACGTCGAGGGTGAGCTGCACGGTCTGCTGGCCGCGCTGGACATGAAGCAGCGGCACCGGTCCTGGCGCCGCTCTCTGGCGGGCGGGCACCGCGGCCGGCAGGAGATAGCCGTCCGGCAGACTGAGGACACGAAGCTGATCCGCGGCCTCGAGGTGTCCCGCATCCCGGGCCTGTTCCAGACCCCGGAGTACGCCCGCTGCGTGTTCGACGCGCTCGCCGACTTCCGGCAGATCCCCCCGACGACGGACGCCGCGGTCGAGGCGCGCATGCGCCGCCAAGAGGCCCTGTACACGCCGGGCAAGACGTTCCGGTTCCTGCTGTGCGAGGCCGCCCTGTATCACCGGCCGTGCCCCGTCGACGTGATGGCGGAGCAGCTGGACCGCCTGTACAACTTGGTCGGGCAGCGGCGTATCGAACTGGGCATCCTGCCGTTTGGGGCGCAGCTGCGCCGTAGCCCGCCGCACGGCTTCTGGATCTATGACCGGCGCCTGGTCATCGTCGAGACGATCAGTGAGGAACTGTGGCTGACCGGCGACGAGGACATCGCCCTGTATGAGCGGGCCTTCGACTGGCTCGCCGAGTCCGCCGAGACCGGGCCACGGGCCCGCCAGCTCATCGGCCGTGCTCGCGCCTCCCTGACGTCGCTCAACTCCGCTTGAGCAATCCCGGCCAACCTGCGCAACAGCCCACGCAATCAGGCGCAATCACCGCCCGGTCATGCAATTGCACGCCCTAGCTTGCCGGTCATGGCCCTTTCTACTCTCGCCGGGCGGCACCAGGCAGGGAACGCGTGGCTCGCCGACTGCACCGACCGCCCCGACCTTGTGCAACTCATCTGGGACGCCGACTGTCTGGCACCGCTGATGACCGGCGGGCGCTGGCTCGTCGCCGAGTCCCGCCTCACGTCCGGGTGGCGGCCGGCCAGCCGCATCCGCGAGGACCAACGCGGCCCCATCCTGGCCGACCCGAACGGAGACCGGCTGTGGTGGCTCGTCCCGATCGACGCCGCTGACGAGTTGGACGACGTGCGCCAGCTCCGGGTGCACCCACCGGGCTGGGTGCTTCGCTGCCCGCCTGTCGGTGTCCAGTCAGAAGGCCGGTTCTGGCTGCGCAGTCCGGACGGTACCGGGCGGCTCAACGATCCCGCCGTGGTCGCCGCGGCGTTCGGCCCCGGCGGCTACCGGCTGACGGGGGAGGCAGCGGCATGGTGATCTGCGACCACTGCGACAAGCCGATCAACGGCACCCCTGTGGAGATTCCCGTTGACTCGCCGAGCGGGGCCGCGCCGAACGTCTTCCTGCACCCGCACGGATGCCGGCCGGCCGTGCCTCGGCAGACGGCCCCCGCGCGCCCTTGAACGCCCGTGGCCGGCTGTGTCGCCGACCGCACCGGCCGCGGGTAGGTGGCCGCCCCTGTCCCCCGTCAGGGACGGCCACCGGCAGCGTGTGAGAGGCCCCCAGGGCTCCGCTTCCCCTGAGGGCCTCTCGCGTGCCCGCGCCTCCCGGCGAGGGGCTGTGTGGGCGCGGCGCGGACGGCTCTCACCCTTCCGGCCGGCCTGCCCAAGCTGTCAGCCTCCGACCACGGCGGTTCGGTGGAGCATGTCGTCGATGGCGAGGGCGTCGAGGATGCTCTGGCGGGTGGGGACTTCGCGGACGGCGGCGTTGTAGTGGAGGTGCCGGTCGCCGCCCTGGTTGATGGTCTGCTGGTTGCGGATGCTCGCGGCGGTCGCTGTGGCGGTAGCGCGGACCGTGCCGGCCATCCGGGCGGCGGCGGCCTGCGCCTGCGGCACCGTGTCCTCGACGCCCTGCGCGTAGCCGAGGCCGGTGAACCGGCCCAGGCCACGCAACACCTGCGACGGCGACTTGATCTGCAGTTGGACCTTGATGGTCTTCTGCACGGCCTTCGCGATCTTCGCCATCTGCGCTTCGATGGCCTTCTGCGTGGAGGCCAGGCCGGCCAGGTAGCCCTTACCCGAGTCGACGCCCGCGTCGTACATGGCGTCCGCAGCGTCCTTCCCGAACGCGCCGGTGGCCTTGGTGATCGCGGACTGCGCGGCGTTGATCTGGGTGAGCTGCGCGGGAGTGGCGTCGACGAGAGCCTGCGCGTAGGCGGCGCCGGACTCGGGGCCCGCGGTGATGATCTGCTGCAGCAAGGTCTTGTTGAGTCCGCGCTTGGCGAGGATGGTCAGGTTGGCGCCGAACTTCTTCAGCTGGGCGAGCCTGGTGTTGAGTCCGGCGAGGATGCCGCCCGCGTCAAACACGTTGCCCCCGTTGGGGAGGCTGGTGAGGGCGGTGTACTGGACGGCTTGCCCGGTGGCGTCGGCGGCCAGCTGGTTCGCGGCGGCGATCTTCGCGGCGATCGCGTCGCGCTGCTTGGCGAGCGCGTCCAGCTTCGCCGTCTGCGTCTTGATGGCGTACAGCAGCCGGTCGTCCAGGGTCGTCTTGACGCCCTTGAACGCGTTCCGGATCGCGGTGGCCACCTTCGACATCGCCGAGTCGATAGCCGAGGCCGTGCCGGCGAGCTGCTTGAGGAAGTCGGCGCCCACGGACGCGGCGATGGGGCCGGTGTCGATGCGCTTTCCGGCGACGTTGATGACGCCGCCGGACGCGTAGCCGCGGGGCTGGCCGCGGTGGATGTTGACGATGCCGCCGAGGGAGTAGCCGCCGGGCCGGTTGTAGGCGCGGGACAGGCTGCCGTAGGTGGCCAGCGCGTACTTCATCGACGCGTACACGTTGGCCATGGGGTTGGTGCTGACGCCGTACATGAAGGGGCCGGTGTTGCGGTACTTCCCGGCGAAGCGGCGGAAGGTACCCTCGATGACCTGCATCAACCCGACGGAGGGGTGTCCGGCTTTCCAGTTGGAGTCGTAGCGGTTGACGGCGGTGGGGTTGCCGCCGGACTCCTGGTTCATGCGGCGCAGCGTCGTGTTGACCAGGGACAGGGATTGGTGGACTTCGCCGAGGGCCTGCTGGACGACGCCACGCCACCGCTGCACCCCGGATCCGCCGTCGCCGCCGCTGGTGAGGTAGGGCATGGGGTCCACCGGCTTGCCGTTGATGCGGGCCTCGAGGTGGAGGTGGGGCCCGGTGACGTTACCGGTCGCGCCGACGGAACCGACCCGTGCGCCCTGCCGGATACTCGCGCCGGCCTTCGCGACCATCGCGGACATGTGCGCATACAGGGAGGACAGGCCGCCGCCGTGGGAGATGGTGACGTGCTTGCCGTAAGGGCCGCCGGATTCCACCTTGGCGACGGTGCCGTTGTCGACCGCGACGACCTTCGTGCCGGTCGCGGCAGGGAAGTCGAGGCCGGTGTGCCGGCCCGACGACCACATGGCCCCCTTCACCCCGAAGCGGGTGCCGAATGCAGCGTTCACCGGTTTGATCCACCGCCCGGACGCGTCGGGGATGTCCTTGCCGCGGATGTAGTCGATCGCCTTGTCGATCAGGTTCAGGGGAGCTTGGGCGACCGCGCCGGGCCAGGTACGCGGGTTCGCGCCGAGGGCCTTGGTGACACCTGCCTTGATCGGCTTGAAAGCCTTCTCGGCGACGTCGGCGAGGCCGCCGCGGACCGCTCCTTCGCCCTTCTTCAGCACGGAGCCGACACCGTCGGCGATGGACGAGCCGATGCTCTTTATGCCGCCGAAGATGCCGCCCTCGGCGAAGCCGTACTGGGCGCGGGCGATAGCGGGGTGGGTGCCTCGTATCGCGGCCGCGTTGAGGGCGTGGAGGCGGGCCCGCTCATACGGGTCGCGCATGACCTCGGAGACGTAGACGCCTTCGCCGCGCCGCATCGGGACGAGTTGGTCGTCGCCGTCACGCCACGTGGACCAGCCAGGGAGGATGCCACCGCGAGCGAGGCCCTTCGGTATGGGCATCTTCGCCATGTCGGGGATGCCGGGGATCTTGCCCGCGGTCGCGTTCCACACCCGGACGAGGCCGTTGTTGTAGACGGTGTCGATGAAGAAGCGGATCGGTGCGGCGGCGAGCTTCTTGAGGCCGTTCCAGACGGTGCCGATGCCGTCCCTCAGGTCACGGAACGCACCCCTGAACGTGTCAGCGAAACTGTCGAATCCCTTGCGGATGGTGTCCCATGCCCCGGACGCGACGGACTTGATCGTGTTCCAGAAGCCTCTCCAGATCCGCTCCGCGCCGTTCTTGATGTCGGTGAACCGGTCCACGATCCCGGAGACGATCCACCCGACGATCTGCTTGATCTTCGTCCACAGGCGGGAGAACCAGTCGATCGTGCCGCGCACGATGTCGGGGATGATGCTGTGCCCCAGCAGGACGTCGAACAGCCACTGGAAGCCCTTCACCACCCACTTCACCGCGGTCGAAGCCGCGTTGACGAACTTGGTGAACCAGCCGATCACCGTCGTCACGATCGGCACCAGGAAGCTGACGGCGCCGGCCAGGACGCCCGTCAGGAGCTGCGCCAAGCCCACGATGAGCGGCATCAGCGGGGTGATGACCTGAATGGCCAAGCGGATCAGGGCGACAGTGAGCTGCGCCAGCGGAGGGATCAGCGGGAGCAGTGCCGCGTACAACGGCGGAAACAGCGGGGCGAGCTGTGCGAACAACTGCCCGAACAACTGCACCGCCGGGATCAGGGCTGTGATCACCGGGGTGAGGAACTGGACGAACGCCGCGAGTGCGATCTTCAGGTTCTGGCCGATCATCGTGATGATCGGGGCGAGCGCCTGCAGGATCACGCCGAGGAGCTGTCCGACCGGCTGGAGCAGCGGCAGCAGGATCTGCGCCATCTGCGCCACGACCGTGATGACCTGGGCGACGATCGGAAGCAGGGCCTGCACGATCGGCATGAGCGCCTGAGCCAGCGTCCCGATGACCTGCCCGAAGACGGGGGCGAGCTGGGTGGCGAGCTGGGTGATGACGGGGGCGATGGCGGCGAGGATCGGCATGACCGCCTGCAGGGCCTGCCCGAGCGCGCCGGCCAGGAGCTTCGCCACGGCGTTCAACGCGACGAAGACCTGAGTCAGCGCCTTCTGCACCTCGGGCATATTGATGACCCGGTTGATCTCTGCGAGGGCCGCGCCGATCGTCCCGAAGAAGTCACCACCCGCAGCGCTGGCGGCCTTGAAGATCCCCGACAGGATGCCGCCGACGTTGCCGAGCACGTGCCCGAACTGCACCGCCACGTCGAGCGCATTACTGATGGCCTTCTCCAGCTGACCGTTCTTGAGGCCCGCCTCAAGCTTGGCCATGACCCGGTCGACGGCCGACCCCGCGCCTGCTGTCATCCGGTCGAACGCCGGCTGGGCAGCCACTGAGAGCTGGGCGAAGCCGGTGACGAGCTGGCCGGGTATCCGGTTGAGGTTGCCGAGGGACTGCTTGACGCCGTCGAAGACCTTCCCCAGCGTGCCGGCCTTCTCCAGGTTCGAGACCGCCGTCAGGGCGTTCTTGCCCATCAGGTTCAGTTCGCTGGCGGCGCCAGTGAGGCCGGTCCGCACGGTCGGCAGGATCTGCCCACCCACCTGACTCAGCCGCGCTCCGAGCCCGGCGAACAGCGCGTCCTGGGTGTCGAGCTTCATCGACCGCCAGGCCGGCGCCATGCTCTGGATCGTCCCGACGAACGCACGCGCGTTCGGGCTGAGCTTGGCCAGGGCGTCACCCAACGCGGACGTCTGCGAGGCCGCGGCCTGCTGCGCCTCCGCCACACCCCTGGCGGCGTCGGCTACGGCCTGTTGGGCGTCGGCGATCTGCCGCTGCCCGTCCGCCTGCGCCTTGGCCACGTCGGCCTGCGCCTGCGCGAGAGAGCGCTGCTGGTCGGCGACCTGCTGGTTGGCCTGCTGGACTTGCTGGCGGGCCTGCACGACCGCCTTCGAGCCCTCGACGCCGGCCTTGTTCGCTGCGGCCGTGTCCTTCTGCAGGCGCTGCGTGGCGGTGCTCTGCTCGGACAGTGCCTGCACCGCCCGGTCCTTAGCCAGCTCCGCCTGCTGAATCTGCAGCTGGGTCGCGGCCGGGTCGGAACGCACGCGGGCGAGGTCTTCCTCGGCCTGCTGCACGGCGAGGGTGGCCGCCCGCTGGTCGAGCTGAGCGTCTGCGAGCTGCGCGTTCATGTCCTGCAGATCCCGCACGGCCTGCTTGCGGGCCGCTGTGAGATCGGCCTGCGCCTGCCGGGCGTCGCGCTGCGCTGAGGTGAGTTGCCGTTCGGCGTTCCCGACCTGCTGCTGCGCCTGCTGCACCCTCTCGGCGGCCTGCACCTGGGCGTCGCTCAGGGACTGTTGGGCGCGGGCGAGGGATCGCTGTGCGGACTCGACAGCCTTCGTGGCGGAGGCGGCCTTGTTCGCTTCCGCGGTGGTCGGCTGGAACGCCGCCTTGATCGCATCACCCACGCCCGACGTGCCGACTTTGATAGCGGCGAACGCCCCGCCGAGCAGCGCAATGGCGGGGGCGGCAGTCGCGGCGAGCGGACCCATCTGGGCGAGGGCCTGCCCGAAGGAGGCGATCGTGGGCAGTGACGACGCGATCAGCATGGGCAGGCTTGTCAGGGCCCCGGTCAGTGAGCCCAGGCCGCCGCCACTGCCGCCCGCTCTCCCCAGTGACCGGGTGAGGTCACCGAGGCCCCGCGAGTTCACGCGCACGTTCACGGTGCGGTCGCGGGTGGCCGCGCGGATCGCGGCATCGGCACCGGCCGTGTCGGCGCGCGCCTGGATCGTCATGGACCGGCGCCGCGTCAGGTTCGCCAGGCTGTCGGCGGCGACGCGTGTGTCGACGTCGACACCGATACGGACCTGACGGCGCTGAATCAAGTTGCGGATCTCGTTCGCGGCGACCCGGGTGTCGACTGAGGCGCGGATGTTGACGACGCGGTCCGCGCACAGCTTGTCGAGGAGCTTCGCCGCACGGTCGTAGGCGGCCTGCTGGATCGTCGGGAGGACGTCCACGGTGCGCTGACCGAGGAGACCGGACAGCTTCCGCTGTGCGGCCGTCTCGTCGACGTCGACGGTCACCTTCACCCGGCGGTCCGCGGTGAGCTTGTCGAGGGCGGTGGTGGCCGCCCTGTCGTCGAGGTCGGCGGTGACCTTCACGGTGCGCGCTGCCGTTAGTTTGTCGAGCTTGGCCTTCGCCGGGCCGGTGTCGAGGTCGATGTCGAGCTTGATGGTGCGCGGAGCGGTCAGCTTGTCGAGCTTGGTCTTCGCCGCGGCCGTGTCGAGGTCGAGCCCGACCTTGATGACCGGCTTCATCTTGGCGACGGCCTCGTTGACCTTGCGGGTCAGCGTGTCGGCGATGGCGTCGCCGGCGGCGAGGGCGCCAGGCCGTACCGCCTTGGGCAGGTCGGCGAGCAGTTGCGGCCCGAACTTGGACGTGTCCGGGGTCAGTGAGACCCGGGTCCTGCCAACGACCGTTGGCTCTGCCATGCCTGTGCTCCCGCCTCTGGTAGGCGGTGCCCGTGTCCGAGACCGTCCCAAGGCAGACACAGGCACCTAGCACAAGATTCTATAACCTAGGGTATGGATTAACCTAGGATTCAAAGGCAGATTGGACGTGCGACCATGCCTTCAAAGGCTTACGTGCGGGTGCGACGCGTCCCTCCGAAGGCCCTCGGGCCTCTCCTGCGCGCGGCTCGGGAGCGGATGGGCCTCAGCCAGGGCGAGGCGGCACGGCAGGCCGGCATCCCTCAGCCCTACCTGTCTTTCATCGAGGCCGGCCGGCGCACGCCGTCGATGGTGGTCGCCGAATCGCTCGCCAGCACGCTCGGCCTGACGCTCCCGGAGTGCCGCCAGCTGTACGCGGCGGCCGTCGACGACGCCGGCCGCTCCCACCCCGCGCGCACCAGCGCATAACCAACCCCGCCAAGGAGTCCGTCATGACACGAACGAACCTGCCCCCTGCGCCACTCGCCCCGAACGACTACAGCGCCACCCCGGCGGGCCTCACCATCAACTCCACCCTGGTGGCGAACGGGGCAGCCATCACCGGCGCCGACTTCGAACGCACCGTCCTGCGCGTCACGAACACCGCCAGCAGCAGCGGGACCGTCACCGTGCGGGCGGGCGACAGCACCGCCGCCTGGATGGCCGGACAGGGCGACCTGACTGCACCGGTCGCCGCCAACGGCGAGACGTTCATCGGCCCGTTCAGCGAGACCCGCTTCCAGCAGTCCGGCGGCCGGTTGCACGTCGACTTCTCCACCGGCCTCACCGGCACCATCACCGCTCTCCGACTGCCTCACCGGATGTGACAGGCCACGGCATGACGAAGCCCCGCCACTCGGGCGGGGCTCGTCGGTGCGCGGACTACTCGCCCCAGCAGACCGGCTGTGCCATCAGCGAGTAACCAGGCTAAAACACCACAGGTCAGGGACGTACTACCGCATCCCTTATGCGGTTAGAGCCTAGTTCGCGAACGGGGGTTCTCTGGGGAATCTAGGCTCGCGCCATGACTGATGAAGAAGTGATGTTGCGCGTGGTCGCGATTCTCACCAAGACCCGCGAGTACATCGGTGACGGCTCCCCGGAGCTTGACGCTCCCGGTGAAGCCCTTCTCAACGAACTGGTGAAGGACATGTTCCCGAGGACTGTCGACGTCGCCGATGACGCTGCCCCACAAGAGGTCGCGTCTGCCATCGCCAAGGCGATCAGCAGTCCGATCTTCACCGCCTTCGGAGCGTTCGCCGCTGCCTTCCACCAGCTCGCCGCCGAGCATGACCGGCACGACCCTGAAGTCACTTCCGCCCAGGTCCTGCAGAACATCGCACTACAGGCACGCGCCTAAGTGTGGTGTCGCAGGACGTTGGTTACACGAAGTCCTCGAAGACAAGTTGCTGCGGGAACGTGTCGAGTGGTTCCGGCGGCTGGTCGAAGGTGACGCGGTAGTCGCTGCCGGGGGTCCGGCTGATCGGCGGTCGACCCCCGAGGGCGGCGTGGGGCCGTTCGTGGTTGTAGTAGTTCAGTGGGCCGGGAAGAGTGGTCGAGCAGGCCATTCTCCCCGTGCGCCTGCCAGCGTGCGTACCACTTGGCGATGCATCGGCGGGAGATCCCGGCCTCGGCGGCGACATGTGCGACAGGCCGCCCGGCGTCTATGCGTTGGCACAGCCGTAACCGTCCTTCCGGTGTCAGCGGTGCGTTGCGATGCGCGGCCACTCAGCGGGCGAAGCCCGTGATCTGGGCGGCTTCCTCGCCCGTGACCTGCCGGTGTTCGGCGACGTAGTGGGCCAGGGTGAGGACCTGGTCCCATACCGGGTCCAGTGCCTCGTCGGTACGGTCCATGATCCATGCGTAGTCGCCCCAGTCGCCGTGGTCGCCGTTGAAGGTCAGTTCACGGCCGTGGCACGTCCTCATGACCTCGTCAGCGTGCTTGCGGTCGTGCCAGGCGTGGCGTTCCGCTACCCATGCGCGCCCCGGTGTCCAGCGGCCGGTCTCGTGCAGCCATCGAGTCTCGGCTCGTTCGCCGGCCGCGTCCTTGAGCACGAAGTCCAGCCACGGCCCGGTGGCCCCCGGGTCGTAATCGACACTGGCCTGGGCCTCGCGCTGGAGACCGTCGGCCGGGTCGAGGGTGATGCTGTTGATCCGGTGGCCTGCGGCCATGTAGAGGACCGCGTGCCCGGACTCGTGGACAGCAGAGTTCAGCGCCTGCTCCTCCGGCGTGTACGCCGCCACCTCCTTGGTTCCAGGCGCGTCGTACACCGGCGGCATGCGCGTGTAGCGCACCCACGGTGCCCACTCCACGTCGTCGGGCGCGGCAATGGCGTCGGGATTGGCAAACCAGCGGGACATGGAACTCCCCTCCTGAACGTGCCCTCAACATCGCTGACATCCGGTCGGCTTACCGTCCAGCCCTGGACGGTGCGCGGGTGTCGTCGGTCACATGCGCACCGTCCGGCCGCCGGTCAGAAGTAGGCGACGGAGTTCCGCGACCGATGCGGCGTCGCGGTGGGCTTGCCCACCCTCGCGTCACCGCGCAGCAACTCCCCCTGGAGGGCGTACCGGTCCCCATGCTTGGAGATACCGGTGATCGTGGCGACCGCGAGCACCATGCCCTCGGTGTTGACGATCTGCACCTCATCCTGTGCCAGGGCCCGGTCCGCGTTGAACTTCCAGATGCCACGCCCGGCTTCCCAGGCTTCGTCTTCCGTCATCCCCGGGCGCCATCCGATCGTCGACCGCTCCAGGCTGTCGTCCGGGTCCGCGGCCTTTTCGGGACCAATCTGGATCTGAAGCATGCCCCACCTCCCTGACTTCCTAACTTGTTACGAAGTTAGGGGCGGCATCGTAACTTGTCAACAAGTTGAGAAGTTCAGGCGTGCGGGCTCAGTCCGTGGAACCAATGTCACGGGTCGGCACAGTTAGGTCACCATGGCCGCCACGGACAGCAGGGCTCTCCAGGGTTGTTCGGAGTGTCGCGGCTCGCCTCACAGGCCCGTGACCGGGTTGTCCTCCCACGGGTCGCCCTCGTCGAAGTACCGGGCCAGCGACGTCGAGTTGTCGGCCCAGCCGCCTTGTCGTGCGACGCGAATCATCGAGGCACCGCCACGCTGGGCCGCGGTGGCAAACCCTCGGCGCAGGGAATGGCCGCGCCAACGGCCCTCGAAGCCGGCGGCCTCCGCCAGGCGCTCGATGACGTCGGACGCGGCCTCTGGGGTGAGCCGCCCGGAGGGGTCACCGATCGGCTTGCCGCGCCGCTTCATCGGCGGGGCGATACGCCCGTGCCGGTCGATCCTCACGAACAGCGGCCCTTCGGTACGGCCGGCCTCCCGCATCGCGGCAATGAGCGCACGGACGGCGCGGACGGGACAGGTAGCAGGGTTCTTGCCGTAAGGCACAGCGCTATCGGTGAACTTCTTCATCTTCACCCGGTAGACCTGCACCATGTAGCCCTCGTCGCACTCGACAGGGTCACCGATGTCCAGGCCGACCAGTTCCGAGGAGCGAGTGGCCGCGGCGTAGCCGAGCAGCAGCATGGCCGCGTCTCGCTTGCCAATTAGCGTGTCGCGGTCGAGGGTGGCCAGCATCTTCCGCAGTGCAGGCGGCAGCGCGGCCTTTGCCTGCCGCTGACGGCCGCCGGGCTTCTTGTCGATGGCCAGCTGGTGCTTGTAGCCGGCGATGACGGTGCGGGCGCCCTTCGTCTCTGGCTTCGGCAGGTTCAGCTCGGCGTGCATCGTCGTGACGGCGGACAGCATCCGCTCGATGGAGCTCGGCGCCGACGGCCGGCCGGTGCGCGGGCGAGGCGTGCGGGTCAGGTGGGTGACGTACTCGACGAGCAGCTCCTGGGTAGCGGGCAGCGCCGTTTCGCCACGCTTCTTGCACCAGTTGATGAACGCCTGTCGGTCCTCGCGGTATGCCTTGCGGGTCGAGTCCGCTCGGCCGGCGGCGAGCGCGGCTCGCGCCTCGGGTGACAACTGCCGGACGACTGGCGCGCTGGGCTGTTCCCGGCGCTCGAGCTCGGTCATCAACTCCCCCTCAGAAAGACCCTGTTCCAACTACAGAGAATAAAGATTATCCGGAGTCAGACTCATAACCTAGGGCATGCCTCACGGGCGACATCTACGCTGCGCCCATGAGCACTGTTCAGCCTTACTCGGCTGCCACCGTCTGGAAGTTCGTCAGCAAGCGGGGCGGTTACGAACACACCACGCGCCTCGCCCTCTACTGGGAGCCGGACGGTTCCGCGATGAGCGACGACTACCTGCCCCAGGAAGCCGACGCCCAACAACTCTGGCGCCAGTGGGCCAACGACTACGCCGACTACTACCACCGAAAGCGCCCCGACACCTACAGGCCCGGACAGGTCCCGATCTTCTGGTTCATCACGTCGGTCGGCCGCGGCGGCACCTTCGAGGCAGCACCGCACCAGGACTACCCGCCGGACTTCCCGCTCCGCGAGGACTTCCTGACCCACATGACCCACCCAGTGAACGCCAACACCGGCGAGCCCCTCAACTGGATGCGCCTGCCCGTCCTCGACCGAGCGTGGAACGCCAAGCAGGCCGACAAGGGAGGCTTCATCCAAGAGGCCACCGGATGGAAGCCGTCGCCCCTGCAGCCAGCCATGAACGTGCGCCAGATCGCGCGGGCCGCCGGCATCTACGTCCCGGCCTAACAGCCCCAGGCACGCCTGCGCCCGGCCGCCGCAGGGGCAGCCGGGCACAGTGGGCGGGGGTCAGGCCGTCGGGGGCGGGTCCTCGAAGACCTGGGCGGCGATGACCCGATCGACGGCCGCCTCCGACGACCGCTCCAACAGGTTCGACAGCCAGCCCTCCGGGTCCTCGTAACCAGTCGCCCGCAGGATCTCCGTCAGCGTCTCGATGGTGATACCGGCCATAGCCTCCGTGAACGTCAACAACTCCCGCCGCGGCAGCCGACGCACCAGCAGATGCGCCCGCGCCTCATCCCCCGACAGCCGCGCCCGCAGCACCTCGTAGGCCAGCACCTCCGCCGGCCGCTGCTCGCTCACAGTTCGACACCCCCCGCCGGCTGCGCCGCGTCGGCCGCCTGGGCGGAGTCGTAGTCGACGAGCTTCCCCTCCGCCCGGAAGAACTCCACATCCTCCGGGGACATCAGCGCCACGTGCGCCGCCGTGAACTGCGTCGCCGCCCGCTTCGGCGCCTCCGGTTCAGGCTTCGCCGGGTCGAGGTCGCCCGCCATGTACGCGTGCAACTGGCCCGCCTGCAGCGCCGCAGCCTTCTCCCGCGGGGAGAGAGCTTCCACCTCCGCCGCAGTCAACTGCACGACCGGCTTCCCGTCCGGGCCCGTCGGCGCCGTGTACGGCCGCGCGTGCGACACCGGCGTGCTCAGCTCGGCCACGTAGTCGTCGAGCTGCCCCGCCTGCCGCGCCTGGTCGATCTCCCATGACGACATGAGCGCCAGGCGCTCCGCTCCGATCTGCTCAGCCATCAGGCCGCCTTCCCTTCCGCCTCGCGTCGCGCGATGCAACGGGTCACCGGGTGCGGCAACGGTGCCAGCGGGCCGTGCCCCTTCGCCGCGCGCTGCTCGGCCTGCCCGCGCCGCACCAGCTCCTCGCCGGCCAGCTCCACCAGACGCTTCCCCTGGCATCCGTCCTGGGCGGTGTCGTACCGGCCGCCGCCCGCCGTGAACACCACCCACCCGCCGTCCCGGTGGGCGATGCGGTCGCTCATCCCCAGCTCGACGAACGTCTTCGCGTGCCGCTCGATGGCCGCCTGCCGGGCATCGCCGAGGCGCTGCAGCTCGGCCAGTGCGTCCACGGCCGCAGTGAGCGCGTCCGCGATCCGGTCCACGCTCAGGATCTCCAGATCCGCCGCAGCCGCGGCCTCCGCCTCCCGGCGCCGCTCCTCGAGGGCCGCAGCCTCCGCCTGGCGCACCCGCTCCTCGGCAGCGTCCGCCCGCAGCTGCGCCAGACGCTGCAGCCCGTACCGCTCGGCGAGTGCCCGCTGCGCCTCCGTCTCGTCGCCCTCCCGGACCTGCTGCTCCAGACCCGCGATCAGCTCGTCGAGTTCGGCCTTCTCGCGTCGCGCGTCCTCGAGCTGGGCCCGCGCCTCCATCTCCGTCATGCCGCCTCCGTCTCGTCGTCGGCGGCACCGGCCGCCCTTTCGATCAGCCACACCGCTCCGACCTTCCGCGCCGGCACCCGACCCCGCCGGGCAAGGCGCCGCAGGTAAGACTCCGAGCAGCCCATCCGGCGGGCCGCTTCCGCGGTGCTGATCTCCACACTGACCGCTGGCGCCACGGGAGTTCCGGGCACGGAACCGCCAGGGGTCCGGACCAGACCGGACCCTTTCGCGTCCTCGGCGCTGGCCGCTGCATCCAGAGCCCACAGAACCGAGTGGACCGTCGGCGACAGCTTCCCCCCGTCCACCGACAACCGCGCCCCGAGATCACGAAGGATGATCCTCAGCACCTCGGCGGCGATGCTCGGCGGGACCAGGACCGACCCGTCCGCACGCAACAGCCGCACCGCACCCGGCGGCAGATCACGCCGCCCCATCGAGCACCCCCACCGGCGCCGTGGGCGAAGACGTCAGCACCGCCCTCGCCTTCGCCATATCCAGCGGCGACCAGCAGTAGCCGGCCACCCCGGGGAACCGGTCCACCGGCGGCACCCGCGACGGCCGCACCGCCGCCGACCGCAGCCACACCGCGATCACCGCACCGCCGCGCACCGCGATGAACGTCGGGTCCTCGGGCCGCTGCTGCGCCCGGCCCTGCTCGAACACCACCCAGCCGAGGCGACGCGCCAGCGACGTGATCTCGTCGTGCCAGCGCAGATCTCGCATCCCAAGTTTCATGATCGTGCACCTTCGTTCGTCGAGCCTTCCGCGCGCGCCTGCACGCGACCAACTTTGCGGATGTGCGCAATGTTCCTGGTGAGAGCCTTCCGCGCGCGCCTGCACGCGACCCGCACCACACCGGTCACCCGAGCGGCCCGAAAGCCTCTCGGCGCCGGGAAGCTTCCCGCTCGGCAGCCTCAGTGATGGGGTTTTCCTGGGACCGCGGGGAACCCCCTTCGGCGCGTTGGTCCTTCGGGGGCCCGGCTACCGTTGCCGTCTGAGCAAAGGTTGCCGTCCGGGCAACCGTGGTCTGCTGCACCACGGTTGTGGGCTGCTGGCCCATAGCTGCGTGGGCTGCTGCCCCACGCTGAGCAGCAGTTGTGGGCGTATCCCCAAGGCTGGCCTGGTGGCGGAGCCGTGCGGCGTGCCGTCGGGCGATGCCGGCTTGTCGTGCTGCGGCAAGCTGGGCGCGCTGCTGGCGGTTCTTCTCGCGGCGGGCGACGGCTTCGGCTATCTGCTGCTGTACGCGGTCCTCGACTGATGCGAGGGCCTTCTCGATGAGCTGGCGACTGTCCGTCGCGCTCATGGTCTCTCCGAATCCGGGCGGGGGCTTGGAGGACACTGGGGGTGGCCGGGGCCTGCTACGGGCGGGCCCCGCCGTCGTGCTGTCAGGCGTCGTGGCTGGCGGCCAGGGGCCTGTCGTTCTCGGTCGGCTGGGTGGGGAACCACATCCGGTAGTCGGTGCTGGCTGCTTCCAGTTCCTCGGTGGTCGCGCCGCGTGGGCGGGCTTGGAGTGCTGCGAGGACTTCGTCGAGGGCGGGGCGCGGGTGGGTCCCGGAGTCCCACATGCGGATCAGGGTGTGGGACTCCGGGTCGAGTACGTCGGCTTCGAAGTTGTGCAGGTTCTGCCAGGTGAGGTTCGTCCAGGTGAAGCCGTCGTCGCTGCGGGAGGTGGCCCATCCGGGCATGAGGGCGAAGGTGGTGCCGCCTTCGTCGTCGCTGAAGAGCACCCACATCGGGCGGGGCGCGGGATGGAAGTTGAGGATGGTGGACACGGCGGACTCCTTCGCGTGCTGGTTGTGGGTCGCGGAGAGGGCGAGTGGAGGAGCGTGGGGAGGTCGTCTGGTGCGGTCTGTCGGCTGCTGCTGCTTCACTGCGGTCCTCTACGGAGAGTTAGTGGCTGCGTTGGGTTTGGGCGTGTGATCTTCACCCCTGACTCTCACCCCCTGACACCCCTGACACCCCTGACTGCTGGCGGAGTGCTGAATCGGACATATGGAATGCGTTGAACAGCGATTATTGGTTTGCAACAGGCGAATTTTGATGTCCGTTTTATGGGTTTTCGTTGGGGTAAAACCCGAGACTTTTCCTCGCTGGGTAGTCAGGGGTGTCAGGGGTGTCAGGGGGTAGCTGTCAGGGGTCTGGTCGGCCGCTTCACTCAAGACTCCCGACAGCTACGCAGAGTGATTATTTCCTAGTCCGCGATCACGCTGTACCGGCGGCCTACCCGCACGAAATACCCCTGCTGCAGACCCCACTCCAGTGCGGCGTTTCGCAGGCCGTTGCGACCGCCTTCGCCGCCGATCTCCGCCCACGCCCTGCCGTCCGCCGGGCTGACGCTCACGGTCAAGTCCGATGCCGAGAGGTCGCCCTTCTTCTTCAGCCGCTCCCGCATCCGCCGGCCGATCATCTTGACGATCCGTGGAGCCTCGCCGCGGGCGAGGGTGCGAGCTTCCTCGGAGACACGAGCCCGCCGAGCCGTCTTCGTGTTGTCCTCGGAGTCCGCCTTGCGGTCTTCGGCTGCAGCCCACTCTCGGCACAGCTCGATCGCCTGCGCGCTCACCCTTGCGAACGCCTGAGCCACTTCCCAGTCGTCCTCGTTGATGTGGTAGGAGCACCGCAGGAGCGCCATCCACGCGGCAATCCGGTACTGCACCTGCCCGGCGTGCCCCTTCAGCGGATCGAGGTCAGCGACACCGGACCGCTCGGCTTCCATCAGCCGCAGGTTCAGAGCCATCAACCGGCACATCGTCATCCGCTTGTACGGAGTGGCGGGAGCGCCGTCGCGCTGCATTAGGAAGTCGACGACGTTCGGCATCTCCCCTGGTGACTCTGGCCGCTCAGGGACGCCAGCAAGGCGCTCCTCAATCTCCTCGACGGTGAAGCCCTCGCCGTTCGCCACCCGTAGCCCAGCCTTGGCCACCTCGGCGTCGCCGGCCGGTTTGACGATGGGAACGATCGGCATGCGCTGCACAAGGCCGTGGGTGTGGCTGAGTGCCTGCCCGATGAACTCGACCTGGAAGTACGCGTTGACCGCCATCGCGTATGAGCCTGCCGGGATCGCCGTTCGGCTCTTTTCTCCGGTCGTGTCGTACTTCAGCTCCGCCCCGAAGTACGCGTCCAAGATGATGTTCTCGAGGCCGGCACCGCTGTTGCCTGAGCCCTTCGACTTCTCAAGCGTGTTGAGCAGCGTGGAGCCTTCCCCGTAGTTCAGTTCCACGCGGGGAACGACCACGGTCACGGTCTCCACCTCGGCGTCGTCATTGTCCTTCTTCAGGACGGGGAGACGCCTCTGCATCCGGTCCAGAAGCGCTGATCCGCTGGACGGGTTGAGGCTCAGGTAGCCGAAATCGATTGTGTCGGCCTGGCTGGCGAAGTCGACTGCGGTAGGCGCCTGCTGCTTCAACTCGGCGGGTACAGGCAGCAGCCGGTTTACGGCGCTGTCGGAAGTGCCCGATCCTGCGGACGACCGGCCGACGGTGGCGGTGATCCCTGTGAGGGGGAAGTTTCCGCGTGCGTCGATGTGTCCGACGACGCGTGGCCCCGCAATGCAGGCGGCCCGGTTGCCGACTTTGAGTAGCAGCCCTTCGGGCTTGACGTTGATCGCGTCCGCCTCCTGCTTGATCCACTTCAGGTGAGGGAGTTCCCACAGGTGCTCGGGGATTGACAGTTCGGTGATGCGGCGCGCGAGTTCGGTTTCAACCTCATCGTGCGTGTCATCTGCCGCGTCGTCGGCCCGATCAGCCTCGGAGTCCACCTCTGCGAGCGGTCGGCACAGCATGTGCTGGCAGGGCTTCACCTGCTCGGGGTGACGCTCGCAGCGGGGCCGCTGGTCGATGTGTCCGGTGAGTTGTGCGGCGATCGCGGCCGGATCGAATACTGCGGTCATGCGGCTTCTCCGATCTGGCGAGGCGATCGCATTCCGGCATTGAGTCCGTCGCGGATCGTGCTCTGCGCCTTCCGTTCTTCGGGGCTGACCCCGGCTTGTGCCGCCGCTGCGGTGATCGCGTCGTGCGCGGCGGTGTAGTCGATGAGTCCGGCACCGACCAGTTGGCCGATGCTGTACGAGCAGTCCCGGACAGCGTCGTGCAGGGCGCCGGGCTGCGCGGCAGCCAGGTCGCCAAGCTCGCGCTCCAGCGCCCGCGCCGTATAGCGGGACAGATCCTTGGGCGGAGCTGGAGGAGCGATGTACCTCGGGCGTGGGTTCGGATCGACCCACCGTCCGATACGCTCCAGCTCGGTACGCAGCCAGGCCGGGAGAGGTGCGATGGACCGTGCTTCACCGAGCGCCCGGTAGCTGCCCTTTCGAGTCACGGTGCCGGGCAGGGTCAGCGACTGGTCACCTGCCTTGAAGTCGGCTTGCCATCCGAAGCCGGCCCGGACCGAGTCACCGCCACGCCACTCGTAGCCGTTGGGGACACGGAACCACGCCTGCAGTCCGCCGGACTTGGTGCGGACCGTCAGCGTCTCGTGTTCGATCCACGGCAGGCACCTGCCGCGTAGTTCGCACAGGGCCGCGAACACGTCCAAGCCGTCGGTGATGCCGGCTGGGCTGATGGTCTCGCCGCGGATGAACACGCCGTCCTCCGGGGGCTGGTGCCCGTGGGCGTCGAGGTCGATACCGACGACGTTGGAGCGACCGCAGTGGGCGCCCGCGTTGGCGTCGGGCGTTTCTTCCCACCACTTGCGGATGATGTCCGGGTTGGTGGTGGCTGCGTGCAGGCCGTGGCAGCGGCCGCCTTCTGCGGTGCAGGGGCAGGCGGTCGGCTCGTGCCGGATGTAGTCGGGGTTGGTGGTCTTCCCGTCTCGCAGGGTGGGTGCGCACCGCTTGCAGTTGCCGTAAGGCTTGTTGTCGTCGGGCCGGAACGGGAAGACGTGAACGTCCAGGCTGGCGAACCACAGGGGGATTTTCACGTTCATGCCGCACCGCCGGGGGTGAGGATGACCCGGTTTCCGCGCTCACGGGCGGGGTGCTTGCGGTTCACTGGCTGGTCTCCGTGCTCTGCTTGTCGGCGATGACGGCGTCGCCGAGGCGGTCGAGGTCGGCTTTGTAGCGGCGGATCACGGACCTGATGGCGCGCGCGTTGGGCTGTTCCGTCAGGTGCTGCTGGATGCTGGCGAAGACGTGGTGGCGGCGGGCTTTCTCGGCCTGTGCCTGCATGTACTGCGCGCCGTACTCGGCTTCGGCTTGTGCCTCGATGGCGTCGAGGTCGACGGGGTCGTCGACGGGCCAGGCTCCGGGGGTCTTGCTGGTCATGTGGGGTGTCCTGTCGCGAGGCGAGCGCCGGTCCTGACGCCGCTTGTGGGCGTGCACTCGCGATCGGATGTGGGCACCGCTGGGGTGCACTGCCCTGGTGCGGGAGGGCTGTGCGACGATGGACGCAGACCACCGCGTGCCAGCGGAGTCGATCTGGAACATCCCGGCTATCACCCGGGGTGTTTCTGCGTTTGGGGTCATGCGACGTCGGGCTTCTTCGGCTGCGTGTCTGCGGGGGCCGGCCGTTCTTCGGTGAGACGCAGCAAGGTGACGATCTTGCGGGCCTGTTCGCGGGTGAGCTTGAAGTCCCGCTCGCGGTAGATGTCGAGCAGCGTGATCTGCTTCCGGTCGGCCATCACACGGCCTCGCGAAAGGCGTTGCGCTCGGCGAGCCAGTCCGTGACCGCGCTCAACGGATAGCGGATACGGCCCCCGCGCCCCGGCGACAGCTTGGTGTAGCGGGGGCCGGTGCCGCTCGCGCGCCAGTTGGCGAGGGTTTTGGGTGAGACGTTGATCAGGCGAGCTGCTTCGCGAGGCAAAAGCTGCGCGTCCTCCGGAGGAGCGGTGAGCAGCCGTGCAGGCATGAGCGATCCCTTCGATCAGCGCGATAAACACTTCGATGATTCGCGTAATCGACACTATCCCTGAGTTGCCCGGATATCAACTAGGTGCCGGGATGGGACGCGTTGGAGTTGAGGCGTAATCGTTTCGATGCGAGAGTGGCCAAGTGGCTGATGACAAGAAGAACCCCCTGGGCCCCGTGGGCGATCGGGTGAGGGCCAACGTTGAGCGCATCCGCGAGGCGCGCAACATGTCGAAGCGGGAGCTTTCAGAGGCGACGGCCTTGCTCAAGCGCCCCATCCCCCCGCTGGGCATGTCCCGCCTCGCTGCTGGTACTCGCCGAGTGGACGCTGACGACCTTGTTGTCTTGGCTCTGGCCCTGAACGTCTCGCCGTTGACACTCCTGCTCCCTGACTCCTGGAGCGATGACGATGTCTGGCTGACCGAGCGGCGTCGCGTACAGTCCCGGACGGCATGGTTGTGGGGACAGGGGCTCACGCCGGCTGTTGACGCTGATCCGGAAGCAGACGACCAGGCCGCCTACAAGGCGGCCGAGGAGTTCCGTGCTCTGGCGTTGCCGGCGGAGCGGCGGCGGGCGGCGGAGCATCCGGCTAACCGGGAAGCGCAGGAGCTGGCCGAGATGGTGACCCGTCTGGTGCAGACCGCAGAGCGGGACGGCGATGACCCGGCGAAGGTGAAGCGGTCCCTGCGCGCGGCCCGGCTCCGGCTGCGGAAGCTGGAGGCCGAGCTTGAGCAGATCGAGTTGACCAGCGAGGAACTGGGCGGCCTCGCCTCCGAGCTGGAGTAGCCCCCCACGAGCCCCCCCGTCGACGGATCGGCGGGGGGCTTCGTCGTCTACGCCTCGGCGCCGGAGAAGGGGACGAGCCGGCCGGGATCGAAGCGGTTGCCCTTGCTGCGGTCGTGCGGGAGTACGTCGTAGCCGGGCACGAGGGACAGCACGACTTCCCGCTTGTCGGCCGGGGTCAGCGCTGCCCAGCCTTCTGCCACGTTTCCGGCGAGCAGGCTGCGCAGGATGCGCGGCGCCCGGGAGACGAGCAGCGCGCGGGACTGCTTTACGCGGCCTTCGACGATGCGGCGGGCTTCCGTGTACTCGATGAACGTGATCTCCCGGCGCGCCCACATACCGGCCATCTGCTTGAGCTGTGCTTCGTCCTCGGCGAGTTCGGCGCGGGCCGCCTCGGTGGTGTCGGTGTCGGCGAGGGTCCGCAGCCCTTCAAGGATGCCGGGCTGCGACAGCAGTTCGAGTATCTGCCGCTGGACTTCGTCTTCCGCGAACGATGCTTTGACGGCGATCTTCCCGCAGCCGCCTTCGGGGGTGGCGCACCAGTAGCGCGGCCCGTTGTTGCCCTGCCAGCCCATCAGCATCCGCTGGCAGCTTGAGCAGCGCAGCACGCCTGTGAGCCATCGCTGCAGCGTGAGGTCGACAGCCCGGTTGCGGCCAGCGAGGCGGGCACAGACCCGTTCCCAGACGGGAGGTTCGAGGATGGCGGGCCAGACCGCTTTCCCGACGACCTCGCCGCGGTGCTCACGCAGGCCTGCGACAGAGGCCTTGGACACGACGCTGCGCACGGACCGGTCTGACCAGGGGACGCCCGTGGCGGTAGGGATGCCGCGCCGGTTGAGGTCGGCGGCGATGGAGCTGAGTGATTCCCCCACGCTGGGCTGGATCTTCCCGCGCTGTTCGGGGGTCCAGCCGTCCCACTCCCCCAGGATGCGGGCGGCGATCTCGCGGACTACGGCGGCCTCGGCGTCGATGGGTTCGCGGGACTTGGCGGTGTAGCCGTAGGGGCGGAACCCTCCCCCGCCCGGCTTGCCCTCGGCTGCGAGTTCCTGGTGCTTGCGGGCGACGCGGCGGGCGGTGTCGCGTGAAGACTTGTTGGCGATGGACACCATGACGCGGGCCATGGAGATGCCAGCGTCGGTGTCGAGGCGGAGGGAGCCGGTGACGGAGGTGACCGGGATGTTCGGGGTGCGGGACTCGACCACGTCGATGAGGTCTTCGAGGTCGCGGGGGTCGCGGGCTACGCGGTCGAGGTCGTCGGCGATGAGCCCGTCGTACTCGCCGGAGGCGAGCCCTTCGAGGGCAGCGCGGAAGCCGGGCCGGACAGTGCGTAGCGCGGTGGTGCCGTCGGGCAGCTTGACCTTGCGCCGCTTGTAGGCGGAGGTGTCGTCTTCGGGGATCACCTTGGCGATGGTCCAGCCGAGTCGAGCGGCGAGGTTGCGGCCGTCTTCTTCCTGCCGGCCGATTCCCTTGCTGATGGCTTGTCGGCGGCGTGCCCTGGCTGCGGCGAGGTCGTCTTCCGCCTGGCCGTCTTCGGGTTTCCTGTAAGAGATTCGGAGCAGCAACACAGCGCGCTCAGGCTTCATGGTTAGAGGTTAGCTGCACTATCTCGGCTCACCGATGCCGTTCACCTCGCGCAGTTGGTCCACCGAGCGGAATCCCCCGTGGCGGGTGCGGTAGTCCACGATGTGCTGGGCCAGCACCGGCCCGACGCCCGGCAGGGTCTCCAACTGGTCGACCGTGGCGGTGCTGAGGGAGACCGGGGCCGTCGGACCGGCCGCCCCGCCCGAGCCGGACGTGCCGCCCGCGGCCGATCCCGGTACGGCCGCGCCTGCCGCCGGGGCGGGGCCGCCCACGACCACCTGTTCGCCGTCCACCAGGAACCTGGCCCGGTTGAGTCCGCCGAGGTCGGTGCCGGGGCGGGTGCCGCCCGCAGCCCGCAGCGCATCGACGACCCGGGAGCCCGCCGGGAGGCGGTGGATCCCCGGACGCCGGACCTTGCCGCTGACGTCCACGACGATCTCCGGGCCGGACGGGGCCGTGCCACCGGTGGCTCCGGTGGACGGCTGCGGTACGGAGCCTCCCGGCTCGGTCTCCCTGTCCGTCCTCCCGCCCGGTGCCCGGCTCGGGTAGGGGGCCATGGCGCGGACGGCCTCGGGTGCCCGTACCGTCTCGGTGCGGCCCGTCCAGAAGTGCTGGAGGGCCACGGCCGCGGCGACGGCCAGCACCACCGTGAGCGCGACCACGTTCCTGCGCTCCAGGGCGCAGCGGGTCTGCAACCACAGCGGCATGCGGTCCCGCAGCGCGGCCCCGGCCCGCTCCCGCCAGGCGGGCAGCTCCTGCGCCGCCGACGCCATCGCCGCCCTCGGCCCGGGCGGGTCCGCCACGGCGCCTCGGCCATGGTCTTCGTCGGCCCGGGTGAGCGAGCGGTCCGCTGTGGCCGGGGCGGTGTTGTGCTCCCCGGCGGCTCCCGCCCAAGGACGGCCGGCGATCGGCTCCCCCACCGCGGTGTCCGACTCCCGCGCCGCGTCCGGATGTTCGGCGAACAGCACATGCGCGCGTCTGCGCAGGTCCTCGGCCGACGCGTGCCGGCCCCCGGCGTCCCGGTGACCGGCCCGGCGCCCGAAGCCGCCTTCGGCTCCACGGCCGTCCCCGCGCCCGCCGGAGGGCCGGCGGTGGCGGGTGCGGCCGTCCGAGCCGGGGACCCGTCCCGGCCCGCTGGTCGCGGTCGCTGTGCGTGAACGTGATCGAAGTGCCATGGGCCGAGCATGGGGCAGACCGGCACATCCGCGCTGATCATGGTCGAAACCCGGGGACCACCGCCCGGTTGTGGATAACTCCGTCACTCACACGAGTGACCAGACCCTGGCCTCAGCCCGCGGGGCGACCACTCGCCTCACCCCCGGTGACGGCCACCGAGTCGCCGCGCCCCGGTTCACCGCGGTGAGACCACGACCCCCAGCAGCCCCGGACCGGTATGCGCCCCGATCACCGCCCCGACCTCGCTCACATGCAGATCGGCCAGGCCGGTCACCCGGGCCCGGAGCCGGTCGGCCAGGGCCGCCGCCCGCTCGGGAGCGGCGAGATGGTGGACGGCGATGTCGATTCCGGCCCCGGTCGCCCGCTCCGCGGCGATCTCCTCCAGGCGGGCGATCGCCCTGGACGCCGTGCGCACCTTCTCCAGCAGCTCGATACGGCCGCCCTGGAGCTGGAGCAGCGGCTTCACGGCGAGGGCGGAGCCGAGCAGGGCCTGCGCGGCGCCGATCCGGCCGCCGCGGCGCAGATAGTCGAGCGTGTCGACGTAGAAGTGGGCGGAGGTGCTCCCGGCGCGCTTCTCCGCAGCGGTCACCGCCTCGTCCATCGTGCCGCCGCTCTCGGCCGTCTCCGCGGCGGCCAGGGCGCTGAAGCCGAGCGCCATCGCGACCATGCCGGTGTCCACGACCCGCACCGGCACCGGGGCTTCGCGGGCCGCGAGCACCGCGGCGTCGTAGGTGCCGGAGAGTTCCGCGGACAGGTGCAGGGAGACGATGCCGCTCGCGCCGGACTCCGCGACCTTGCGGTAGGTCTCGGCGAAGACCTGGGGGCTGGGGCGGGAGGTGGTGACGGACCGTCGCTTCTGGAGGGCCTGGGCGAGCGAGCGGGTGGAGATCTCGGTGCCCTCTTCGAAGGCCTGGTCGCCGAGGACGACGGTCAGCGGAACCGCGGTGATGCCGTGGCGCTCCATCGTCCGCGGCGGCAGGTAGGCCGTTGAATCGGTGACGATCGCGACATGGCGGGACATGAGCTGGAGGTTACCTGCCGTAGTGCCCGGACGGCAGCCCAGCCCCTCTGACCGGGTGTTCCGTGGCCGGATCAGGTGGTGCTCTCGGGGCGGGGCTTCTTGTTCCAGGAGTAGGCGGGGCGACGGGTCGGCGGGGTGATGGCGGGACGGTCAAGCTGGCGCGCGGGGCCCGGACCGGCGGAGTCCGGCGAACGCGCCGCGTCCGGGCGAGCCGGGTCCGGTCCCGCGGTTCCGGAGTCGGTGCGCCAGTCGTGGCCGGCGGCCTGACGCTCCTGCGGGGCTTCGGCGGGCGGCTCCTCGCGCGTCCAGTGGCGCAGCGCGCCGGCCTCGACGTCGATCTGCGCGCTCAGCGCGTCCAGGTCGTCGTCGGCGAAGCGGCGGGCGCGGTCGCGGGCCGCCCACCGCAGGGAGTCGGCGGACCGGGTGATGCGGCGGGTGCGGGCGCGCAGGTCCGGGAGCCGGGCGGCGAGCGTCGCGCGGTCCGGCTCCGACTCCAGGCGCTTGAGTTCGCCGTCGAGTTCGTGGCCGTGCGCGCTGAGGCGCTCGAACAGGCCGAGGGACTCCTTGAGGGACTCGTCCTCGGCCGCGCCGGCGTACAGGGCGTCCTGGGTGGCGCGCATCGAGGTGCGCAGGCTGAGCCGCAGCTCGGCCAGCTCGCCCGCCGGTCCCGGCTGGGCGAGGGACCTGGCCCGCAGGGTGTGGTCCTCCACCGTGCGGCGGGCCTGGCTGATGGTGCGGTCCACGCCGCGCTTGGCCGCGCCGACCGCCTTGACCGTGGCGTAGGCGCCGAAGGCCAGGCACAGCAGGAAGAGCAGGGCGAAGACTGCGACGACTGCTTCCACGACGCTCCTCCTCGGGCTCGGCGGCACGGGCCGCGCCGCTCTTCAACGGTAAACGCAGCGGGCAGGCCCCGGGTTCCGAAAAACCCCGAACCTGCCCGTAGGGGACTACCCGGAGACGGTCACCTCACGTGCCGTCCGGGACGTCCGTCCGCCCCGGCCCGCACCCTCCCGTCACCGCGCCGCGCGTGCGGCGCCCCCGTCACCGCCCCGCGCGCCCGCGCGCGAAGACCCTCGCGAAGACCTTCTGGAGAGACCCGCGCGAGGCGCGTCGCCCGCGCCGCCGCAGCGTCACGCCGGGACGATGTTCACCAGCTTCGGCGCCCGCACGATCACCTTGCGGATGCCCGCTCCGCCCAGTGCCGCGACGACCTTCTCGTCGGCCAGCGCCGTCTTCTCCAGGTCCTCCTCGGAGATCGACGGCGGCACCTCCAGTCGCGCCTTGACCTTGCCCTTGATCTGGACGACGCAGGTCACCGTCTCGTCCACGACGTAGGCCGGGTCGGCGACCGGGAAGTCCTGGTGGACGACCGAGTCGGTGTGGCCCAGGCGGCGCCACAGCTCCTCGGCGACGTGCGGGGCCAGCGGGGCGACCATCAGCACCAGCGGCTCGGCGACCGACCGCGGCACCGGGCCGCCCGCCTTGGTCAGGTGGTTGTTCAGCTCGGTGACCTTGGCGATGGCCGTGTTGAAGCGCAGGCCCTCCAGGTCCTGGCGGACGCCGTCGATCGCCTTGTGCAGGGCGCGCAACGTCTCCTCGTCCGGCTCGGCGTCGGTGACGGTGACCTCGCCGGTCGTCTCGTCGACGATGTTGCGCCACAGCCGCTGCAGCAGCCGGAACTGACCCACCACCGCGCGCGTGTCCCACGGCCGGGACACGTCCAGCGGGCCCATCGCCATCTCGTACAGACGCAGCGTGTCGGCGCCGTACTCGGCGCAGATCTCGTCCGGCGTGACGGCGTTCTTCAGGGACTTGCCCATCTTGCCCAGCAGCCGGGAGACCTTCTCGCCCTGGTAGTAGTAGGCGCCGTCGCGCTCCTCGACCTCGGCGGCGGGCACCGCGATGCCGCGGCTGTCGCGGTAGACGTAGGCCTGGATCATGCCCTGGTTGAACAGCTTGTGGAACGGCTCCGCGGAGGAGACGTGGCCCAGGTCGTACAGGACCTTGGACCAGAAGCGCGCGTACAGCAGGTGCAGCACGGCGTGCTCGGCGCCACCGACGTACAGGTCGACGCCGCCGTGCGGCTGGCCCTCGCGCGGGCCCATCCAGTACCGCTCGATCTCCGGGTCGACCAGCTTCTGGTCGTTGTGCGGGTCCAGGTAGCGCAGCTCGTACCAGCAGGAGCCGGCCCAGTTGGGCATGGTGTTGGTCTCGCGGCGGTACTTCTTGGGGCCGTCGCCCAGGTCCAGGGTGACGTTGACCCAGTCCTCGTTGCGCGACAGCGGGGTCTCGGGCTGGGTGTCGGCGTCGTCCGGGTCGAAGGTGCGCGGCGAGTAGTCCTCGACCTCGGGCAGTTCCAGGGGCAGCATCGACTCGGGCAGCGGGTGGGCGATGCCCTCCTCGTCGTAGACGATCGGGAAGGGCTCGCCCCAGTAGCGCTGGCGGCTGAACAGCCAGTCGCGCAGACGGAAGTTGACGGTGCCCTCGCCGACGCCGGCCCGCTCCAGCCACTCGGTGATCCGCGCCTTGGCCTCGGTGACGCCCAGGCCGTCCAGGGAGATCTGGTCGTTGGCGGAGTTGATGATCTTCGCGTCGTACGACCCGAAGGCGTCCTCCCAGGTGGAGGTGTCGGTGCCGCGGCCGTCGGTGGGCTCGACCACACAGCGGACGGGCAGCTCGAAGGCGCGCGCGAACTCGAAGTCGCGCTGGTCGCCCGCGGGGACGGCCATGATCGCGCCGGTGCCGTAGCCCATCAGGACGTAGTCGGCGATGAAGACCGGGATGCGCTCGCCGTTGACCGGGTTGGTGGCGTACGCGCCGATGAAGACACCGGTCTTGTCCTTGGCCTCGGCCTGGCGTTCGACGTCGGACTTGGAGGCGGCCCGCGCGCGGTAGGCGGCGACGGCCTCGGCGGGGCTGGCGTGGCCGCCGGTCCACACCTCGTGGGTGCCCTCGGGCCAGGCCTCGGGGGTGAACTTCTCGACCAGCGGGTGCTCGGGCGCCAGCACCATGTAGGTGGCGCCGAACAGGGTGTCCGGGCGGGTGGTGAAGACGGTGATGCGCTCGCCGTCGATCGGGAAGTCGACGCGGGCGCCCTCGGAGCGGCCGATCCAGTTGCGCTGCTGCAGCTTGATGGCCTCGGGCCAGTCCAGCTCCTCCAGGTCCTCCAGCAGCCGGTCGGCGTAGGCGGTGATGCGCATGTTCCACTGGCGCAGCTTGGCCTTGAAGACGGGGAAGTTGCCGCGCTCGGAGCGGCCGTCGGCGGTGACCTCCTCGTTGGCCAGCACGGTGCCCAGGCCGGGGCACCAGTTGACCGGCGCGTCGGAGGCGTAGGCCAGGCGGAACTCGCCCAGGACGTCGGCGCGCTCGGCGGCGGTCAGCTCGCTCCACGCGCGCGTGTGCCCGGGCACGGGGCGCTCACCGGACTCGAACTGTGCGACCAGCTCGGCGATCGGGCGGGCCTTGTCCGCCTTGTCGTCGTACCAGGAGTCGAAGATCTGCAGGAAGATCCACTGGGTCCACTTGTAGTACTCGGGGTCGATCGTGGCGAACGACCGGCGCTTGTCGTGGCCCAGGCCCAGCCGGCGCAGCTGGGCCTTCATGTTCTCCATGTTGGCCTCGGTGGACACGCGCGGGTGCGTGCCGGTCTGCACGGCGTACTGCTCGGCGGGCAGGCCGAAGGCGTCGAAGCCCAGGGTGTGCAGGACGTTGTGGCCGGTCATCCGCTGGAACCGGGCGTATACATCGGTGGCGATGTAGCCCAGAGGGTGACCGACGTGCAGGCCCGCACCGGAGGGGTACGGGAACATGTCCATGATGAACTTCTTGGGACGGGCCACCACCGCGGGGTCCCCGGCCAGGTCGCCCTTGGGGTTCGGCGCGGCGTACGTCCCGTCGGCGTCCCAGAAGTCCTGCCAGCGTGCCTCGATCTCGGCCGCCGTCGCGGCCGTGTAGCGGTGCGGCGCCGCCTCCGCCGACGCGGCGGCGGTGGTGGCGGGGTTCGTCTCGCTCATGATCCTCAAAGCTCCATCAGATCGACTCTGCCGACGGCTGCGACTTTCGGAAACGAAAAATCCCCTCGCACAGGAGGGGACGCCGCGCCGATTCCGACCACCCGCATCGTCGGCGGTCGGGACTGATCAGCGCGGCTCGCTAAGCAGAAGGCGTACGGCACGCATGGCGTCAGGGTACCGCAGCCGTCGAGCGCGCCGCGACGGAGCTTCGCCCGGCCGCGCCCGACCACCCGGGAGGGCGGTGATCCGGTTGTGGAGGACCGGAAAAGCTGAACGAAGTTCAAAGCTTACCGGGCGTAACGATCCCTATGAGGACAACGGAAAGCCCCTCCGCCACGTAGATAACAAGGCAATAACTCAAACCGCGTACTGACCGGTTTGGAGCCGCTTAGAGTTCGTCCTCTCGGGACCGCTCACCCGAACCGCTCGGAGTCGCCCCCATGAACCGTCGTCGCAGTAACAGCTCGCTCCCCAAACCGGGCCGCTCGGCCTACGGGGTGGCGTCCGCTGTCGTCCTGCTCCTGATACCCGTGGCCGTACTGGTGGGAGGCAGCCAGTTCCGCGAGTTCCTGAACTTCGGCGCGGGCGTCCTCTCCCTGGTCTCCCTCAGCTGCTCGGTGATCTGGGGCCTGGTCGCCCAGGACCGCATCTTCCTCAACACCCGCCAGCGGATCGTCGGCCAGGCCGTGCACCGCACCACCGCCGTCGCCTCGATCGCCTTCCTCCTGCTGCACATCACCACCAAGATCGCCCTGGACCACACCCAGGTGATCGCCGCGGTGATCCCGTTCTCGCTCGGCGTCACCGGCAGCGCCGGCCTGATCGGCCTCGGCTCCCTGGCCGGGCTGCTGATGGTCTTCGTGGGCATCACCGGCGCGCTGCGCAGCAACTTCGCCACCCCCGCGCCGGTCGCCGCCCGCTGGCGGGCCATGCACATGCTGGCCTATCCGGCCTGGTGCGCGGCCCTGGTCCACGGCCTGTACGCGGGCCGCCAGGCCAAGCCGATCTTCGTGATCCTGTACAGCCTGTCCCTGCTCGGCGTCATGGGCGCGCTGGCGCTGCGCGCGGCGCCGCGCCCGGTCAAGCGCAGGATCGCCGACCGGCTGGTGAACCTCCTCGGCGGCGGCGACCGCCCCGAACTCGACGACCTGGACGCGAGCCGCGCCCGGGCGGACCGGTCCGCACTGCCGGGCTACGGGAGCACGGCGTCCGACCGGTCCGCGCGCGCCGCCGGCACCGGCCCCCTGCCGCGCGTCCCGCCCGCCGCGTCACCGGCGTACGGCGCCCCGGTGACGGCCGAGCCCGCCGCCGGTTTCGCGGCCGCCTACCGGGCCGTCTCGACCCCGCAGCCGGACCGCACGGCGTACCCGGACGCTTCGTACGACCTGCGGGCCACGGAGCAGATGCCGCGCGTCGAGAGCCCCGGCAGCCCGGCGGGCGGCTGGCCCGTGCCGTCGCCGCCGCCCGTCGGCGAGGCTCCCCCGTCGGCCTACGACCCCCTGACCGACACGGGACACACCATCCCCGCCTACACCGATCCGGGCGCGGGCGCCTACGGCGGACGTGACGTGTACGACACCGGTGAGACGAACCCGCTGTACGGCACGTACAACTCCACACACACGTACACGAGCGGTCCCGCCACTGAACCACCCCCCGGCGCCCCCTTCGACGCGCCGGGTTCGGGCGAACCCTGGAACATGCCTTCCGGAGGCCATAGGTGAACGAGGCCCTGCCCGACGTCCCGGAAGTCCGCGTCGTCGGCCTTCCTCAGCTCACGTCGGGCTTCGACCTTGTCGAACGACTCGACCTGCCCATGCACCTCAAGGTGCACGGGCCGCTCGAACCGCTGGGCGGCGAGCAGCTCGCACAGCTCGCCGAGGCCATCAACCTCAGGGGCCGCGGCGGCGCGGGCTTCCCCTTCCACAAGAAACTGCGCTCGGTCGCCGAAGCGGCGATCAGGCGCGGCGTACGGCCGGTCGTCGTCGTCAACGGCAGCGAGGACGAACCGGCCTGCCGCAAGGACACGGTGCTCATCAACCGTGCCCCACACCTCATCCTGGACGGCGCCCTGCTGTGCGCCGAGGCCCTGGGCGCCCGCACGCTCGTGGTGGGGGTAACCCGGGAGTCCACCCAGCGCTCCATGGAGGCCGCCCTCGCCGAGCGCGGCCTCGGCAACGGCCGCCGGTCGGCGCTGCGCGCGCGCGTGCAGCGCAATCCGGTGCGCATGGTCACCGGCGCCGCCGCCTCACTGATCCGCTCCATCGACGGCGGCCCCGCCATCCCGCCGGGCCGCAAGGTCAGCGCCTCGCAGACCGGCGTGGGCGGCGCGCCCACCCTGCTGTCCAACGCGGAGACGTTCGCCCAGCTGGCCATCGCCGCCCGCATCGGCCCCGAGCGCTACGGCAACACCGGCCTGTACGACGAGCCGGGCACCGTGATGCTCACGGTCTCCGGCGCCGTCGCCCGCCCCATGGTGATCGAGGTCCCCACGGGCGTGCCGCTGCGCTACGTGCTGCAGCTGGCCGGCGCGCCGCCGGTGCCGCAGGGCGTGCTGACCGGCGGCTACCACGGCAAGTGGATCGACGCGGCGACCGTCGACGAGGCGATCGTCTCGCGCAACTCGCTGGACGCGGTGGGCGGTTCGCTGGGTGCGGGGGCGATCCTGCCGATCGGCCAGAACACCTGCCCGCTGGGCGAGTCGCTCCAGGTCGCCAAGTGGCTGGCGGAGGAGAGCGCGGGCCAGTGCGGCCCGTGCTACCTCGGTCTGCCGGCCGCCGCGCGCGGCATGGAGGACATCCTGAACGGCGGCGGTCCGGCCGCTCTGGAGGCGCTCAAGCAGGTCGCCCGGAACGTCAAGCGGCGCGGTGCGTGCTCGCACCCGGACGGCTCCGCGATGTTCCTGGAGTCGACCGTCAAGGCCTTCACCGACGACCTGGCGGCCCATGTCCTCGGCAACGGCTGCGGACGCCCCGTGGAGGGCGTGCTGCCGCTCTTCGAGGGGGGCAGGGCGCCCACGGGCATCCCGGGCGGCGAGGCCGAGGAGACCGGCCCGAGCCGCCAGAAGATCTACGTCGACTGGACGCTGTGCCGGGGCCACGGCCTGTGCGCGGACATCCTCCCGGAGGTCTTCGAACTGGGCGCCGACGGCTTCCCGACCGTCGCGCAGGCACAGGTGCCGCGCTACGCCGAGGCCAAGGCGCTGCGCGCCGTACGCCGCTGCCCCGCGCTGGCGCTGCGCCTGGAGGAGGACACCCGCGCGCAGGCGCCGGCCCGGAACCTGCCGGTCCTCTCCCAGGGGCGGGGCCGGCGGGCCCTCGGCCGCTGACGTCCGCCGCGGCGGGTCACCCTCCCCCGGGTGGCCCGCCGTTCGGCCGCGGCGCGTGAAGTGCGCGGCGGACGGGAAGCGTTGGGGAAACACCGAGGGCGGATCATCCGATCGGATGATCCGCCCTCGACTACTGTGGAGCTAAGGAGAATTGAACTCCTGACCTCCTGCATGCCATGCAGGCGCTCTACCAACTGAGCTATAGCCCCTTGTGGTGTTCCGCCCGGTTTCCCCGGCGGCGATGCCAACATTACACGGTCGAGGGGGTGATCCACCAAATCGGTTTCCGGTGTGCCCCGTATCACCGTTATGCACGACTTCGGCCGAGATCCGCGCGGGACCCCGGCCGACAGCACGCGTCACGCGGTCACGAACGAGTAGAAGCGCTTGAGCGTGCAGTGTTCCTCCAGGAGCCGGCCGTAGATCGGCTCACCCTCCAGCTCACGGTACGTCTCGATCGGGTCGCCCTTTATGATCAGCGCCCGCGCGCACTCCTCGCACCAGTACTGGTAGTCGGGGTTGACCGGCTCCATGTCGCGGACGATCGGCGTACCGCTGCCGCACCAGTCGCACTTCCGCCTGTGTGCACCCATCACTCAGCTCCAGCTGTGGCCGCAGGCCGTACAGACGTACGAGATGCCGCCGTTGTCGCCGAGGACTTGGGCCACATGGAGACTGCCGCAGGAGGGGCACAGGAGGCGGGTGGCCGTGTTCGCCGGCAACGCCGCGTCGAGGAGACGACCGACCTCCTCGAGGATGCTCGCAGGCATCGGTACTCCCTCCCGTCGGGCCGCGCCCCCTTCCGGCCGTTTGATTCTGCCACGGCCGGGCCGATACGGTCAGCGACGCCTCGGTACCAGTCCGGCCACGGTGCCCGCCGCCGTCCCGGCCGGCGCGAACACGTACACCGGGAGCGCCGTCGCAGAGGTATACGCCCCCAGGCCCCTCAGTGACTCAAGCCGGCCCGGGAACAGTGTGCCGAACGCCGCGGCTCCGATGAGCTGACCGAGCTGCGCGACCGCGGCGGGCAGCCCGCCGGCGTCCGCCGCGCCATCGGGCCGTACGGCGGCCGGCACGCCGGCGGCCGTGGGGCCGAAGCCGAGCGCGAGCCCGCCGCCCACGCCGGCGAAGGAGAGGTGGACGAGCGCGCCGCCGTCGCCGCCGCTGATCGCCGGTGCGACACCGGTCACCGACAGCGCCGCCGGCACGAACCCGCCCGTCGCCGGCCGTCCGCGGAGGCGGTCGGCGACAGCCAGGACCACCGCCGCACGGGCTGTCGGAGTGCCGCATCGTCAGCACGCCGGACGACGCGGAGACGTGCGCGAAGGTCGCGCTGCCCAGAGACAGGAGGGAGCGGTTGTGGCCTCCGACACAGGAGCAGGCCGACGCATTCACCCAGGGGGAAACGCAGAGAATCCCGCCCCCTGGGGGGCGGGATTCTCGTCACCGATCTTTGACAACTCTACAGAGTGCCGATCCGTGGAGCTAAGGAGAATTGAACTCCTGACCTCCTGCATGCCATGCAGGCGCTCTACCAACTGAGCTATAGCCCCTCGCTCCAAGCAGCTGAGCCGCTTGGTGTTCTTCCCGCTCGGCGGGGCGAACAAGAAGAACTTTAGCCTGCGACCTGCCGGAAAGTGAAATCGGGTCCGGCGGGGGCCGACCCCGGCCCGGAGCGGCTCAGGTGTCGTCGCCGAGGACGGGCTCCGGCAGGGTGCCCGCGTTGTGCTCCAGCAGCCGCCAGCCGCGGGCGCCCTCGCCGAGGACGGACCAGCAGCAGTTGGAGAGGCCGCCGAGGCTCTCCCAGTGGTGGGCCTCCAGGCCGAGGAGGCGCCCGATGGTGGTGCGGATGGTGCCGCCGTGGCTGACCACCACGAGGGTGCCGTCCTCGGGCAGCTTCTCGACGTGCCGCAGCACCACGGGGGCGGCGCGGTCGGCGACCTCGGTCTCCAGTTCGCCGCCGCCGCGGCGCACCGGCTCACCGCGCTTCCACGCGGCGTACTCGGCGCCGTACCGGGCGATGATCTCCTCGTGCGTCAGGCCCTGCCAGACGCCGGCGTAGGTCTCGCGCAGGCCCTCGTCGAGGATGACCTCCAGGCCGGTGAGGGCGGCCAGCTCGGCGGCCGTCGCGGCGGCCCGCCGAAGGTCCGAGGAGACGATCGCGTCGGGCCCGAGGGAGGCCAGCAGGCGGGCGGCCCGGCGGGCCTGGCCGATCCCGGTCTCGGTCAGCTCGACGTCCGTGGAGCCCTGGAAGCGGCGCTCCACGTTCCACGCGGTCTGGCCGTGCCGCCACAGGATGATGCGGCGGCCCCGGCCAGGGGTGCGGCCGGCCCCCTCACCGGCGCCGGTCACCGCCACTCACCGTCCGGCTCCGCCGACTCCTCGGCGGCCTGCAGCTTGGCGTGCTCCTCGGCCTTGCCCCGGGTGGCCCTGGCGTCGGCGGGCAGGTCGAGTTCGGGGCAGTCCTTCCACAGCCGCTCCAGGGCGTAGAAGACTCGCTCCTCGCTGTGCTGGACGTGGACGACGATGTCGACGTAGTCGAGCAGGACCCAGCGGGCCTCGCGGTCGCCCTCGCGGCGCACCGGCTTGGCCCCCAGCTCCTTCTGGAGCCGCTCCTCGATCTCGTCGACGATGGCCTTGACCTGGCGGTCGTTGGGTGCGGACGCCAGGAGGAAGGCGTCCGTGATCGACAGGACGTCGCTGACGTCGTAGGCGATGATGTCGTGCGCGAGCTTGTCGGCGGCCGCCTGGGCGGCGGTGTTGATCAGCTCGATGGAGCGGTCGGTCGCGGTCACTGCATGGCTTTCCGTCGGCGGTCACTTGACACCAAGGGTCTCACGACCGCCGACGGCGTCCCACGCGATAAGCCGATCACTGCCCGTCGGCGGGCTTGTAGTCCCGGCCGAGGACGACGGAGACGTCGGCGTTTCCGGTGACCGTGCCCTTCGTCACGGAGCCGGTGGGCAGGCCGAGGGTCTTGGCGACCTCGGTGGCGTTCTGCTTGTCCTTTTCGTCGGCGTACACGACCTGGGAGGCGGACCGGGTGGTGGCGGTGCCGCCTTCCAGGAAGGTGAAGCCGCCGTTGATCAGGACCACGCGGGCCTTCTCGGTGTCGTCCTTGACGCCGGAGGCGTTGCGGACCGAGACGCGCACGCCCGATCCCTGGTCGGGGCTCTTGGCGGTCCCGCCGAGGATCTCCTTGACGACGCTGTCGCTGGTCTGCGCGCTCAGCGTGCCGTCGGACTGGACCGGCAGCAGCGCCGACTTGTAGTCGCCGCCCTTGGCCAGCTCGGCGAGCTTGGCGAGGAAGGAGCCGAGGTCCTTGTCGGTGAGCGAGGGATCGAGGATCTGCGCCAGCGTCTGCACGGTGACGGTGGCGGCCTGCGGGTCGGAGGACAGCTTGCGCAGCACTCCCTGCACCACCTGGCCGAAGCGCTGGAGCTGGGCGTTCTCGGACTCGCCCGGGGCGCGGTAGGTGGCGTAGGCGACGGCCATCTTGCCGCTCAGGGTCTGGCCCCGGCCCCGGTGCACGAGCACGGCGGCGCCGGTCTTCCCGGTGTCCGCCTTCTTCGAGTCGGACGTCTTCGAGCCAGAGGTGTTCGTGTCCGTCTTCTTCGCGTCCGGGTCGGGTACGTCGGCGTCGGTGTCGGCCTCGATGCCGCCGACCAGGTCCACCAGGTTCTGGAGGTAGGGGGTGTCCAGGCGCCAGGTGCCCTCGATGTCCGTGCCGAGGACCGCGCCGAGCTGGTCGCGGGTCCCCGAGGAGCCGTCGTCCTGGACGGACTTGGCCAGCGTCGTGGTGGTGCCGTCGTCGCCCGTCAGCGCGAGGGAGTTGGGCAGCAGGACGGTGGTGCCTTGCTTGGTGGTGGTGTTGTCGACGAGCAGCGCCGTGGAGGTGCCGCCCTTGGCGGTGTCGTGCAGGTGGACGACGACCACGTCGCGCTTCTGGGCCCCGGACGCCGTGGCGGTGCCGTCCCCGGCGCCGCCGGAGGACAGTCCGGGCAGCTTCCCGGCGTACCAGAGGTAGCCGACGCCGCCCACCGCGACCAGGGCCAGCACGACGACCAGGGCGATGACGCGGCTGCGGGCGCGGCGGCGGGCCTCCTCGCGGCGCTCGGTGCGGTTCTCAGTGAACTTCAGCCAGTCGATGACGTCCTCGGAGTCGTCGGTCGGCTCCTCGACGAAGGCGAACTGCTCGGTGCGGTAGTCCGGTTCGCCGGAACCGGACTCCTCCGGGCCGTCGTCGGCGCGGCCGTCACCGGGGCGGTCCGCGTCGTCGGTCCCGGCGGCCGTCCGGTCGTCGGCCGCCTCGTGCGTCCCGGCCCGGGCGTAGGGCTGCGCCGGGCCGGGGTGCTGCGTGGGGCCGGTCTGCTGCGGGATGTGCGCGGTCTGGCCGGCCGGGCGAGGCTGCTGCCCGCCGGCGTTCTGGCCGTAGGGGTCGTACGGGGCGGCGGGGGCGACGGTCCCGTAGGGGTCGTAGCCGGTGTGCGTGCCCTGGGCGGTGTGGGCGCCGTAGGGGTCGTAGGCGGGGACGGGGGCCTGCTGACCGGTGTCGTAGCCGCCGTAGCCGGACGGCGCGCCCTGCTGCTGTCCGCCCGCCGCGTACGGGTCGTAGCCGTAGGACTGCTGTGCGTGGTTCTGCTGGGCGTAGCCCTGCTGTCCGTACGCGTCGTACGTCTGCTCGGGGGTCTGCTGTGCGGGGACCGGGCGGTAGACCGGCCGGCCGTACTCGTCGTAGCCGACGAGTTCGTACTCCTCGCCGCCGTACCCCGCGTCGCCCCCGTACCCAGCGTCGTATCGGTCGTTCACCGGTGCCCCTCTCGGCTCACTCGCCGCGGTACAGCTGGCGCTTGGCGATGTAGCGCACGACTCCGTCCGGCACCATGTACCAGATGGGGTCGCCCTTGGCGACTCTCGCACGGCAGTCCGTGGAGGAGATGGCGAGGGCCGGGACCTCGACGAGCGAGACGCCGCCCTCCGGCAGGCCGGGGTCGCTGAGGAGGTGGCCGGGCCGGGTGACGCCGATGAAGTGCGCGAGGGAGAAGAGCTCCTCGGAGTCCCGCCAGGTCAGGATCTGGCCGAGCGCGTCGGCGCCGGTGATGAAGAACAGATCCGTGTCCGGGTTGAGGGCGCGCAGGTCGCGCAGGGTGTCGACGGTGTAGGTGGGGCCGCCGCGGTCGATGTCGATACGGCTGACGGAGAACTGCGGGTTCTCGGCGGTCGCGATGACCGTCATCAGGTAGCGGTCCTCGGCCAGGGAGACCTGGCGGTGGCTCTTCTGCCAGGGCTGACCGGTGGGGACGAACACCACCTCGTCCAGGTCGAACTGCGCGACGACCTCGCTGGCCGCCACGAGGTGGCCGTGGTGGATCGGGTCGAACGTTCCGCCCATGACGCCGAGGCGGCGCTTGCCCGACATCGCGGGGCCGCCGCCGGGGCCGGGGCCGGGGTGTTTCACCGTGTCACTCGCCGGACCGGTAGGCATGTCCTGCTGTCCCATGCGTGCAGACCCTACCGGCCCGGCCTGAAGGCCCCGTCCGGGAGATCGCCGGGAACGGCTTCCCAGGCCCGGCCGGGGCGCCGGCGGCGCTCAGCGGTCGCGGTTGAAGCGGGTGGTGATCCAGAGCAGGAGCAGCAGGATGACGAGCGCGGCTCCGCCGGTCACCGCGGGGTTGAGACTTTCGTGGTTGCCGCCCTCGGCGAGGTTGACCAGCGGGGCGGCGGCGCGGTGGAGGCTCATCTCGGCAGACCTATCCAGGTGTGGGCGGGATAAAGATGTCCGCCCATCGTAAGCGGCCGCCTCCGCACCGCTCACGCCGACTCCACCGTTGCGGCCCGTGCCCGGTCCCGGGCGGCGGCCGCCGGCGGAGGGGAACCTTCCGGGCGGCTCAGTCGTCGTTGCGCTTGTAGCCGCGCAACAGGAACCAGCCGGTCAGTACGCACCCCAGGACCATCACGACCAGGACGATCCGAAGGAGGTCCCCCGATCCCTGATGCTGGGCCGTGGTGTTCGCGGCCTCGGTGAGCCGGACGACTGCGGGATGGTGCTCCATGGCGGGACTCCTTCGCTGACTGCCCGTCCACGGTAGCGCCGTCCGGTCCGGCTCCCGCCCCGGGGGGCGCATCGGCGACATGAGCGGCAAAGAGCCGCACATGCCTTACACCGGCCGTACAGCCGTACACGGCCACACATGCACGGACACACGTGCACATACAGACGCATCTGACGCACATGGGGGATGACATGTCCGACGACGGTCGCCAGCACCACGGGCACGAGAAGGTGCCGAGCCGGCGGCGCAGCCGCTTCCCGGGGATCTCCTCGCGTGCGTACGAGCACCCGGCCGACCGGTCCGCGCTGGTCGCGCTGCGCAGGCTCAGCGGCTTCGACACGGTGTTCAAGGCGCTCAGCGGTCTGCTGCCCGAGCGCAGCCTGAGGCTGCTGTTCCTGTCGGACTCGGTGCGCGTGTCCGACCAGCAGTTCACACACCTCCACGACATGCTGCTGGACGCCTGCTACATCCTGGACCTGGAGAAGGTCCCGCCGATGTACGTCAACCAGGACCCGCAGCCCAACGCCATGTGCGTCGGTCTGGACGAGCCGGTCATCGTGGTGACCACCGGTCTGGTGGAGCTGCTCGACGAGGAGGAGATGCGGGCGGTCATCGGGCACGAGGTGGGCCACGCCCTGTCCGGTCACGCGGTGTACCGCACGATCCTGCTGTTCCTGACCAGTCTGGCCGTACGGGTGGCGTGGATCCCGCTGGGCACCCTGGCGATCACGGCCATCGTGACGGCGCTGCGCGAGTGGTTCCGCAAGTCGGAGCTGTCGGCCGACCGGGCCGGGCTGCTGGTCGGGCAGGACCCGCGGGCCTCCATGCGCGGCCTGATGAAGATCGCGGGCGGGAACCACCTGCACGAGATGAACGTGGACGCGTTCCTGCGCCAGGCCGAGGAGTACGAGGAGGCCGGCGATCTGCGCGACTCCGTGCTGAAGATCCTCAACGTGCTGCCCCGCAGCCACCCGTTCGCCACCGTGCGGGCGGCCGAGCTGAGGAAGTGGTCGGAGTCGCGCGACTACCAGCGGATCCTGGACGGCCACTACCCGAGGCGCAGCGAGGACCAGGACACGTCGGTCGGCGACTCCTTCCGCGAGTCGGCCGCGCACTACGCCAGCCACGTGAAGAACTCAAAGGACCCGCTGATGAAGCTGGTCAGCGATCTGGCGGGCGGGGCCGGCGATCTGGGCGGCCGGGTCCGGCGCGGGTTCGAGGGCTTCGCGTCGGCCCCGCCCAAGGGCGGCGCCAAGGGCGACTCCGACGGCGGCCCGGGGGACGGCCCCGAGGCCGGCCCGAAGGACCGGCCGCCCACGGACGGCACCCCCTCCGACTGACCGGGACTGGCCACCGGAACTCCGGCCGGGCCTCCAGGTCTGGGGGCCGCCGTTCCGGCCGCCGTTCCCCGGCCCCCGCGTCTCCAGGCCCCAGGTCTCCGGGCTTCCGGGACTGCGGACCTCACGTCGTCGGCTGAGCGTTCGTGACTGCGGACCTCACGTCGTCGGCTGGGCGTTCGTGACTGCGGACCTCACGTCGTCGGCTGGGCGTTCGGGGCGAGGGCGCCGCACAGGGCCGGGGCGGCGTCCGGGGCGTACGGGTCCGTGGCGGCCGGGCCGCCCGTCTTAGCGCTCTGTCCGGCCAGCAGCGGCCGGAAGCGCTCGGTGCTGTCCCCGGGGCAGGACAGCGGCCCCGCCTGGACGCTGCTGGAGACCAGCCGGACCTGGTGCAGCCGCAGGTCGTCGCGGTCGAAGCGGAACAGCAGCTCGCGCCGCACGGTGAACAGCGAGGACCGCGCGTCGGCGGCGGCGCCCGCCGGCCTCAGCGCGTAGACGACCGTGGGGTCCGCGGCGACCTCCAGGGTGTCGGCGTCGGACTCCGCCGTCCGCAGGCTGCCCCGCATCCGGATCCGCGGGTCGGCGAGCCGGACGCGGGCCGGGTCGAAGCGGACGAGCCAGCCGGTGGGCACGTGCCGGCCGTCGGCGGCCGGGTGCGCGAAGCTCTGGTCGAACTGGTCGAGCTGCCCCGGATCGAGCAGCGAGCGCACGGCGTCCGGGGAACCGCCGGTCAGCACCGCCGGGTCGAGGGACGAGGCGACGATGTAGTCCCGCGCGTAGGTCAGCGCGGCGACGACCTGACTGTCGGAGAAGTGGGCGGTGCTCCCGTGGGCGGGCCACGGGATGCCCTCGGCGCCGACCTCGAAGTCGGCGGCCCGGCTGTGCGCGTACAGCTCCTGGGGGTCGGCGGCGCCGGGCACCGGGCCCTGCGGGGCGAGCGGGACGACGGTCGTGCGCAGCTCCTCCACGGGCCGTTCGGCCAGGGTGCTGCGGTAGGGGGTGCGGATGCCCATGAAGATCGCGGTGGCGAAGGCGAGCGCGATCACCAGCAGGAGGGCCAGCGCCTGCCGGGACAGCCCGGTGTGCGGGGTGCGGCGGCGGCGCACGGCGGGCGTGTGGTCGATCGTCCGCTCCTGGGCGGAGTACTCCTGGAGGCGGGCAGCACGGACGAACGACTCGTCGAAGACGACGGACCGGTATTCGTCCTCCGCGCCCGAGAAGGCGCCCTCGGGGGGCCCATCGGGCGGCTCTCCACGCCCTCCCATACTTTCAGGGTGGGTTCCGCGCAGCGCGGGTAAACACCCGGCCCCGGGCCAACTTCTGACATGCCCTCACCCAGACGACGACCCGGCTCCCACCGGGGCCGGGGCACGGCCGTCAGCGGGTGGGCGGCGCCGCCGGGACGGGCGGCTGCGCGTGGCCGACGGAGGGGGCGGCGGCGGTGCCCTGCTCCAGGCCGGTGGAGGCGGGCGGCGGCATCTGGTCCCGGTCACCGGACGAGCCGCCCCGGTAGACCGCGGCGAAGGCCAGCGCGACCATGCCGATGCCCATCACCAGGGCGAGCACCCAGGCGACGGGGCGGTGCCAGCGGACCTGTTTGCCGAAGGCTCCCGGGCCGCCGTGGAGACCGTCGAGGACGTCGGGGTCGTCCAGGTCGTCGAAGTCGTGTTCGGGTCCGTAGCCGCGGCGGTCGTAGGCGTCGTCGTAGCGCTCGCCGCGGGCGTGGGCTCTTCGGGCCTCGGCCTCGGAGGCCTCGGCCCTGGCCTGCGCGGCGGCCAGGAGGCGTTCCACAGCGGTCGGCTCGTGGATCACGGCCGCCCGTACGAAGGCCTCGTCGAAGACCACGGAGGCGAACTCTTCGTCCGACACCCCGCGGTCGTGGTCGTCGTCGGGCTCCCAGCCGTCAGGGAACGGCGTGCCCCCCACGTCCTCCGGCACAGACCCAGAGTAGACCTGGGGGGTCAATTTGGGCAGACGGTACGGAAATTCATCCACCTGCTGAGACGTGGTTTCCGGCCATCGCCGGCGGGGCCGTCCGGAGGTCCCTCGCGGCCCCCGACCGTCAGCGCCGGATGTGCCCGTCGCCGGTGACGATGTACTTCGTGCTGGTCAGCTCGGGCAGCCCCATCGGGCCGCGGGCGTGCAGCTTCTGCGTGGAGATGCCGATCTCCGCGCCGAAACCGAACTGGCCGCCGTCGGTGAAGCGGGTGGAGGCGTTCACGGCGACCGTGGTGGAGTCGACCAGCTGGGTGAACCGGCGGGCGGCCTGCTGCGAGGTGGTGACGATCGCCTCGGTGTGGCCGGAGGACCACAGCCGGATGTGCGCGACGGCCCGGTCCAGCGAGTCCACGACGGCGGCGGCGATGTCGTAGGACAGGTACTCGGTGTCCCAGTCCTCCGGGGTGGCCTCGACGACCGTGGCCCGGGAGCCCTTGGCGTACGCCATGACCCGCTCGTCGGCGTGCACGGTGACCCCGGCGCCGGCGAGCGCGTCCAGGGCGCGCGGCAGGAACTCGGCGGCGATGTCCTGGTGGACGAGCAGGGTCTCGGCGGCGTTGCAGACGCTGGGGCGCTGGGCCTTGGAGTTGACCAGGATGTCCACGGCCATGTCCAGGTCGGCCTGGGCGTCGACGTAGACGTGGCAGTTGCCGGTGCCGGTCTCGATCACCGGGACGGTGGACTCGTTGACGACGGTCCGGATCAGGGAGGCGCCGCCGCGCGGGATCAGCACGTCGACCAGGCCGCGGGCGCGCATCAGCTCGCGCACGCTCTCCCGGCTCTCGCCGGGCACCAGCTGCACGGCGTCGGCGGGCAGCCCGGCGCCGCCGACCGCGTCGCGGATCACCCGGACCAGGGCGGTGTTCGACTCGTAGGCGGAGGCGGAGCCGCGCAGCAGCACCGCGTTGCCCGACTTCAGGCACAGGGCGGCGGCGTCGACGGTGACGTTGGGGCGGGCCTCGTAGATGATGCCGACCACGCCGAGCGGGACGCGGACCTGGCGCAGGTCGAGCCCGTTGGGCAGGGTGGAGCCGCGGACCACCTCGCCGACCGGGTCGGGCAGCGCCACCACGTCGCGCACGTCGGCCGCGATGGCCCGCACCCGCTCCGGGGTGAGCGTGAGCCGGTCCACGATGGCCTCGCCGGTACCGGCCGCGCGGGCCTTGGCGACGTCCTTGGCGTTGGCCTCGACGATCTCGCCGGTGCGGACCTCCAGGGCGTCCGCGACCGCGAGCAGCGCGTCGTCCTTCTCGGCGCGCGGCAGCGGCGCGAGGTCGGCGGCGGCGGCCTTGGCCCGGTAGGCGGCCTGGGCGACCGGGGACATCGAGTCGTACGGCGAGAGCGTGGTCATGGGGGAAGGGTAGTGCGCGGCGCGCGCCCGTTCACCGGACGTCCCACACCCCGAGACGCCGCGAGACGGGTCAAAAGGGACCTGCGGCAGACGGCCGGTCCACCGGCGTGCGCCCTTCAGAAGCCGGGTCACCGACGTGCGCCCCCAGAGGCCGGGCCACCGGCATGTGCCCTCAGGAGCCCGGCCGCCGGCGTGCGCCCTCAGAAGGGGTGGACGCCGACCGGGGTGGCCGGGGGCGGGCCGTAGCCCTCGGCGAGGCGCTGGTGGTAGGCGTCGCGGTCGACGACCTCCAGGCCGACGATCTCCCAGGGCGGCAGCTGGGCGGTGCGCCGGTGCTCGCCCCACAGTCTCAGGGCGACGGCCGCGGCGTCGTGCAGGTCGCGGGCCTCCTCCCAGTAGCGGACCTCCGCGTGGTCGTCGGCGTAGCGGCTGGTCAGCAGGAAGGGGTGGTCGTGGGCGAGCTGCTCGAGCCCGCGCCGGACCTCCTGGACCGGGGTCCGGGCGCCGGAGACCCGCAGGGTGATGTGCCACAGCCGGGGCAGGTCCGCCGGCTGGGCGCGGCCGTCGCAGGCCGGTCCCGTCTCGTGCGCCGTCCGGACCGGCTCGCGTCCCTCCCGCACGTCCTCGGCGGTGCGCTCCGGGCCGCGCGGCTGACCGGCCTCGCGCTCCTGGTCGTGGCGGTCGCCGGTCGCCACGCTGGTCAGGGCGCGTTCCGCGCCGGTCGTACGGGAGGGGGACCCGCCGGCACCACCGCGGGACGCCGCCGCCCCAGGGCGTACTCGTCTCACGACGGCCTCCTTCACCCAGTGCTCGTGCGGAATGTGTCCCTCGGACAAAGTGCAGCAGCCCGCACGGCTTCATGGGGCGGTTTTGCGGAACGTCCCCGCATTCCACGCCCGGTCGCCCGGACGTTTCGGGGCATTACGGCTCCAGGACCACCAGACCGTCCCTGTGTACGACCTCGCGTTCGTACGCCGGTCCCAGCTCGCGGGCGAGTTCGCGGGTGGAGCGGCCGATCAGCCGGGGGATCTCCTTGGCGTCGAAGTTGACGAGGCCGCGGGCCACCGCGCGCCCCCGCCCGTCCCGCAGCTCGACCGGGTCGCCGGCGGTGAAGTCGCCCTCGACGGCGGCGATGCCGGCCGGCAGCAGCGACTTGCGGCCCTCGACGACCGCGTGGACCGCTCCGTCGTCGAGGGTGAGCGAGCCCTGCGGGGTGGAGGCGTGCTGGAGCCAGAGCAGCCGGTCGGCGGAGCGCTTGCCGGTGGGGTGGAAGTAGGTGCCGGTGTCGCCGCCGGACAGGGCGTCGGCGGCGTGGACGGCGCTGGTGAGCACCACGGGGATGCCGGCGGCGGCGGCGATCCGGGCCGCCTCGACCTTGGTGACCATGCCGCCGGTGCCGACGCCGGCCTTGCCCGCGCTGCCGATCTCGACGCCGGCCAGGTCGGCGGGGCCGCGCACCTCGGCTATCCGGGAGGTGCCGGGCCTGCTGGGGTCGCCGTCGTAGACGCCGTCGACGTCGGAGAGCAGGACGAGCAGGTCGGCGTGGACGAGGTGGGCGACGAGGGCGGCGAGGCGGTCGTTGTCGCCGAAGCGGATCTCGTCGGTGGCGACGGTGTCGTTCTCGTTGACGACGGGCAGGGCGCCCATCGCCAGCAGCTTGTCGAGGGTGCGGGAGGCGTTGCGGTGGTGGGCGCGGCGGCTGGTGTCGTCACCGGTCAGCAGCACCTGGCCGACGCGGACGCCGTAGCGGGCGAAGGAGGCGGTGTAGCGGGCGACGAGCAGGCCCTGGCCGACGCTGGCGGCGGCCTGCTGGCGGGCGAGGTCCTTGGGGCGGCGGCGCAGGCCCAGCGGGGCGAGTCCGGCGGCGATGGCGCCGGAGGAGACCAGGACGATCTCCTTCTCCCCGCCGTCCCGGCTCTTGGCGAGGACGTCCACGAGCGCGTCCACGCGGTCGGCGTCCAGGCCGCCGGCCGCGGTGGTCAGCGACGAGGAGCCCACCTTGACGACGATCCTGCGGGCCTCGACCACCGGCTGCCTGACCGCTGTCCCGCTCTGCCTTGCCCCTGCCACCTTGTCCTCTTGCCCTTCGCGTCGATCCGGCCGCCGCACCGGCAGTCCACGCCGAATCTACGCGAAGGGGGCGGGCCGACGCCCGTCCGTTTCAGCCACCGGACCGCCGCCCGCCTGCCCCGGAGGCGACGGCGGCACACCTGAGGTCTCAGCCGTGCCGGTGGCGCCAGCCCCGCCAGGCGGACTCGATCATGTCGTTCAGGCCGTGCCGGGCGCTCCAGCCCAGCTCGGCGCGGATGCGGTCGGCCGAGGCGACGACGCTCGCCGGGTCGCCGGGACGGCGGTCGGCGACCTCCGGGACGACGTCCTCCCGGCCGGTCGTCTTGAGGATGAGGTCCACCATCTCGCGTACCGAACTGCCTTCGCCGCGGCCGATGTTGAGGACGAGCGAGGTGCCCTCGGGGGCGTCGGCGAGGCGGCGGGCGGCGGCCAGGTGGGCGGAGGCGATGTCCTGGACGTGGATGTAGTCGCGTACGCAGGTGCCGTCCGGCGTGGCGTAGTCGTCGCCGAAGACCAGGGGCGCCCGCCCGGCGTCCAGCCGCTCGAACACCATCGGAACGAGGTTGGAGGCGCCCGAGTCGGACAGCTCCGGCGTGGCCGCGCCGGCCACGTTGAAGTAGCGCAGGGCGGCGGCCTTGAAGCCGTGCGCCCGGGCGGCGGCGGCGATCAGCCACTCGCCCACCAGCTTGGTCTCGCCGTAGGGGCTCATGGGCGCGCAGGGGGTGTCCTCGGTGACGAGTTCGACGTCCGGCATGCCGTACACCGCGGCGGAGGAGGAGAAGACGATCCGGTCGACGCCGGTGGCGGTCATGGCGGCCAGCAGGGTCTGCAGACCGGTGACGTTCTCCCGGTAGTAGTACAGGGGCCGCTCGACGGACTCCCCCACCTGCTTCTTGGCCGCGATGTGCACGACACCGGAGATGTCGTGGTCGCGCAGGGTGCGCTCCAGGAGGTCCGCGTCCAGCACGGTGCCCACGACCAGCGGCACGCCGTCGGGCACGCGGTCGGCCGAGCCGGTCGACAGGTCGTCGTAGACGACCACGTTCTCGCCGCCCTCGGCCAGGGCGCGCACCACGTGCGCCCCGATGTAACCGGCGCCTCCCGTGACCAGCCAGTTCATGGTCCCGTCTCCTCTGTCCGTACCGTTTCGACCACCTTGACCGATGCCCCGGCGAAAATCGAATGCGGCACAACGGGGCATAGCGGGCACGGCAGGAAGGGGGCGACCCTCGTGGTGCGGCGTACGGCGCACGGACGGGGGGCTGTCCCGGCACCGGGACAGCCCCCCGTCGTCACGCGGTCTCCTCAGAGCTCGTACGGGCTCTTCACCGGGAAGTACGCGCGCAGGAACGAGCCGATGATGCGGGCCTGCTCCTGGTCCGGGACCTCGGCGTCCTGGGACTCGCCGAGGCAGAACACGTCGTGGCCGCGGATCGCCAGCAGTCGCGTCAGCTCCGGGTGACGCGAGTAGTTGCCGACGTCGATGTAGGCGCACCGGATGCTGCTCGGCACCGCCTTGCCCGTCAGGTACCCGTAGTGGTGGTGCAACGAGGAGACCATCGAGATGTCCTGCCAGCCCCGCATGGGGTTCGCGGCGGTGCGGGCCACGCTCTCGGGGAAGTCCGCCTCGATGCTGTCCAGGACGCTCTTGCGCAGCGGGTGCGGAGCGTGCGCGAAGCTGTTCGCCACGGTCACCCCGAAGCGCTCCTCCAGCAGCCGGCGGTTGTTCTTCGCCGCGGCGAAGTAGCCCTCGTCCGTCTCGCTCGGCTCGCCGATCGGCACGGTGGTCGGGGTCCAGAAGAAGCGGCTGGTGCCGTTCGGCTGGAAGAACTTCTGCGCGGTGAGCGGCCTGCCGATGAACACGTCGTCGTTCATGTACAGGAAGTGCTCGGACAGCCCGTCGATGTGGTGCAACTGGCTTTCGATGGCGTGCGAGTTGAACGTCGGCAGGCAGGACGTGTCGGTGAAGACGTCGCGGTGCGACACCACCTTGATGTCCGGGTGCGCGGTGTTCAGCCACTGCGGGGTCTGGTCGTCGGTGACCAGGTAGACCTTGCGCACCCAGGGCGCGAACATCGCCAGTGAGCGCAGCGAGTAGCGCAGCTCGTCGCGGTTGCGGAAGCGTGCGGCCTCGTCACCGGAGCCCGCGGCCTCGGCGGTGAAGCCGAGTTCCGCGCGCCGCCGCGCGCGCCGCTCCTGCCAGCTGGGGTCCGAGTCGTCGACCCAGGTGTAGACGACGTCCACCGGGAAGGTGATGTCGCTGACCAGCTTCTTGGTGAAGGGCTCCAGCGTCGGGTACTCCCGGTCGCGCACCCGCAGTCGGGCGTCCGCGGTGAGCGTCGGCAGCTTGGAACCGACGGCGCTGGCGCGCAGCGGCGCGACGAACTGGCCGTCGCCGCCCTCCTCCTCGGGCACCTGGCGCCAGAACTCGATGTCGCAGCCGTAGGCGGGACCGAAGCGCAGCGTGCGGCTGGAGGTCACCACGGGACGGAAGACCCGCAGCCCGGCCACCTCTCCGGCGCCCTCCAGGCGTTCGGCGAGCAGCACGCCGGGCGCGTGCGTCCGGGGCTTGAGGAGCTCGGCGTAGACCGCCTTGCCCTCGTAGTCGCCGGCCAGGGCCTTGCGGGCCGCCAGCTGGTGGACGGTGTCCACGGCCAGACGCCGGCGCGGGGTGTCGTCCCGGTCGCGCAGCAGGACGTAGGGGACGCCGTGATTCTCCAGCGCGGCGACGACCGTCTCGAAGTTGCGCTGGATGACGTCCGATCCCTGGAGGTCGTCGCGGACCTCGGAGAGGCGGCCGCTGGCCCGCACCAGGTTGCGGTTGGCCGCGCCGATCACCAGTTCGCGGGCGCGCTGGTCGCCCGAGGAGGGCGCCGTGCGGTCCGCGGCGACCGCGGCGTGGAAGCGGCCCGCGCCGCCGTGGGCGACGCGGTGTGCCATGCGGTCGGCGCGCTCGGCCATCCGCTGCGGGTCGTCGCGGCGGTAGAGCAGTTCGGTGAACAGCTCCTCCCACTGCTTGACGATGACGTCGGCGGCGAAGCGGGCGGAGCCCTCGTACGCCTGCTCCCCGTAGGAGCGCAGGAGTTCCTCGTCGCCCATCAGCCGGGAGATGGACTCGGCCAGACCGTCGATGTCGTTGGGCGCCACGAGCAGCCCGTCCACACCGTGCCGGATGATCTCGGCGGGGCCGGTGACGATGTCGTACGCCACCGCCGGGACGCCGGCCGCGAACGCCTCCAGGAGGACCAGCGGGAAGGCCTCGCCGTCCTGTGAGGGCAGCATGGTGAGGCTGGCCTTGGCCCATTCCTCCGTCATGTGCTGGCTCGGGCCGAGGATCTCCACGGCGTCGTGCAGACCGAGGCCCTGGACCATGTTGCGCAGCCGGGACATCTGCGGGCCGTCGCCGAAGACCCGCAGCCGCCAGCCGGGATGGTCGGGCAGCGCCTTGGCGAACGCCTGGATGGCGTGGTCGACCTGCTTGTCCGGCACCAGCCGGCGCGGCATCACGATGCTCTTGCCGGTGAGGCTGGAGCGGGGGCGGAAGCCCTCGGGGATGGCGTTCGGGATGGCGGCCAGGCGCGGGGCGGCCTTGCCGAGCGACTCCTCCAGCCACTGCTTGGTGCGCTCGGTCAGCACGACCAGCGCGTCGATCTCCGGGGCCCGCAGCAGCAGCGGCTCGCCGGTGGCGCCGCGCAGCTGCGAGGGCCGGTGCTCCTGGTGGATGGTGATCACCCGGGAGGGCACCAGGTCGGCGACGGCGGACATGAGGGCCGGCGAGGTGGTGATGAGGATGTCGGTGTCGAGGGTGCGCAGGGCGCGGTTCATCTCGACGTCGGAGAGGGCGTCGAACGTCGCCTCCCACTTGGGGCTGATCAGGTCGCTGGGCAGCCCGGCCAGGCGGCGGCACTCCTCGGCGCCGATGTCGCTCTCGCGGACCGGGCGTTCGGTCTTGCCGGTGCGGTCCACGAGGTAGCGCACGGGGACCCGCTCGTCCACGGAGAAGAAGGGGCGTTCCCGGGTCTTGAAGACGCTGAGGACCTCGACGGTGTGCCGCGGCGCCAGATGTGTCGCCTGGGTGTAGACGGCCTGCTCCGTGCCGCCCATCTCGTCGCCCCAGGTGAGCAGAAACGTGATCTTCATTGTCAACATCCAGAGGGGAGGTGAGCCGCGCGGAAGGCGAGGCTTCCGATGGGCGTGTAGTACGGGTTGATCCTCAGCACGGCGTCGTCGCCCTCCGAGGTCAGCAGCCGGTGCGGCATCCGGAAGACGTCGCGGGGGCTGCGTACGTCGGTGCGCTGCCGGGACACCTTCAGCGACCGGCGCCGCGGCCGCTGCAGACGTACGTCGAAGATCTGCTCCTTGGCGCTGAAGTCACCGAAGTCGGCCGTACGGATCGAGCCGACGAAGGTGTCGCCCTGCCAGGTGGTCGGCACCGCGCGGGCCGTCCGGCCGTTCCTGCGGACCAGTTCGATGTCGCCGTGGCACTCGTCGGCCGGCGCGTTGACGAGCCGGCCCTCGATGGTCACCTCGGACCAGCCGATCCGTACGGCGATCAGCTCGGCCTCGGCGTCGCCGCGGCCCAGGGAGACGTACGCGCGGCCGGTGCCGGAGGCGATGAGCCGGCAGTAGGTGCCGTCCTCGCGGACCGGCTCCGGGTCGGTCGGGCCGTCGGGCATGAGCCGCGGCGCCTTGGCGACGGCGAACCGGCGGTCCTCCCCGGAGGCGTCGGTGAAGACGACGGACAGCCGCCACTGCCCGGAGCCCAGCAGGAACCTGCGCACCCCGGCGGGTACCGGCACCGGCCGCTGCTCGCCGGCGTCCGCCTCCATCAGGTCGAGGACGGCGGTGCCCGACGCCTCGACCGAGCCGTCACCGCGCTGGACGAGCGTCAGCGGCACGACGACCGGGGAGGAGGAGCCGCCCAGCAGCAGGGAGGCCGCCGAGGCGGAGATCCCCTCGGGGACGCGGACGCAGAAGTTGAGGGTCCTGCCGTCCAGAAGGGAGAGGTGCTGGGCGGTGACCCGCGGCCAGTCGTCGGCGCTCGGCGGTACCAGAACGAGACTGTCCAGTCGCGACCGTGCCGAGCGCACCACGTCATACCCCTTGCGCATCACCTTGTGCGGGGTAGGAAGTTGTCTCATCAGTTGTCCGCACCACGCTCGTAGGGGCTGGGGAAGGGGAAGTACTCGTCCAGGAAGCGGGCCATGAGGGCCTGCTGGCGGCTGAGTTCGGCCTCCGTGGAGGTCGTGTCGTTGAGGCAGAACACATGCGCGTCACGCGCGGCCAGCAGCCGGCCCAGCACCCGCTCGACGCCGGGCTTGCCGACGTCGCAGTACCGGTAGACCAGCCCCTCGCCGGAGAAGGAACGCTGCGTGTGGAACGCGTAGTAGTGGTGGAGGGAGGAGGCCACCGAGATGTCGCCGGTGCTGCGGAACCGGCTCGCCTCGGTGCGGCGGTGCTCCTCGGGGAACTCCCGCTCGATCTCCTCCAGAACGCTGCGGTGCAGGGCGTGCGGGACGTGCTTCATCTTCTGGAAGATGTTGTCGCCGAAGCGCTCCGCGATCAGCCTGCGGTTGTTCTTGCCGGCCGCCGCCACGGGCGGGTCCTCCGGGGAGGGGTCGCCGAACGGGACGAGGGCGGGCGAGAGGTAGAACTTGCCGAGTCCGTTGGGCAGGAAGAACTGCTGCGGCAGGATCTCCTGACCGAGCATCACGTCGTCGTTGAAGTACAGGAAGTGCTCGGCGAGGCCGTCGATGTGGTGCAGCTGGCTCTCGATGGCGTGGGAGTTGAACGTCGGCAGCGACGCCGGGTCCCGGAAGATGTCCTTGTGGCTGACGACCTTGATCCGCGGGTGGTCCGTGTTCAGCCACGGCGGCGTCTGGTCGGCGGTGACGAGGTAGATGTTGCGGACCCAGGGCGCGTACAGGTGCAGCGAGCGCAGCGAGTAGCGCAGCTCGTCCCGGCTGAGATAGCGCGCGGCGTTGGCCGCCTCGTCGTGGTACGGGGTGTCGGAGAAGCTGGCCCGCTGGCGCAGCCATTCCGGGTCGGAGCCGTCCACCCAGGTGTAGACGACGTCGATGGGGAAGGTCCTGCGGCCCACCGCCGCCGCCGCGAAGGCCGGGCGGGTACGCACGCGCACCGGCTCCTCTTCGTCCTCCGGGAGCGGTGCGAGGTCGGTGAAGAGGCTGTCGTCCGCCTCCGCCCCCGGTTCGGCCACCGGTACGGCCTCGGCGACGGCGTTGCGGCGGGGCGAGACCAGCTGGTCGCCCTCCTGCCGCCAGAACTCGATGTCGCAGCCGTAGCGCAGGCCGAGTATCAGCCGGCCGGTCTGGTCGGTGAGGTACCAGGTGCAGCGGACGATGTCGGCGTTGGCCACCCGTTTCCACGGGCCGTGCCCGTAGCCGGGCAGTGCGGACTCCTCGTGCGGCTGGCCCTTGCGGACCCGGACGACGTAGCCGGGGCGTATTCGGCAGGCCTGGCGCAGTGCGGTGAGGACCCGCTCACGGTCGTCCGCGCGGACGGCTATCGCGGCCGAGGTCTCGGAGGAGGAGCGCACGCAGAAGTAGTCGACGCCGGCGGCACGGAGCGCGGCGGCCACCTCGTCGCGGTTCGCCCTGCGGGCCTGGAGCGGAGTGACGTCGGGGACGACATGGGCGATGCGCGGGGCGCCGTCCACGGTGACGACCTGGCGGTCGTGGCGGGCCAGCAGCTCCCGGTTGCGGCGCACGACCCGTACCCGCTTGACCTGGTTGCGCATCTCGGCGGCCGCGGCGATCCCCGACTTCAGCTGCTCCCGGAAGTCGGTGCCGACATGCTCGGCGATGACACGTCGCGCGCCGACCGGAACCGCCCGCCGGTACACACCGACCAATCGGGATGCTTCAGGATTTCGCACTGCGGGTACTCCTTGACGGGAACGGCTCGGCGAACGGCCCGCTCCGCTAGGCCATGAGGCAAAAGTAAGGCGATACCAAGTATGCAGTGTGTTTACCTCACGTCTGCATAGCCGTGCCAGACCCTTAACTGCCATCAAATGCTGCGTAATGGACATAACTCACGCCGGGCGTTGAGTAAGTCACAGCCGCCCCGCCGGACATCGGCGAGGCGGCTTCCGTACGTGGTCTCCGCGGCCCGGGCGGGCGCACGGCCCGCGGATCCCCGCCCGGGGGCGGACGGCTAGAAGGGCTCGAAGTCGTCGAACTCCTGCTGCGACTCGTCCCGCTCCGCCTGGCGGTCGCGGCGGCGCTGCGCGGCCGGCCGGGGCGCCTCGAAACGGTGGTCCTCACCGCGGCGGCCCAGCATCTCCGCACCGGCCATCACCGAGGGCTCCCAGTCGAAGACGACCGCGTTGTCCTCGGGGCCGATGGCCACGCCGTCGCCGGAGCGGGCGCCCGCCTTCATCAGCTCCTCCTCGACACCGAGGCGGCCCAGCCGGTCGGCGAGGTAGCCGACGGCCTCGTCGTTGTTGAAGTCGGTCTGGCGCACCCAGCGTTCGGGCTTCTCGCCGCGCACGCGGTAGAGGCCGTCCTCCTCGCGGGTGACCGTGAAGCCGGCGTCGTCCACGGCCTTGGGCCGGATGACGATCCGCGTCGCCTCCTCCTTCGGACGGGCGGCGCGCGCGCCTGCGACCAGTTCGGCCAGCGCGTACGACAGTTCCTTGAGGCCGGTGTGCGCCACCGCCGACACCTCGAAGACCCGGTAACCGCGCGACTCCAGGTCCGGGCGGACCATCTCCGCGAGGTCCTTGCCGTCGGGCACGTCGATCTTGTTCAGCACGACGATGCGCGGACGGTTGCCGAGGCCGCCGTACTGCCGCAGCTCCTCCTCGATGACGTCGAGGTCGGAGACCGGGTCGCGGTCGGACTCCAGGGTCGCGGTGTCCAGGACGTGCACGAGGACGCTGCACCGCTCCACATGGCGCAGGAACTCGAGTCCCAGACCGCGCCCCTGGCTGGCGCCCGGGATCAGACCGGGCACGTCGGCGACCGTGTAGACGGTCGAACCGGCCGTCACCACACCGAGGTTCGGCACCAGGGTGGTGAACGGGTAGTCGGCGATCTTCGGCTTGGCCGCGCTCAGCACCGAGATCAGCGAGGACTTGCCGGCGCTCGGGTAGCCGACGAGCGCCACGTCGGCGACGGTCTTCAGCTCCAGGACGATGTCGCCGACGTCGCCCGGCTCGCCGAGCAGCGCGAAGCCGGGCGCCTTGCGGCGGGCCGAGGCCAGCGCCGCGTTGCCGAGGCCGCCGCGGCCGCCCTGCGCGGCGACGTAGGACGTGCCGTGGCCGACCAGGTCGGCGAGGACGTTGCCCGCGCGGTCCAGCACCACGGTGCCGTCCGGCACCGGCAGGACCAGGTCGGCGCCGTCCTTGCCGGAGCGGTTGCCGCCCTCACCGGGCTTGCCGTTGGTGGCCTTGCGGTGCGGCGAGTGGTGGTAGTCCAGCAGCGTGGTCACGGACTGGTCGACGGTGAGGATCACGTCGCCGCCGCGCCCGCCGTTGCCGCCGTCCGGGCCGCCGAGCGGCTTGAACTTCTCGCGGTGTACGGAGGCACAGCCGTGGCCTCCGTTACCCGCGGCGACGTGCAACTCGACGCGGTCCACGAAGGTGGTCATGGTAGGTGCCTCCAGAACTACGGGGATGTCTCTTGCGTAACACGCGAAAGGCGGACCCGCCTTCCCGACCGGGAAGTGAGGTCCGCCTCGCGAAAGCCTCCGGTCAGGCGACCGGGACGATGTTCACGACCTTGCGGCCGCGGTGGGAGCCGAACTCCACCGCACCGGCCTGCAGCGCGAACAGGGTGTCGTCGCCGCCACGGCCGACGCCCGCGCCGGGGTGGAAGTGGGTGCCGCGCTGGCGGACGATGATCTCACCGGCGTTCACGACCTGACCGCCGAAGCGCTTCACGCCGAGCCGCTGGGCATTGGAGTCGCGACCGTTCCGGGTGGACGATGCGCCCTTCTTGTGTGCCATGTCTCCTCAGTCCCTTACTTCGCAGCCGCGGGGATCGACGTGACCTTGATCGCCGTGTACTGCTGGCGGTGGCCCTGCCGACGACGGTAGCCGGTCTTGTTCTTGTAGCGCAGAATGTCGATCTTCTGGCCCTTGTGGTGGTCCACGACCTCGGCCTGGACCTTGATGCCGGCCAGCACCCACGGGTCGCTGGTCACAGCGTCGCCGTCGACAACGAGCAGGGTCGAGAGCTCGACCGTGTCGCCAACCTTGGCGGTGGAAATCTTGTCAACCTCAACGATGTCGCCGACAGCAACCTTGTGCTGGCGACCACCGCTGCGCACGATGGCGTACACGCGGATCTCTCTTTCGCTCGAAGAAACGGCACCCCCGCAGGCCAGTCGCCCTGGAACAGGGACGACCTCTCCCGGTCAGCCGTGTGCCCGGGAGGAAGAGGTTTACGGGGATGTGGCATGTGCAACGGACACGCCGACGGTCAAGGTTACGGGCCCGCCCGCTCGGGGGTCAAACCGGGCGGGGCGCGGCGGGTGTGCGGCTCCTCACGCCAGGGCGCGCGGCGGACTCCGCGGACGCCGGACACCGCGGGCACGGCGGGTGCCGTGCGGGGGCAGGAACCCCCCGGACTCGCGCCCGCCCGAGCCGTGCCCGTGCCGGTCTCCGCACTCCCGGTGCGGCCGGGCCGCCCACGCGGCCGTGAACCGCGGCGGGCCCGGGACGGTGTGCGCCCCGGGCCCACACGGGCGTTCGCTCAGCCGGTCACTCGTCGGCCGAGGACGGGGCGGACGCCGAGCGCGCCGCCGCCGTCTTCTTCGACGCCGACTTCTTCGCGGCCGTGGCCGTCTTGGCGGTCTTCGTCGCCTTCTTGGCCGTGGCCTTCTTCGCGACCGTCTTCTTGGCCGCCGTCTTCTTGGTGGCGGCCTTCTTCGCCGTGGCCTTCTTGGCGACCTTGCGGGCCGTCTTCTTGGCCGGGGCGGCGCCCTCGTCACCGCTCCCGTCGGCCTCGGCGGCCTCCACCGCGTCGGCGGCCCCGGTCTCCTCGGCCGCCTGCGGCTCCGCCGGCGCCGACGGGACGACCACGACGGCCGTCTCCTCGGGCGCGGTCGGCGCGGTCGCCTTGCGCACCGCGCGGCGGCGCGGACGCGCCGGGGCGGCGGACTCGGCGGGCGCCTCGGCCACCGGCTCGGCCGCGGGCTCGGTCACGGCCCGCGCCTCCGGCTCCGCCGGGGCCTCGGAGGCCTCCTGCGGACGGGCCGGCTCCGACACCGTCACGACCGCGGCCTCGGCCCCCGCCGGGGAACCGGCCGGCGCCGACACCTTGCGGGTCGCGCGACGGCGCGTACGGCCCTTCGGCGCGGCCTCCTCGGCGGGCGCCTCGGGGGCCTCGGTCACGGCGGCCGGGACCACCGGGTCCTCGACGGCCACCGGCTCGGACTGCGCCTCGGCGGCCGGCTCCGGGCGCACCGGGCGCCCGGCCTCCCGCTCGGCGGTGACCTCCCGCGCCGTGGGCGCCGGGGCGGCACCGTCGGCCAGGGCCCTCGGCGCACCCGCCGGAGCGGACGCCCGACGGCTCGTCCGGCGCCGGCCACGGCCCCGGGAGGCCGCCGCCTCCGCCTCGGCGATGCTGCTGTACAGCTCCTCGTCCGGCGCCATCTCGGGCGCGGGCAGCGCGGCCGGCTCGGCGACCTCGGCGGCGACCTCCGCCTCCGTCTCGGCCTCCTCCTCGGCGCTGACCGGGGCGGCCGCCACGGCCTCGTGCTCGTGCTCGTGCGGCTCGGCGCCGGCCCGGGCGCGCTTGCGGCGCTTGCCGCCCGCCGCACCGGCCGACGGCTGGTCCAGGTGGACGATGACACCGCGGCCGTTGCAGTGGACGCAGGTCTCGGAGAAGGACTCCAGCAGGCCCTGGCCGACCCGCTTGCGGGTCATCTGCACCAGACCCAGCGAGGTCACCTCGGCCACCTGGTGCTTGGTCCGGTCCCGGCCCAGGCACTCCAGCAGCCGGCGCAGCACCAGGTCCCGGTTGGACTCCAGCACCATGTCGATGAAGTCGATCACGATGATGCCGCCCAGGTCGCGCAGCCTGAGCTGGCGCACGATCTCCTCGGCCGCCTCCAGGTTGTTCCTGGTGACCGTCTCCTCCAGGTTGCCGCCCTGGCCGGTGAACTTGCCGGTGTTGACGTCGATGACGACCATCGCCTCGGTCCGGTCGATCACCAGCGAACCACCGCTCGGCAGCCAGACCTTGCGGTCCAGCGCCTTGGCGAGCTGCTCGTCGATCCGGTACGTGGCGAAGACGTCCACCTCGCTCGTCCAGCGCGACAGGCGCGGGGCGAGGTCGGGGGCGACGTGCGAGACGTAACCGTGGATGGTCTCCCACGCCTCGTCGCCGCTGACGATGACCTTGGAGAAGTCCTCGTTGAAGATGTCGCGCACGACCCGGACGGTCATGTCCGGCTCGCCGTACAGCAGCGTCGGCGCGCTGCCGCCGTTCTTCGACTTCTTCTTGATCTCCTCCCACTGCGCCTGGAGCCGCTCGACGTCCCGGCGCAGCTCGTCCTCGCTCGCGCCCTCGGCGGCGGTGCGCACGATGACGCCCGCGTCCTCGGGGACGATCTTCTTGAGGATGGTCTTCAGCCGGGCCCGCTCGGTGTCGGGCAGCTTGCGGCTGATGCCCGTCATCGAGCCCTCGGGCACGTACACGAGGTAGCGGCCCGGCAGGGAGACCTGGCTGGTGAGGCGGGCGCCCTTGTGGCCGATCGGGTCCTTGGTGACCTGCACCAGCACCGACTGGCCGGACTTCAGCGCGGACTCGATCCGGCGCGGGCCGCCGGACATGCCGAGCGCCTCGAAGTTGACCTCGCCCGCGTACAGCACGGCGTTGCGGCCCTTGCCGATGTCGATGAAGGCGGCCTCCATCGACGGCAGGACGTTCTGCACCTTGCCGAGGTAGACGTTGCCGACGTAGGAGACGGCCTGCTCCTTGTTGACGTAGTGCTCGACGAGCACGTCGTCCTCGAGGACGCCGATCTGGGTGCGGTCGCCGTGCTGGCGGACCACCATCACGCGCTCGACGGCCTCGCGGCGGGCCAGGAACTCGGCCTCGGTGATGATCGGCACCCGGCGGCGACCCTGCTCGCGCCCCTCGCGGCGGCGCTGCTTCTTGGCCTCCAGACGCGTCGAGCCCTTGATGGACTGCACCTCGTCCGAGGGCCGCTCGTCCTTCTTGCGCGGCTCGCGGACCTTGACGACGGTGCGCTCGGGGTCGTCGGCGGACGGCTCGGCCTCCGGGGCGCTGTCGCCGGCGCGGCGACGGCGACGGCGGCGACGCCGGCTGCTGTTGCTGCCGCCGGCCGCGTGGTCCTCGTCGTCGGCGGACTCCTCGGCGTCCTCGGCGTCCTCCTCGATCTGCTCGGCGGTGTCCTCGGCGTCCTCGGCGGCCTGCGCGGCGGCGAGTTCCTCGCTCTCCTCCGCGTCCTCGTCACCGCCGGCCTCGGCGCTCTCGCCCCGGCGGCGGCGACGGCCACCACGACGGCGACGGCGGCGCGAGGCGCCCTCCTCGCCGTCCTCACCGTCGGCGACGTCCTCGGGCTCCTCGGCCTCGTCGGCTTCCTCGGCCTGGGGCTCGTCCTCCGCCACGGCCGGGGCCGCCTCGGGCTCCTCGTCCTGCGCGGCGCCACGACGCCGGCGGCGACGCCGGGTCCCGGACTGCTCGGGCTGCTCCTGCTCCTGCGCGGCCTGCGCGAGCTCTTCGGTCTCCTCCGGCTCCTCGGCCTCCGCCGCCTCGGCGGCCGCTTCGGCGGCGGCCCGCTGCGGGGTCTGGAACTTCGGCTCGGCGAAGACCGGCGGCTGGAACACGGCCACGGACGGGCGCGCCGGACGGCGCGCCGACTCGGCCTCGGCGGCCTCGGCCCGCGCGGCGGCGGTCTTGGCGGCGGGCTCGGAGAACCCGGTCGCCGCACGCCGTACGACCCGGCGGCGGCCGCGCCGCGGCGCGGCGTCCTCGGCGGGCTCCTGGGCCTCGGCCTCGACGGGCGAGGCCTCGGCGGCCTTGGCGGCTTCCGGAGCCTGCGGGGCTTCGGCGGCGGGGACCTCGGGCGTCTCGGCGGCAGGGGCCTGCTCGCCCACGGCGGTCTCCGGCGTACCGGCCGGTGCGGCGGCGCGGCGCGTGGCGCGGCGGCGGGTGCGCGGCGGTGCCGCCTCGACGGCGGGCTCCTCCACGGCGGGTTCCGCGGCGGCGGGGGCCTCGGTCACCGGCTCGGCGGCGGGGGCCTCGGGCGCCTCGCTCACCGACTGGTCGGCGGGCGCGGCCGTCTTGCGGGTGGCCCGGCGGCGCGTACGGCCCTTGGGCGCGGCCTCCTCGGCGGGGGCTTCGGCCGCAGCGGCGGGGGCCTCGGCGGCCGGCGTCCCGGCGGCGTCCTCGGCGGGTGCGGCCGGCGTCTCTGCGGGAGCTTCGGCGGCCTTCGGCGCACCGCTGGGGGCGGAGGCCCGGCGGCGGGTGCGGCGGGCGGGCGCGGGCGACTCGGCGACGGCCTCGGTCTTCGGCTCGGCCGCAACGGCGCTCACCGCGGCGTCCGCGGGCGCGGCGGCGACGACCGTCTCGGCGGTCTCGGCGGCGGCCGGGGCGCCGGCGGGCGCGGTCACGCTGCGGGTGGCACGGCGGCGGGTGCGGCGCGGGGCCGCGGCCTCGCCGGACTCCACCGTTCCTGCGGTGGTCTCGTCGACGGCCGGCGCGGCGGCCGTGTCGGCGCTCTTCGCCACCACGGTCTCGGCGCTCGCCTCGGCCTCGGCTGCCTTCGGCGCGCCGGTCGGCGCGGAGGCCCGGCGGCGGGTGCGGCGCGGCGGCGCGGGCTCGGCGACGGCGGCCTGTTCGGGCGCGGCGCTCGCCGCGGCCTGCTCCGTCTCCCCGGTGTCCTCCGCGAGTTCGGCGGAGTCGGCGGGCGGTATGGCCGGCGCGGTCAGCTCCGCCGACGTCTCGGCGGCGGCACCGGCCGGCGGACCCGCCGGCCGGGACGCGGCACGCCGACGCCGACGCGGCGGCAGGGTGTCGCTGGGGGTGTTCAGTTCTTCGGAACCCTTGGTGGGCTCGGTCGGTTCGAGCATGCGGGCGTATCTCCCGTCAGGGCTCCCGGGCGCCGCGCCTGGTCCGGCATACGACCGTGTCCGGTCGGACGCCGTTGACGTCCGCGGCCGCGCGGTGCGCGACGGCCGCCGTCCGGGGCGCGGGCGCCACACGGGAGCTGTCTGTAGTCCTGTCTCGCCGGTTCCGTACGCCTTGTCGCATACGGCCTGGCGAAAGTCTTCTGGTCGGTGCGCTGCCCGACCCAGGTGGCTCCCGAGTACGAGGGCGGCGCTTCGACGTCCGTCCCTACGGAACCTTCCCTACGCAGACGCCTTCGCGGCGGCGGCGCCGGCGGCCCCTGATACTGCGGCCGGGGCGGCCGGGTCTGCCTCGCGGTCGGGCGCGAGCGGGTCGGTCACCGTGCCGGTCTCTTCATCGAGCAGCCCCTGCGCCAGCCTGGTCACCGCTACGGGGACCGGCGGCGCCAGGTCGGCCACGGCGCGGAGACCGGACAGGACGTCGTCGGGTCGTACGGCAGGCGTCACGTGCCGAACAACCAGCCGCAGTATCGCACAGGGCTGGTCGGTCGGCCTATCAACAGCCGCACCAGGCGATTCCGCGCTCGCCAGGCTCACCACCGCCGGACGGGCGTCGAAGGTGCGCATGCCGTTCTTGGTCAGGCGCTGCACCTCGACGCTCGCGGCGCCGTTGAAGGCGGCGACCGCGCACTCCGCCTCGGCCGGGTCCACGCCGTCCAGCCGCAACTCCCACACGGAAGCGGTCAGCCGGTCGGCGAGTCCCGGGGTACGGGCCTCGACCGCCTCGACGATGTCGAGCCCGGCGGGCAGCGACTCGTCGAGGAGGACGCGCAGCCGCTCCGGGTCGCGGGGCGCGGTGAGCGCGATCTCCAGGTACTCCGCCTCACTGCCCGTGCCGGTGGGTGCGGCATTGGCGTAGGAGACCTTCGGGTGCGGGGTGAACCCCGCCGAGTACGCCATCGGCACCTCGGCGCGGCGCAGCGCACGCTCGAAGGCGCGCTGGAAGTCACGGTGGCTGGTGAACCGGAGGCGGCCGCGCTTGGTGTAACGCAGTCGGATGCGCTGCACCGCGGGTGCGGGCGGCGGGCCTTCGGGCTGTCGCTTGCCCAGTGGAACTTCTCCTTGTGTACGGCGGACGGACCGCGGCGCCGGCCCCGCGTGGGCGGGGAGCGCTCAGGTGCGGCGCGCGGTCACCCCCGCGGCTGCGGGGACGCTTCGCGCCCGGTCCTGCCCTCCAGGGTACGCGTCCCGGCCGTGACGGGTTCCTCCCGGGCCGTCGGCCCGGGGGTGCCGAGCAGCGCCCGGCGGATGTCGGCCCTGGTCTGCCGTGCGGTCCTGCGGGCCGCGTCCAGCATCTGGCGGGCGGTGCGGCCGGCGGCGCGCGCGGCCCGGCCCGCCGGGCGCAGTACGGCGTCCCGGACGAGGTGCCCGGCCGGGGTCAGCACCGTGCGGTACGTCCAGCGCGCGGGCGTCACGACCGTCCACCGCAGCAGGGTCGCCAACAGCCGCCCGAGGGCGCGCGAGACACGGCCGGCCACCCGCCAGGCGTGCCGGAACGCGTCGGCGGTCTCCCGCCCCAGGACGGCGAGGACACGGCCGACGGGGACGAGCACCCACCGCCCCAGGGCGAGCGCGGGCACGACGAACAACACCCGGCAGATCCAGTACAGGACCATGCCGACCCCGGCGACCAGCAGCCCCAGCAGCCGCCACAGCCCCCGCGCGCACCAGGCGAGCGCCCGTCCCACCGGCGCGAGGACCCACCGGTACAGCCACAGCGCCGGTACGACGACGAGCCACCGCACCAGCCGGGCGGCCCCCGCCCAGGTCGCGGCCCCGACCGCGGCGAGGACCAGGACCAGTCCTCTGAGCAGCCACGCGCACGCGTGCCCGACGGGCGTCAGCACGCGCGCGTACACCCACTCCAGCGCCGCCCCGATCCCGCGCGCCACCCAGGCGATCGCGCGCCCGACCGGCGTCAGCACCCAGCGGTACGCCCACCCGAGCGGCACGACGACGAGGACGCGCCAGAGCCGGGCGAGCGCACGGCCGACCGGTACGACGGCGTACCGCCACAGCCGCACCCACGGCCACACGAACAGCGCCCGCCCGAGCGGCCGCAGCACATGGTCGCGCAGGAGCCTCCCGCCGGCGACGAGCACGTCCCACAGGACACGCACGGGCACGACGAGCACCAGCACGACGATCCGCACCGGCAACCGCACCGCCACGACGAGACACCCTTCGGGCTCCCGCCGCTCCGGCCCGCCGGCCCCCCGCTTCTCCGGTTCCATGACGTGAAGGACGCGGAGAGCCGCCGTACGGATCCCTGCCGTGACGGGGAAGCGTCACGGGGGCGTGTCACCCTGCGATCGGACTGACCCGGCGTCAGTGGGCGTGGCTCGGTGCCGGGGTGGTGTTCTTGACCGTCAGGGGGAGCAGTTTCTTGCCCGTGGGGCCGATCTGGATGTTGGTGTCCATCGCCGGGCAGACGCCGCAGTCGAAGCACGGGGTCCAGCGGCAGTCCTCGACCTCGGTCTCGTCCAGGGCGTCCTGCCAGTCCTCCCAGAGCCAGTCCTTGTCCAGGCCGGAGTCCAGGTGGTCCCAGGGCAGGACCTCCTCGTAGGAGCGCTCGCGGGTGGTGTACCAGTCGACGTCGACGCCGAAGGGGGCCAGCGCCTTGTCCGCGCAGGCCATCCAGCGGTCGTAGGAGAAGTGCTCGCGCCAGCCGTCGAAGCGGCCGCCGTCGTCGTAGACCGCGCGGATGACGGCGCCGATCCGGCGGTCGCCGCGGGAGAGCAGGCCCTCGACGATGCCGGGCTTGCCGTCGTGGTAGCGGAAGCCGATGGAGCGGCCGTACTTCTTGTCGCCGCGGATCTTGTCCCGCAGCTTCTGCAGGCGCGCGTCGGTCTCCTCGGCGGAGAGCTGGGGCGCCCACTGGAAGGGGGTGTGCGGCTTGGGGACGAAACCGCCGATGGAGACCGTGCAGCGGATGTCGTTTGAGCCGGAGACCTCGCGGCCCTTGGCGATGACGCGGGTGGCCATGTCGGCGATCTGCAGCACGTCGTCGTCGGTCTCGGTGGGCAGGCCGCACATGAAGTACAGCTTCACCTGGCGCCAGCCGTTGCCGTAGGCGGTGGCGACGGTGCGGATCAGGTCCTCCTCGGAGACCATCTTGTTGATGACCTTGCGCATCCGCTCGGAGCCGCCCTCGGGCGCGAAGGTCAGGCCGGAGCGGCGGCCGTTGCGGGTCAGCTCGTTGGCCAGGTCCACGTTGAAGGCGTCCACGCGGGTGGACGGCAGGGACAGGCCGATCTTGTCCTCTTCGTAGCGGTCGGCGAGGCCCTTGGCGATGTCACCGATCTCGCTGTGGTCCGCGGAGGACAGCGACAGCAGGCCGACCTCCTCGAAGCCGGTCGCCTTCAGCCCGGCCTCGACCATCTCGCCGATGCCGGTGATGGAGCGCTCGCGCACCGGGCGGGTGATCATGCCGGCCTGGCAGAAGCGGCAGCCGCGGGTGCAGCCGCGGAAGATCTCCACCGACATCCGCTCGTGGACCGTCTCGGCCAGCGGGACCAGCGGCTGCTTGGGGTAGGGCCACTCGTCCAGGTCCATCACCGTGTGCTTGGACACGCGCCACGGCACGCCGGAGCGGTTGGGGACCACGCGGGCGATCCGGCCGTCGGGCAGGTACTCGACGTCGTAGAAGCCGGGGATGTACACGCCGCCGGTCTTCGCCAGCCGCAGAAGGACCTCCTCGCGGCCGCCGGGGCGGCCCTCGGCCTTCCACTCGCGGATGATCCGGGTCATGTCGAGGACGGCCTGTTCGCCGTCGCCGATGACGGCCGCGTCGATGAAGTCGGCGATCGGCTCGGGGTTGAAGGCCGCGTGGCCGCCGGCGAGGACGATCGGGTCGTCGATCGTGCGGTCCTTGGACTCCAGCGGGATGCCGGCCAGGTCCAGGGCGGTGAGCATGTTGGTGTAGCCCAGCTCCGTGGAGAAGGACAGGCCGAACACGTCGAACGCCTTGACCGGGCGGTGGCTGTCCACCGTGAACTGCGGGACGTCGTGTTCCCGCATCAGCGCCTCCAGGTCGGGCCAGACGCTGTAGGTGCGCTCGGCCAGGACGCCGTCCTGCTCGTTGAGCACCTCGTAGAGGATCATGACGCCCTGGTTGGGCAGGCCGACCTCGTACGCGTCCGGGTACATGAGCGCCCAGCGGACGTCACAGCTGTCCCACGGCTTGACGGTGGAGTTCAGTTCACCGCCCACGTACTGGATCGGCTTCTGCACATGCGGCAGCAGGGCCTCGAGCTGTGGGAAGACCGACTCGACAGACATCGCGGGGATTACCTTCGTGAGCTGACTGGGATGACCCCGGCCCGGGGGCCGGGGGGAGGGTGACCATCAAGCGTAACCCGGACGGGCGGCCCGGCCCAACGCGCCGCAGCCCCGCCCCCGCCGAACCGCCGCCCCGCCCCGCGGA